>NZ_LKBW01000275.1 GCF_002699855.1 Pseudomonas amygdali | reverse complement strand
CAATTCTAGGTTGGCGTTAGGGGGTCATTTTTACAGTGGCGGTGACAGCTGGAAACCGAAGGTGGGCGATTGTCTGCCGTGGTCACCGAGCACGGCACCATTCGTACCCGGCTCGCGGTACTTGCCGGAGGCGCGTGGGCTTCCTCATTCTGTCGCCAGTACGGTATTAGTTTTCCGCAGGCTACTATTCGCCAGACGGTAATGTCAGTGTCCCCGTCGACCGGTGAGTTGGTGCCAGCATTGCATACTTCAAATGTTTCCATGACTCGCCGTCATGACGGTAGCTACACTCTGGCAATCAGTGGCCGTGGAAGGGTTGATCCTACCCCACAGTTGTTCGGGTTTGCTGCGCAGTTCCTGCCCATGTTTGGGCGCCGTTGGCGCAATCTGGCGCCGGGAGGTCTGGAAGGCTTGCGCTCAGGTCACGAGGGCCGTGGCAAGTGGCGTCTCGACCAACCGACACCTATGGAGAAGATGCGCATACTCGATCCCAAGGTAGATACCTCTGCGGTGGAGTTGACCTACAAGCGCGCGGTGGCGATGGTCCCCGCTCTCAAGCAATCATCGGTCAACGCAGCCTGGGCTGGTTATGTCGACAGCACACCTGATGGTGTGCCCGGGATCGGTGAAATCGCCAGCCTGCCCGGGCTGGTGCTGGCTGCCGGGTTCAGTGGCCATGGTTTCGGTATTGGACCAGGAGCAGGTCATCTGATCGCTGACATTGTCAGTGGTGTCGCCCCTATCGTTGATCCTAAACCTTATCACCCAGACCGTTTCCACGGTTCAGCATGGGGTAAGGTGGCAGATTTCTGAGTGAAAACGAGGAGCGACGTTCCACAGCGACTGCCGTGCTTACATCGGCGTGGTCACCGTCAACAACTGTGTGCGTGTTGAAGCTGAGAAAACTTGCGACCGGTGTTCCACGTGGAACACCACAGCTTTGGGACATTAGTGACTATTCGACGCATTAATGGATCCGGCCACCCTTTTCAATAACGGACCAGGCAACCGCTTAGTCCGAGAAGAAACTAACGCTGTGTCCGGAATCAGGTGCCCACTACCCTACACACGTTACGGTCTACATCCCTGAAAGCAGATCTGCTTTCTTTATCAGAAACTCATCTTTTGAGGGAAAGTTGCAGCCAGAGTGAACGGGACATACCCCTTCTGCCCTTTCAGAAATATTGGAGCGGTACGTTGGCCTGACTGAAATCGGCTTCGCCTCGGGCGTTAGCCCACGCAATATAAAACCGACCTTTTGCAGGTCGGTTTTTGATATATCACCAAAACTTATGCACGTTTTTCCGGTTTTTATAGCCTGAAAAAAATATGTATACGAATTAAAGAGTTAGCCAAGGTTTCTGACGGATTTCAGAAAAACCGTACACAGGTTATCCACAAAATCACGCTGGGACTTTTTCAGGGCTTGCTGCCGGTGCAACAGGCGAGCCCATCGCGCGCTGTGCGTCCTCGTTCCAGGCTTGCACACGGTCATTCAACGCAGCAATGGCGCGCGGGCCTGTACCTTCTGCGTACATCGGTTCGCCAATCACCACCTGAATAGTGCCTGGCTTTTTCGCCCAGCCATCCCGAGGCCAGTATTTGCCAGCGTTATGCGAGATAGGCAGGACTGGCAGATCAGCGTTTACCGCCAACGCAGTACCGCCGCGAGAGAATTTTCCGACTTGGCCATAAGGTACGCGTGTACCCTCCGGGAAGATCAGCACCCAGACGCCATCCTTTAGGAGTTCGTCGCCTTTCTTGGCGATTTCCCGCAGTGCGGCTTTAGGGTTATCACGGTCAATGGCAATGGGGCGCAGCATCGCCATGGCCCAGCCGAAGAACGGCACATACAGCAGTTCACGCTTGAGGAGCTGGCTCATCGGCTCGAAGTACGCCGACAGGAAGAAAGTCTCCCAGGTGCTCTGATGGTTGGAGATGATCACGCAGGGCGTTTTCGGTACGTTTTCTGCGCCAGTCACTTCAACCTGGATGTTCAGGAACACCTTGGTCAGCCAGATGGCGCAGCGGCACCAATAGACGTTGATGAAGCGATAGCGAGCTTTGAATGGCAGAAAAGGCGCAATGAAAAAGCACAATGTGCACCACAGCAAAGAGCTGGTGCCCAGCAACAGGTAAAAGAAGAAGGTCCTGATTGCCTGCATGATCGACATAGTTACGTTTACCGTACGGGCAGGTGCCCGCTCCTTGAGCGTCCTGAACCTGACGAGCTAATTGTTCAGTGAGGCGCTGTTGTGGATAAGCTCTGCGGCAACCGCCGCCAGATCGTCAAAAATCAACGTGCCTGCTGGCACTCCGTCGTCCATCGTTTTACGACCCTTGCCGGTCATCACCAGCACAGGCTGAGAATCGACGGCCAATGCGGCCTGCAGGTCACCTTTACTGTCGCCCACAAACCAGAGACCTTTGGGGTCTGCTGCGTAATGAAGGGCGATGGCCTTCAGCATGCCGGGTTTAGGCTTGCGGCAGCTACAGCCATCGTCTGGCCCATGCGGGCAATAGACGATCAAACCGACCTCGCCACCCTGCTCTGCCACCAGCTTGCGCAAGCGCGCATGCATGGCATCCAGCGTGGCCAGATCATAATAACCTCGGGCAATGCCCGACTGGTTGGTGGCGACCGCCACCGTCCAGCCGGCCTTGCTCAGATCTGCGATAGCCTCGATCGAGCCGGGAATGGGCACCCACTCCTTCACGGACTTTATGTAAGCATCGGAGTCATGGTTGATGACTCCGTCTCGATCAAGTATCAGCAGTTTCACCATCGACCCCTTCTCAGCCCAGCAGCGAGATATCGGCAACGCCAAGGAACAGGCCGCGCAAACGCGACAACAAGGCATAGCGGTTGGCGCGCACATTGGCGTCTTCCGCGTTGACCATTACCGCTTCGAAGAATGCATCGACCGGCTCACGCAGCATCGCCAGACGCGCCAGCGATTCGCTGTATTGACGCTCGGCAGCCATCGGCTGGACCGCGTGGTCAGCCTGCTGAATAGCCGAGTACAGCGAAAACTCGTTGGCGTTGTCGAAATACTTGGGCTCGACGGTCTGGGCAATGCTGCCCTCGGCCTTGCTCAACAGGTTCGATACGCGCTTGTTCACCGCGGCCAGTGCAGCGGCCTGTGGCAGTTTGCGGAAAGCCTGGACCGCCTGAACACGCTGATCGAAATCCAGCGCCGAAGCAGGTTGCAGCGCACGTACCGAGAGGTACACAGCCACATCGACGCCTTCGTCTTCATAACGCGCACGCAGACGGTCGAAGATGAAGTCGAGTACCTGCTCCGCCAGACCGGCAGGCTTGATCTTCGCGCCAAACTGCGTGACTGCGAATTTCACCGTTTCGACCAGGTTCAGGTCGAGCTTCTTCTCGATCAGAATACGCAGGATACCCAACGCAGCACGACGCAGCGCATAGGGGTCTTTGCTGCCGGTGGGCAGCATGCCGATACCGAAGATACCGACCAGCGTGTCGAGTTTGTCGGCGATGGCCACCGCAGCGCCAGTCAGCGTTGTCGGCAGTTCGGCGCCCGCGCCACGTGGCATGTACTGCTCGTTGAGCGCCAGCGCGACATCTTCAGGCTCGCCGTCGGCCTTGGCGTAGTAGTAACCGGCGATACCCTGCATTTCCGGGAACTCGCCGACCATTTCGCTCGACAGGTCGCACTTGGACAGCAGACCAGCCCGTGCAGCACGCTGGGCGTCGCCGCCGATGCGTGGGGCGATGTAGGCAGCCAGTTTCGAGACACGCTCGGCCTTGTCGAACACGCTACCCAATTGCGCCTGGAACACGACGTTTTTCAGACGATCGTTGAAGGTTTCCAGCTTCTGCTTCTTGTCCTGCTTGAAGAAGAACTCGGCGTCGGTCAGGCGTGGACGAACCACCTTCTCGTTACCGGCGATGATCTGCGCCGGGTCCTTGCTCTCGATATTGGCCACGGTGATAAAGCGCGGCAGCAACTTGCCTTCGGCATCCAGCAGGCAGAAATATTTCTGGTTGTCCTGCATGGTGGTGATCAGCGCTTCCTGAGGCACTTCCAGGAAGCGTTCTTCAAAGGAGCACACCAGCGGAACCGGCCACTCGACCAGCCCGGCCACTTCGTCCAGCAGACTTGGCGGCACGATGGCGGTGCCTTCCTGTTGGGTGGCCAGCTCGTCGACGCGCTTGCTGATGATCTGGCGACGTTCATTGAAGTCGGCCAGTACGTGCGCGGCGCGCAGGTCGCTGAGGTACCCGGCAGGCGAAGAAATACGTACGTCTTGCGGGTGATGGAAGCGATGACCGCGAGAATGACGACCCGCGCTCTGGGCGAGGATCGTGCAGTCAACCACCTGATCACCGAACAGCATCACCAGCCACTGGGTCGGACGCACGAACTCTTCCTTGCGGGCACCCCAGCGCATGCGCTTGGCAATCGGCAGGTCGTTCAGCGAGTCTTCGACGATAGTCGGCAGCAGCGACGTAGTCGGCTTGCCGAGGATGGTCTGGCTGTAGCGCAGTTTCGGGCCGCTCTGATCGATTTCGCTCAGGTCGACGCCGCACTTCTTGGCGAAGCCCAGTGCTGCCTGCGTCGGGTTGCCGTCCGCATCGAAGGCTGCCTGACGCGGTGGGCCGTCGAGGTTGACGCTGCGATCCGGCTGTTGTGTGGCCAGCGCGGTGATCAGCACGGCCAGGCGACGCGGTGCAGCGTAGACCTGTTTGGCGCTGTAGGTCAGACCTGCGCCCGACAGGCCTTTTTCAATACCGGCCAGAAATGCATCTGCCAGGGAAACGAGGGTCTTGGGTGGCAGTTCTTCAGTGCCCAGTTCAACCAGAAAATCTTGAGCACTCATTGCGCTGCCTCCAGCTTGGCCAACACTTCATCGCGTAGATCGGGCGGCGCCATCGGGAAACCGAGACGGGCGCGGGCCTGCAGGTAGGCCTGAGCCACCGAGCGGGCCAGCGTGCGCACGCGCAGCATGTATTGCTGACGCGCGGTCACGGAAATCGCGCGGCGTGCATCCAGCAGGTTGAAGGTGTGCGAGGCCTTGAGGACCATTTCATAGCCCGGCAACGGCAGCTCCAGCTCGATCAGACGTGCGGCTTCGCTCTCATAGAAATCGAACAGTTCGAACAGTTTGTCGACGTTGGCGTGTTCGAAGTTGTAGGTCGACTGTTCCACCTCGTTTTGATGGAACACGTCGCCGTAAGTCACTTTGCCGAACGGGCCGTCAGCCCAGACCAGATCGTAGACCGAGTCCACGCCCTGCTGGTACATGGCCAGACGCTCAAGGCCGTAAGTGATTTCGCCGGTAACCGGGTAGCACTCAAGGCCGCCGACCTGCTGGAAGTAGGTGAACTGCGAGACTTCCATACCGTTGAGCCAGATCTCCCAGCCCAGACCCCAGGCGCCCAGCGTCGGCGATTCCCAGTTGTCTTCGACGAAACGCACGTCGTGCACCAGCGGATCGAGGCCGATGTGCTTGAGCGAACCCAGGTACAGTTCCTGGAAGTTGTCCGGGTTGGGCTTGAGAATCACCTGGAACTGATAGTAATGCTGCAGGCGGTTCGGGTTTTCGCCGTAGCGGCCGTCAGTCGGGCGACGGCTTGGCTGTACGTAAGCGGCGTTCCAGGTTTCCGGGCCTACGGCGCGCAGAAACGTGGCAGTGTGGAACGTGCCGGCGCCTACTTCCATATCGTAGGGCTGAAGTACCACGCAACCTTGTTCTGCCCAGTATTGCTGGAGGGCGAGGATCAAGTCTTGGAAGGTACGCACGGCTGGCGTAGGCTGGCTCACAAATTTCACCTGTGCTGGGCTGCGATTCAAAGAGCGGGAGTATACCCGATTCGGCCGCACGTCCACTCCTTGGGAGCCCTATGACACGCTGCTTTTGGAGCAACGAAGACCCCCTGTACATCGCTTATCACGATCAGGAGTGGGGAGTGCCGCTGCGCGATGCGCAGAAGCTCTTCGAGTTGCTTTTGCTCGAAGGGTTCCAGGCCGGGCTGTCGTGGATCACGATTCTCAAGCGGCGGGCGCGTTATCGCGAAGTGCTGCACGGCTTTGAAGTCGAGCGCCTGGCGCAGTTGAGCGATGCCGAAATAGAGGCGCTGATGCTCGATCCGAGCATTATCCGCAATCGCCTCAAGCTCAAGGCCGTGCGCACCAATGCGCGGGCCTGGCTGGCGCTGCAAGACCCGGTCGGTCTGCTCTGGTCGTTTGTCGGTGGCGAGCCGAAGATCAACCATTTCAAGGATCGCAGTGAGGTGCCGGCGATTACCTCCGAGGCCGAAGCGATGAGCAAGGCGCTGAAAAAGGCCGGCTTCACGTTTGTCGGCCCGACCATCTGTTATGCGTATATGCAGGCCAGCGGTATGGTCATGGATCACACTGTAGATTGTGATCGGTATGCGATCCTGAGCCGCTGACGGTTACATTCCCCGCCTCGAGAATCTGGGAGTCATCTGTGGATAAGTTCAAAGGCGCCGTAATGGTCGGGGCGTTGCGATTGTTTGCGCTGTTGCCGTGGCGCGCGGTGCAATGGGCAGGCACTGCGATTGGCTGGCTGATGTGGAAGCTGCCCAACCGCTCGCGCGAAGTGGCACGGATCAACCTGTCCAAGTGCTTCCCCGAGTTGAGCGAGCCCGAGCTGGAAAAGCTCGTTGGCCGCAGCCTCATGGACATCGGCAAGACCTTGACCGAAAGCGCTTGTGCGTGGATCTGGCCTGCGCAGAAATCGATTAACCTGGTGCGTGAAGTCGAAGGGCTTGATGTGCTCAAGGACGCGCTGGCGTCCGGCAAGGGCGTGGTTTGCATCACCAGCCACCTGGGCAACTGGGAAGTGCTTAATCACTTCTATTGCAGCCAGTGCAAGCCGATCATTTTCTATCGTCCACCGAAGCTGAAGGCGGTCGACGACCTTTTGCGCAAGCAGCGTGTGCAGTTGGGCAACCGGGTGGCGGCGTCGACCAAGGAAGGCATTCTCAGCGTCATCAAGGAAGTGCGCAAAGGCGGTTCTGTAGGTATTCCGGCCGACCCGGAGCCGGCTGAGTCTGCGGGTATCTTCGTACCCTTTTGCGGCACCCAGGCCCTGACCAGCAAGTTTGTGCCGAACATGCTGGCGGGCGGCAAGGCAGTGGGTGTGTTCCTGCACGCCATGCGCCTGCCGGATGGTTCCGGCTACAAAGTAGTGTTGGAAGCCGCTCCCGAAGCCATGTACAGCACCGACACCGAAACCTCGGCAGCGGCGATGAGCAAAGTGGTCGAGAAATACGTGCGAGCCTACCCGAGCCAGTACATGTGGACCATGAAACGCTTCAAGAAACGCCCGCCAGGCGAAGCGCGCTGGTACTAGGAAAGATCGGACGCAGAGCGTCCAGAACTGCATGCGACGCGGAGCGCCGCACGATAGTGTTTCCCTCAACTGGCCGCCGCAATCAACCCGCGCCGCTCCAGCGCCACCTGAGTGCCCTCTGGACTCATCCGCACCAGGTTCACCGGGATGGATTTGGCCGCAGGGGTGTTGCCGTGTTTATCCCGGTTGGCCAGTGGCAGCAGCCCGTTGGTTTCCGGGTAGTAGGCTGCGCAGCAGCCTTGCGGCACGTCGTAGGGGATGACTTTGAAACCCGCTGCACGCCGCGTCGTGGTCGGGTCGAGCGCCGTCTGAAACTCGATGTAGTCCCCGGCCTTTAGCCCCAGGCGTTCGATGTCCTGTGGGTTGAGCATCACCACCATGCGGTCGCCGTAGATATCTCGATAACGGTCATCGTTGGAATACACCGTGGTATTGAACTGGTCATGGCTGCGGATCGTCATCAACTGCAAATGCTCCGCGCCCGGCGGCGTGTCGTCTTCGTCGTAGACGCCTTCGGGAAAGAGGAAGTTGGCCTTGCCCGACTCGGTGTCCCACTTGCGCTCACTGGCGGCATTGGGCAATCGAAAACCTCCGGGTTCTAGGATGCGCTGATTTAAGTCATAAAACTGCTCGGGCAACACTTCTTCGATCTTGTCGCGAATCCTGGCGTAGTCGCCCACATACCTGTCCCAATCCACCTTGGGATTGGGCGCAAGCGTCGCTTTGGCGATACCGGCGATGATGGCGACTTCGGAAATCAGATGCTTCGACGCAGGCTCGAGCATGCCGGTCGAGCCGTGCGCCATCGACATCGCGTCCTCCACCGTAATGGTCTGCGCCACGCCGTTCTGCAGGTCGCGTTCCGAACGCGCCACGCATGGCAGCAGAAAGGCCTTCTGTCCATGCACCGTCGCGCTGCGGTTGAGTTTGGTGTTGACCAGCACCGTCATTTTCAAACGGCTGACGGTCGGGCAGATCACATCGGTGTCCGGAATGGCGCGGAATAAATTACCGCCCATGGAAATAAGGGCTTCCACCTCGCCACGCAACAGGGCTTCGCAGGTCTGGGCCACGGCATGGCCTTTTTTTCTGGACGCCTCGAAACCGAACACCTTGCTCATGCTGGCCAGAAACGGTTCGCCGGCCTTTTCATAGATGCCCATCGTCCTGTCGCCCTGTACGTTGGAATGCCCACGCACCGGACACGCCCCCGCACCGAGCTTGCCGATGTTGCCGCGCAATAGCAGCAGGTTGATGATCTGCTGCATCGCATCGCCGCCACGCTTGTGCTGAGTGATGCCCATGCCCCAGCAGCAGATGACCCCCTTCGAGCGCTTATAAACCGCAGCCACCTCTTCGATGGCCTGACGCGTCAGACCCGAATGGCGCTCGATGATGTCCCACGGCAATAGTCGGCGTACTGCTCAAAGCCATGGGTGTGTTCTTCAATGAACGCCACATCAAGGACGCGCGGCAGGTTTTCACGCTGCGCCACGTCATCGGCTTCGATCACGGCCTTGCAAACGCCTTGCAGGGCGATCATCTCGCCACCGATCCTGACCTGATGGTACTGCGAGCTGATTTCCACCCCATGCAGACTGAGCATGTCGCGCGGGTCCTGCGGCGCCGCAAAGCGTACCAGCGCCCTTTCCCGCAGCGGGTTGAACGAGATGATGCTGGCACCCCGTTTTGCGGCCGCATGCAGCTCGGACATCATGCGCGGGCTGTTGCTTCCGGGGTTCTGACCAATGATGAAAATCGCGTCGGCGTTCTCGAAATCTTCCAGCGTCGTGGTGCCCTTGCCGACCCCGATCGACTCGGGCAGCGCCGCAGTGGTGGTTTCATGGCACATGTTCGAGCAGTCAGGGAAGTTGGCCATGCCGTACAGCCGACCGAACAGCTGATACAGAAAGGCGGCTTCGTTCGACGTGCGCCCGGAGGTGTACAGCTCCAGCTTCCACGGATCGCTCAAGCCGCGCAGCTCTTCGCCGATCTCGGCGAACGCTTCGTCCCAGGTGACGGGCAGGTATTTGTCAGTGGCTGCGTCGTAGCGCATCGGCTCGGTGATACGGCCTTCTGCTTCCAGCTCGTGATCGCTCCAGGTCGCCAGTTCGCTGACCGTATGCCGGGCGAAGAACTCAGGCGTCACGCGTTTTTTGGTCGATTCCCAGGCCAGTGCCTTGGCACCGTTCTCGCAGTATTCAAAGGTATGCGGCTTCTTCGGGTCCGGCCAGGAGCAACTGGGGCAATCGAAGCCGCCAGGCTTGTTCATGGACAGCAGCGTGCGGTTGCCCTTGATCAGCACATGCTGGTGCAACAGGTGCTTGTTGACCGCACTGAGCGCAGGCCAGCCGCCCGCAGGTGTGCCGTCGGTTTGTGAGCCTTGAAGGGGGACTTTGGATTCAGGCATTGCTTATGTTCTCTCTGGTAACGCCCGTCAAAGGCATAGCGCGCGTATGTGTGATACGCGCGCTTAGAGAGAATTCGTCCGAGTCGACGAGCGTTGCGGACCAGACAGGTCGGCAAGAGGTTCAGTCAGGGAGCAGGCTGTTCAGGGCCTGTTCAGAAAAAGCTCAACCCCACCTGAAACAGCCGCTCCACTTCACGGATGCACTTTTTATCCACAAGGAACATGATCACATGGTCACCGGATTCGATAACGGTGATGTCGTGGGCGATGAGCACTTGTTCGTCGCGGATGATCGCACCGATTGCCGTACCGGTCGGCAGGTTGATGTCCTTGATGGCGCGGCCCACCACCTTGCTGGATTTCGGGTCGCCGTGCGCGACGATCTCGATGGCTTCGGCTGCACCGCGCCGTAACGAGTGCACGCTGACGATATCGCCCCGTCGCACATGAGCCAGCAGCGTGCCGATGGTTGCCAGTTGCGGGCTGACCGCCACATCAATCTCGCCGCCCTGGACCAGATCGACGTAGGCCGGGTTATTGATCAGGGTCATTACCTTGCGTGCGCCCAGCCGTTTGGCCAGCAGCGACGACATGATGTTGGCTTCATCGTCGTTGGTCAGCGCCAGGAACAGGTCGGTATTGTCGATGTTTTCTTCCATCAGCAAATCACGATCCGATGAGCTGCCCTGTAGCACCACCGTACTGTCCAGGTGCTCCGACAGATAGCGGCAGCGCGCCGGGTTCACTTCGATGATCTTTACCTGATAGCGGCTTTCAATGGCTTCAGCCAGACGCTCGCCGATGTTGCCACCGCCTGCGATGACGATGCGCTTGTAGTTCTCGTCCAGACGCCTCAGCTCACCCATCACCGCACGAATATCGGCCTTGGCGGCGATGAAGAACACCTCGTCGTCGGCTTCGATGACCGTATCGCCGTGGGGCAGGATCGCCCGGTCGCGCCGATAGATCGCCGCGATACGGGTGTCGACATTGGGCATGTGCGCACGTAACTGGCGCAGCTGCTGACCCACCAAGGCAGCGCCGTAATAGGCTTTGACCGCGACCAGTTGCGCCTTGCCTTCGGCGAAATCGATGACCTGTAGCGCGCCGGGGTACTCGATCAGACGCTTGATGTAATTGGTAACCACCTGTTCCGGGCTGATCAACACGTCGACCGGAATCGCGTTTTTATCGAACAGGCCCGCGCGTGTCAGGTACGCCGCTTCGCGGATGCGCGCGATCTTGGTCGGCGTGTGGAACAGCGTGTGGGCCACCTGGCAGGCGATCATATTGGCTTCGTCGCTGCTGGTCACCGCGACCAGCATGTCGGCGTCGTCCGCGCCCGCCTGGCGCAGGACTGCGGGATAGGAGCCCTTACCCTGCACGGTACGGATATCCAGGCGGTCGCCCAGATCGCGTAACCGGTCGCCATCGGTGTCGACCACGGTAATGTCGTTGGCTTCGCCCGCCAGATGCTCGGCCAGCGTACCGCCTACCTGACCTGCACCCAGAATGATGATTTTCACCTGCGTACTCCCGCGCCGCCTCGACCTTGATCCGCGATCTTGATCAGTTTGGCGTAGTAGAAACCGTCGTGGCCGCCTTGCTGGGCCAGCAGCTGGCGACCATGGGCTTGCTTGATACCTGCGGGTGGCTGTCCGGCCTGCCCGGCGATATCCAGTTCTCTGGCCCCGGAGGTACGGGCCAGAAACGCCTCGATGACGTCGGTGTTTTCGGTCGGCAGTGTCGAGCAGGTCGCGTACACCAGCATGCCGCCTACCTGCAGCGTAGGCCACAACGCGTCGAGCAGTTCGCCCTGCAGGCTAGCGAGCGCGGCGATGTCATCCAGTTGGCGGGTCAGCTTGATGTCCGGGTGGCGACGGATTACACCCGTCGCCGAGCACGGCGCGTCGAGCAGGATGCGCTGGAACGGCTTACCGTCCCACCACTGCGCCGTTTCGCGGGCGTCGGCAGCGATCAGCTCGGCGTCCAGCCCCAGACGATCAAGGTTTTCACGCACGCGCACCAGGCGCTTGGCTTCGAGGTCCACCGCGACTACGCCGCTCAATTGCGGCTGCACTTCCAGCAAATGGCAGGTCTTGCCACCTGGCGCGCAGCACGCGTCGAGTACGCGTTGCCCGGGTGCGAGCTCCAGCAGGTCGGCGGCCAATTGCGCGGCTTCGTCCTGAACGCTGATCCAGCCTTCGGCAAAGCCCGGCAGCGAGCGCACGTCGCAGGGCTCGGCAAGTACGATGCCGTCCTGACTGAAGGTGCACGCGCTGGCTTGCAGCCCGGCAGTGTTCAGCAGCTCAAGGTACTGGTCGCGGCTGTTATGCCGACGGTTGACCCGCAAAATCATCGGCGGATGCGCATTGTTGGCTGCGCAGATCGCTTCCCATTGCTCCGGCCACGCCGCTTTCAGGGCTTTTTGCAGCCAGCGCGGATGGGCGGTGCGCACCACCGGGTCGTGTTCCAGCTCAATCAACAGCGCTTCGCCATCGCGTTGCGCGTTGCGTAGTACAGCGTTGAGCAAGCCTTTGGCCCACGGTTTTTTCAGCTTGTCAGCGCAGCCAACGGTTTCACCAATGGCTGCATGCGCAGGAATTCGGCTGTAAAACAGCTGGTAAAGACCTACCAGCAGCAACGCCTCGACGTCGGCGTCGGCGGCCTTGAAGGGTTTTTGCAACAGTTTGGCCGCCAGTGCCGACAGGCGTGGCTGCCAGCGTGCGGTGCCGAACGCCAGATCCTGAGTCAGGCCGCGATCACGCACCTCGACCTTGTCCAGTTGCGTGGGCAGCGAACTATTCAGCGATGCCTTGCCGCTGAGCACGGCAGCCAGTGCCTTGGCGGCGGCCAGACGCGGGTTCATTGACCCAGCACCGTGCCGATGGCGAATTTCTCGCGACGGCTGTTGAACAGATCAGCAAAATTCAGCGGCTTGCCGCCCGGCAGTTGCAGACGGGTCAGGCGCAGGGCGTTCTGGCCGCAGGCGACGATCAGGCCGTCCTTGCTTGCGCTGAGGACAGTTCCCGGTACGCCCTGCCCTTCGGCCAGATCGGCAGCCAGCACTTTCAGGGTTTCTTCGTTCAACGTGCTGTGGCAGATCGGCCACGAGTTGAAGGCGCGGATAAGACGTTCCAGCTCATCGGCCGGACGTGTCCAGTCGAGACGCGCCTCATCCTTGTTCAATTTATGAGCGTAATTGGCCAGGCTGTCGTCCTGAACCTCGCCGACCAGCGAACCATCCGCCAGCCCTGCAATGGCCTGCAACACCGCTGGTGGGCCGAGTTCGGCAAGACGGTCATGCAGCGTGCCACCGGTGTCCTGTGCGGTGATCGGGGTGACAGCCTTGAGCAGCATCGGCCCGGTGTCCAGACCAGCTTCCATTTGCATCACGGTCACGCCGCTTTCGGCGTCGCCGGCCTGCACCGCGCGCTGAATCGGCGCAGCTCCGCGCCAGCGTGGCAGCAGTGAGGCATGGCTGTTGATGCAGCCCAGACGCGGAATATCCAGCACCACTTGCGGCAGGATCAAGCCGTAGGCGACCACCACCATCAAATCAGGCTTGAGCGCAGCCAGTTCGGCCTGCGCGTCAGGGGCGCGCAGCGTGGGCGGCTGCATGACCGGGATGTCATGCTGCAGTGCCAGTTGCTTGACCGGGCTGGGCATCAGCTTTTGTCCACGACCGGCCGGGCGATCAGGCTGGGTGTACACGGCGACGATCTGGTAAGGGCTGTCTAGCAGGGCCTTGAGGTGTTCGGCGGCAAATTCCGGGGTGCCGGCGAAGACGATGCGCAGTGGCTCAGTCATGGGCTTCTCGTTCTAAAAAACAAAAAGGCCTTGTGCAGGCCTTTTGGAGGGACGAAGGATCAAGCGTTCAGCTTGTGCTGTTTCTCGAGTTTTTTCTTGATCCGGTCGCGCTTGAGGTTAGAGAGGTAATCAACGAACAGCTTGCCGTTCAGGTGATCGCACTCATGCTGGATGCAGATGGCGAGCAGGCCTTCGGCAACCAGTTCGTAAGGCTTGCCGTCACGGTCCAGCGCCTTGACGCGGACCTTTTGCGGGCGGTCGACGTTCTCGTAGAAACCGGGTACCGACAGGCAGCCTTCCTGATACTGATCCATTTCATCGGTCAGTTTTTCGATTTCAGGGTTGATGAAGACCATCGGTTCGCTGCGGTCTTCGCTCAGATCCATGACGACCACACGCTTGTGGACATTGACCTGCGTGGCTGCCAGCCCGATGCCGGGCGCTTCGTACATGGTTTCAAACATGTCGTCGACCAACTGGCGAATGCCTTCGTCTACCATCGCCACAGGTTTGGCGATGGTGCGCAGGCGCGAATCGGGAAATTCGAGGATGTTTAGAATGGCCATATACGTAAGAGCTGCACTGTTAAGGTAAAGTCAATGTTGGGTGCCGGGCCCGGGAGTTCAAGGCAGGCAGCCCAGGACAGGACTCTAGGGTTCGCGTGAGGCAACATGATAAAGGGATTCACCGCATGAGGAAATCACTACTCGCCCTGCTGCTGTTGACCGCCAGCGGTCTTGCTCAGGCGCAAGTGCAACTCAGGGAAGGCTATCCGCAGAGCTACACCGTTGTCGCCGGGGACACACTCTGGGACATTTCCGGCAAGTTTTTGCGTGAACCGTGGAAATGGCGCGAGATATGGCGGGCCAATCCGCAAGTCCATGATCCTGACCTGATCTACCCCGGTGACACCCTTGCGCTGACCTGGGTCGATGGTCAGCCGCGCGTGACGCTCAATCGGGGCGAGTCGCGCGGGACCATCAAATTGTCACCGCGTGTGCGCAGTACGCCGATGGTCGAGGCCATTCCGAGCATTCCGCTGGGGGCGATCAACGCATTCCTGATCAGCAATCGCATCGTCGACAATGCCGAGCAGTTCGAAAAGGCCCCCTACATCGTCGCGGGCAATGCCGAGCGCGTGCTCAGCGGCAGCGGTGACCGGGCCTATGCACGGGGCACGCTGGACCCGGCGCACACCGTCTACGGCATTTTCCGACAGGGCAAGACCTACACCGACCCACAGACCAAGGAAGTGCTGGGGATCAACGCGGATGACATCGGCAGCGCTGAGGTGGTTGCCTCCGAGGGCGACGTCTCGACTCTGGTTCTGCAGCGCTCTACGCAGGAAGTGCGCCTGGGCGACCGATTGTTCAGCAGCGAAGAGCGAGCGATCAACTCGACTTTCCTGCCCAGCGCCCCGCAAACGCCGATAGAAGGTTTGATTCTGGATGTGCCACGCGGGGTGACCCAGGTCAGCGTGCTGGATGTGGTCACCCTCAACAAAGGCAAACGTGACGGCCTGGCCGAGGGCAACGTGCTGGCGATCTACAAAACCAGCGAGACAGTGCGCGACCGGATCACCGGTGAACAGGTAAAAATCCCTGACGAACGGTCTGGCCTGCTCATGGTTTTCCGTACGTACGACAAGCTTAGTTACGCCTTGGTCCTGCAAGCCAACCGATCTTTGGCCATCATGGACAAGGTTCGAAATCCTTAAAGGTATGTTTCAGTTCTGCTACGGATTTGTGTGACGAGCCAGACACTTATCAAATTGTTGTCAACAGAGTTATCCACAGGTTTGTGCATCGTCTGAGATGCACAATGGATCAGGGACGATCTCATGCCACTGTTCGAAAATGCCCTCTCTTCGCCAGCAGAGCTGGAAGCCCGTCTGCGCATGCATCGCTTGCCCGAGATCGGACCGAAACGCTTTTCCAGGCTGATCGAAGCCTTCGGTTCTGCGTCGTCTGCGCTGAGCGCACCGGCCAGTGCATGGCGTGCGCTGGGTATTCCAGGTGCCTGCGCCGAGGCGCGTCGAGCCCCTTCCGTCAGGGACGGTGCCAGTGCTGCATTGACCTGGCTGGAGCGTCCGGCCCAGCATTTGCTGATGTGGGACGACCCTTGCTACCCCGCACTGCTGGCCGAAATCGCCGACCCTCCGCCGCTGATCTTCATTGCCGGCGACCCTTCAATCCTCGAGCGTCCGCAGTTGGGAATGGTCGGCAGTCGTCGCGCTTCCAGACCCGGGCTGGACACCGCCAGAGCTTTTGCGCGCAGCCTGGCGGGTGCCGGTTTTGTGATCACCAGCGGTCTGGCGCGTGGCATTGACGGAGCCGCGCATCAGGGCGCACTGGATGTCGGTGGGCATACAATTGGTGTGCTGGGCACCGGGCTTGAAAAACTTTATCCACAGCAGCATCGTGCGCTCGCCGCGCAGATGGCGGCGCAAGGTGGCGCGGTGATTTCCGAGTTCCCGCTGGACGCTGAACCACAGCCCAGCAACTTCCCGCGGCGCAACCGAATCATCAGCGGCCTGTCGCTCGGCGTGCTGGTGGTCGAGGCCAGTGTTGCCAGCGGCTCGTTGATTACCGCGCGACTGGCCGCCGAGCATGGGCGAGAGGTGTATGCGATACCGGGTTCGATTCACCACCCGGGTGCCAAGGGCTGCCACCAGTTGATACGCGACGGCGCAACGCTGGTCGAGACCGTTGAGCACATTCTTGAAGGCTTGCAGCACTGGAGGAGCGTTGCGCCCGGTGCCCCGCCCGAGACACCTGCCAAACCTGTGCCTTGCGACCATCCACTTCTGGCGCTGTTGCACGCTGCGCCGCATACCAGCGAGGGGTTATCGGTCTCCAGCGGCTGGCCGTTGCCCAAGGTACTGGCGGGCCTGACCGAGCTGGAACTGGACGGCAGAATAAGCTGTGAAGCGGGACGATGGTTCGCCAGAGCGCCCTGAGGTTAAACTGCCGTCAGGATTTAGCGGAGAGACAAACAATGGTCAGCAGTTGGCGTGTGCAACAAGCCGCTCAGGATATTCGAGCCGGTGCGGTGATTGCTTACCCGACCGAGGCAGTCTGGGGCCTAGGGTGTGATCCATGGGATGAAGAAGCGGTTTATCGTTTGCTGGCGATCAAGTCACGGCCAGTGGAAAAAGGCCTGATCCTGATCGCCGACAACATTCGCCAGTTCGACTTTCTGTTCGAAGACTTCCCCCAATTGTGGCTCGACCGAATGGCCAGCACCTGGCCGGGGCCCAATACCTGGCTGGTGCCGCATCAGAACCTGCTGCCCGAGTGGATCACCGGCATTCATGAAACCGTGGCGCTACGCGTCACCGACCACCCTACGGTGCGCGAACTGTGCGCGTTGGTCGGCCCGTTGATTTCCACATCGGCCAACCCGGCAGGTCGTCCGGCTGCCCGTTCGCGGCTGCGCGTCGAGCAGTACTTCCGGGGTCAGATCGACGGTGTGCTGGGCGGCAGCCTGGGCGGCCGCCGAAACCCCAGCGTGATCCGTGATATCGCAACCGGCCAGGTCATGCGCGCTGGCTGACGCTGGCGCGAGCGCTGGCTCAGGGAATCAGAATGGTCGAGCCAGTGGTGCGCCGAGCGGACAGCTCGGTTTGCGCCTTGGCGGCGTCCTTCAACGCGTACTGCTGAATGTTGTCGACCTTGAGTTTGCCGCTGGCGAGCATGTCGAACAGCTCGTCAGCCATGGCCTGCAGGTTCTGCGCATTGTTCGCGTAGGTGCCCAGTGTCGGGCGGGTGACATACACCGAGCCCTTTTGCGCCAGAATCCCCAGATTCACGCCTGAGACCGGCCCTGACGCATTGCCGAAGCTCACCACCAGCCCGCGTGGTGCCACGCTGTCGAGCGAGGTCAGCCAGGTGTCCTGTCCCACGCCGTCGTAGACCACCGGGCACTTCTTGCCGTCGGTGAGTTCCAGCACACGTTTGGCGACGTCTTCGTGGCTGTAGTCGATGGTTTCCCAGGCACCCAGCGCCTTGGCGTGAGCGGCCTTCTCCGGTGAACTGACCGTGCCGATCAGTTTCGCGCCCAATGCCTTGGCCCACTGACAGGCCAACGAGCCGACACCACCAGCCGCCGCATGAAACAGAATGATCTCGCCCGGCTTCACCTGATAGGTCTGGCGCAGCAGGTATTGCACGGTCAGGCCCTTGAGCATCAACGCAGCGGCCTGCTCGAAACTGACCGAGTCCGCCAGCTTCACCAGATTCGCCTCAGGCAGCACATGCACGTCGCTGTACGCACCCAGAGGCCCGGTGCCATAGGCGACACGATCACCGACCTTGAAGCGCGTCACCTCATCACCCACCGCCTCGACCACACCCGCCCCTTCAGCACCGAGCCCTGAAGGCAACTCAGGCGCTGGATACAGCCCGCTACGGTAATAGGTATCAATGAAATTCAGGCCAATGGCCTTGTTGCGCACAACCACCGCCTGCGGCCCCGGAGCCTCTGGCTCGAAATCGACATATTCAAGAACCTCGGGTCCTCCGACAGTGCTGAACTGGATACGCTTTGCCATGTGCTCTCTCCTTGATGGTGACTAATATCTTATGCATCAGGCAGACAAAGGTAGCACGCTGCGCAGTCGCAAAAATGAAGCCCTATCTGGTTTTCATCTCTGGGGAAGGACAAGCAGAAAGCCTTCGATCAGCGCATCACCGTTGGTGCTTTTTGATTCCAGGCTCACCATCGACGGAAAGTCCTCATAGGACAGGAAAAAGGCTTCGCCTTTTATCTGCACGTCCCAGACGCGTACATCCACAGCGTAGGACTTTGACGTAACGATGCCTCCCAGCAGGCCTAGAACGAAGTCAGCATAGCGAGGGAAATCCTCCCGATCGACTTCCGCTGAAAGATTGAGGCATGAATTGCCGGAGCGCATTTTTTCGATAGCCAGCTCTTCGACATTGCAGACGGCCTTCACGTCAGGTTCTCCTCGCGTAAGTAGGAGTTCGATTAATCAGGCAGTTTTCCAAGTAATACAAACTGCGAAAGCACCTATCGGACTCCTTCCCCCGGCCTTCGTCAACTGCCAGCCCGCGCTGCCGATGGTATGCTACGCGCCAATTTGCCTGCGCCTCTTTTGCTGCGGAGGCTCAGCCGTTTGACGTCAGCCGTAAGGGATCCTCATGAGTACCCGTACCGAGGCCGTAAAAGCCTACCTGCTCGACCTGCAAGACCGGATCTGCACCGCGCTCGAGCAGGAAGATGGCAACGCACACTTTGTGGAAGATGCCTGGACGCGTCCGGCGGGCGGCGGTGGTCGCACGCGGGTGATCGAGAATGGCGCGGTCATCGAGAAAGGTGGTGTCAATTTTTCTCATGTTTTCGGCAGCAACCTGCCTCCGTCGGCCAGCGCCCATCGGCCTGAGCTGGCCGGGCGTGGTTTCGAGGCGCTGGGCGTGTCGCTGGTGATTCACCCGCACAACCCGCATGTGCCGACGTCCCACGCCAATGTGCGGTTCTTCATTGCCGAGAAAGAAGGCGAGGAGCCGGTCTGGTGGTTTGGTGGTGGTTTCGATTTGACGCCCTACTATGGCGTCGAGGAAGACTGCGTACACTGGCACCGGGTGGCCGAACGCGCCTGTGCGCCGTTCGGCGACGATGTCTACCCGCGCTACAAGGCGTGGTGCGACAGTTACTTCCACCTCAAGCATCGTGATGAGCCACGCGGTATCGGTGGTCTGTTTTTCGATGACGTGAACCAGTGGGATTTCGATACCAGCTTTGCCTTCATCCGCGCCATCGGTGATGCGTTTATCAATGCCTACCTGCCGATCGTGCGTCGTCGTAAGGCTGCGGCCTACACGGTGCAGCAGCGCGAATTTCAGGAATTCCGTCGGGGGCGCTACGTCGAGTTCAACCTGGTGTACGACCGCGGCACGCTGTTCGGTCTGCAATCGGGTGGCCGTACCGAATCGATCCTCATGTCGCTGCCGCCGCAAGTGCGCTGGGGTTATGACTGGAAAGCCGCTCCGGGCAGTGAAGAGGCGCGTCTGACCGAATACTTCATGACTGATCGCGACTGGCTGGCGGACAACTGATGGACCGTTACGTCGTCTTCGGTAACCCCATTGGCCACAGCAAGTCGCCGTTGATTCATCGCCTGTTCGCCGAGCAAACCGGGCAGGCGCTGGATTACCAGACGTCGCTGGCACCTTTGGATGATTTCACCGCATTTGCCCAGGCGTTTTTCCAGACCGGACGTGGTGCCAACGTGACTGTGCCGTTCAAGGAAGAAGCCTATCGCCTCGCTGATAGCCTGACCGAGCGCGGGCAGCGTGCGGGAGCCGTGAACACCTTGAGCAAGCTCGATGACGGTACGCTGCTGGGTGACAACACCGACGGTGCCGGGCTGGTGCGCGACCTGACAGTCAATTGCGGGCGCAGCCTGCGTGGTCAGCGCATTCTGTTGCTGGGTGCGGGTGGTGCTGTTCGTGGCGCGCTGGAGCCGTTGCTGGCGGAGCAACCCGCAGTGCTGGTGATTGCCAATCGCACCGTTGAAAAAGCCGAACGACTGGCTCAGGAATTTGCGGATCTTGGCCCTGTGTTTGCCAGCAGCTTCGATTGGCTTGAAGAACCGGTGGATGTGATCATCAATGCCACCTCTGCCAGTCTGGCCGGAGAGCTGCCACCGATTTCCCCGAGTCTTATCCAGCCCGGTGCGACCTTCTGCTACGACATGATGTACAGCAAAGAGCCCACCGCCTTTTGCCACTGGGCCACTGAACAGGGTGCGGCACAGTCGGTTGATGGCTTGGGTATGCTGGTGGAGCAGGCGGCAGAAGCTTTCCTGCTATGGCGCGGCGTGCGGCCGGACTCGGCTCCGGTACTGGCCGAGTTGCGCAGGCTGCTGGCGGCTGGTTGACCGAGAGACTATCGTGCCAATGCTCCGCGTTGGCATGCCGTTCTGGACGCTCCGCGTCCTCTTGCGACGCGGAGCGTCAGGACGATGAGTTATGGCTCAATCCTCAAACAGAATCGGGCAGTTCTGCGGCCCTTCCAGCTTGTTCAATTCCTCGATCACTTGCGGCCTGGCATTGCGCAGGATCAGTAATCGCCCCTGACGGCCCAGACGTCTCGCTTCCTGATGAAGCATTTCCACGCCTGAGTAATCGATGAAGTTGATCTGCTGCGCATCGATTACCACACGCAGCCCTTCAGTGCGTTGCAGGCGGGTTTGCAGGTAGTGGCTGGCACCGAAAAAGATTGAGCCGCCGACCCGCAGCACATCCTCATCGCCTTCGCGCCATTGCTGCACGCGCGGTTGTGAGGTGCGTTTGAGGTAGAAGAACAGCGAGGCCAGCACACCGGCATAAATCGCGGTTTGCAGCTCCAGCAGCAGGGTGGCCAGACAGGTCAGCGCCATCACGAAAAACTCGGCGCGGCTGACACGGAACAGTGCGCGAATGCCACGACGATCCACCAGGCCCCAGCAGATCAGCAGGATCGAGGCGGCCATGGCCGGGATTGGAATGTGCGAGATCAACGAGGCTCCGGCGACCGCGAACAATGCCACCCATAGCGCCGAAAAAACGCCGGCCAACGGCGAACGCGCACCCGCCTCGTAACTCAGCGCCGCACGGGTGAACGAGCCCGCTGAGAGGTAGCCGGAAAACAGCGAGCCGACCATATTCGACAAACCTTGCGCACGGACTTCCTGATTGGCGTTGAGCATCTGCTGCGAACGTGCCGACAGCGAGCGGGCAATCGACAGGCTGTTGACCAGCCCCAGCATGCCCACCGCCACTGCTGTCGGCAGCAGCTTGAGGATCAGCTCAAGGTCCAGCGGTAGCGGGCTGAAAGGCGGTAGATGGCCAACGAAGGCACTGACCACACGGACATGGCCGAACATCGCCGGCCACAGCCACACCAACAGGCTGCTCGATACCAATGCAATCAATAAGGTTGGCCAGCGGGGCACCAGGAGTTTGAGCCCGATGCCCAGCGCCAGGGTCAACAGACCCAGTGTCAGTGAAGGTAGATCGACCTCTCCACGATGTTCTAACACGGCGGTCAGACTTCTAAGGGCGGTGGTCTGACTCGGCAGGTCAATGCCAAGCAGATTGGGCATCTGCCCGAGTGCAATGACTATTGCAGCGCCCAGTGTGAAACCGAGCACCACCGAGTGCGAAACGAAATTCACCAGCGCACCGAAGCGCATCATCCCAAGCAATAGCTGGAATACACCGGCGATGAACGTCAGCAGCAGGATCAACATTATGTAGTCCTGACTGGCCGGAACGGCGAGCGGACTGACACTGGCATACAGCACGATGGAAATAGCCGCGGTCGGCCCACAGATGAGGTGCCAGGACGAGCCCCACAGACAGGCGATCAGAACGGGAACAATGGCGGCGTACAGACCGTACTCCGGAGGCAGCCCGGCGATCAGTGCGTAAGCGATGGACTGCGGCAGGGCCAGAATGGCACCGCTCAAGCCCACCAGCGCATCACGCCCGACGCTGGCGCGACTCTGCTGCGGCAGCCAGGCTAGAAACGGTAGAATTTTATGGCGATTGAGCCAGCGCATCGGTCCCTCGAGTGAATTGAACGTAGAGGACGCAGAGCGTCCAGAACGGCATACCCACGCGGAGCATGGGCACGATAGTTGGACACCTATCGTTCCTCACGCTCCAGCGTGGGGATGCCTTGGGTGACGCCCCGCGTCACAGATCTGCGCCACGCCGCGTGCTCAAGACCTTACGCCTACAACCTGGCTTTCACCGCCGCCAGCCCATCCTTGCCATCAAACGTCTTCACGCCCTCCAGCCACTTGTCCAGCACCGCCGGATTGGCTTTTATCCAGGCCTTTGCCGCTGCGCTGTTGCTGACCTTGCTGTTCGCCACTTCGGCCATGATGCTGTTTTCCATGTCCAGGGTGAAGCTCAGATTGGTCAGCAGCTTGCCGACGTTCGGACAGGCTTGCGCATAACCCTTGCGAGTCAGGGTGAAGACCGAGCCGGTATCGCCAAAGTATTTCTCGCCGCCCTTGAGGTAATGCATACCTTTGATCTGCACGTTCATCGGATGCGGGGTCCAGCCGAGGAAGACCACAAACGCCTTGCGCTTTACGTTGCGATTGACCTCGGCGAGCATCGCCGTCTCGCTCGACTCGACCAGCTTCCATTTGCCCAGATCGAATTCATTCTTCTTGATGATCTCCTGCAGCGACAGGTTGGCAGGTGCGCCAGAGCCAATGCCATAGATCTTCTGGTCGAACTTGTCAGCGAATTTATTCAGGTCGGCAAAATCATGCACGCCGGCGTCCCACACATAGTCCGGCACGGCCAGGGTGAACTCGGTGCCTTCAAGGTTCCTGGCCAATTGCGTTACATCGCCGGTCGCCACGAACTTGTCGTAAAAGCCCTGCTGCGCCGGCATCCAGTTACCCAGAAAAACATCCAGCTTGCCGTCTTTCAGGCCGCCATAGGCAATCGGCACGGCCAGGGTGTCGACCTTGGCCTTGTAGCCCAGACCTTCAAGCACCACGCTGGCGATAGCATTGGTGGCCCCAATGTCACTCCAGCCCGGATCGGCCATTTTCACGGTGCTGCAACTTGCGTCCTCTGCCTGCGCCGCAAGGCTGCCGAACGTCATGACCGCGACCGCAACGGCTGTGGATAACTTCTTCATTGATGTACCCCTTTTGATTTTTTTGGTGTGGGCAGGGTCAAGGTTGCGGAAAACGTGCCTTACGCTCCAGATCGTCCAGATCAATGTGGTTGCGCATGTACTGCTGACTGGCGTCGACCAGTGGCTGGTGATCCCAACTCTTCAGCTTGCCGGTTGCCAGCGATTTGGCGACGAAGCGCCTTCTGCGCTGGCTGGCGAGCACCTGTTGGTGTATCGCCGGGATATCCCACTTGGCTCGAGCTTCAGCCAGGAAGTCATTGAACAGCTTTTCATGGGCGGGTGACTGGCTCAGATCCTTCTGCTCTTTCGGGTCCTTCTTCACATCGAAGAGCAGGCACGGGTCCTGCTCCGAATAGATGAATTTGTAAGCGCCGCGACGGATCATCATCAACGGGCTGGTCGTGCCTTCGGCCATGTACTCGCCGAACACCTCATCGTGCCCGCCCTTGCGTTTCAGGTGCGGCATCAGCGAGCGTCCGTCCAGTGGCAACCCGGCGTCCAGTTTGCCGTTGGCCATTTCGACGAAGGTCGGCAGCAAGTCGGCAGTCGACACCGACGCACTGACCCGCCCTGGCTTGAACTGGCCCGGCGAATACACCACCAACGGCACGCGGGCGGCCATTTCGAACCAGTGCATTTTGTACCAGAGGCCCTTCTCGCCCAGCATGTCGCCGTGATCGCCGGAGAACACCACGATGGTGTCTTCCGCCAGCCCGACTTCATCCAGCGTCTGCATCAGCTTGCCGACGTTGAGGTCGATGTAGCTGCACGCGCCAAAGTAGGCGCGGCGCGCATCACGAATCTTGTCGGTCGGCATGGGCTTGTCCCACAGGTCATAGACCTTGAGCAGCCGTTGCGAATGCGGGTCCAGCGCGGCCTGATTGGCGTGCGGCGGCGGCATCGGGATCTCTTCGTCGGCGTACAGGTCCCAGAACGGCTTGGGAATGGTGTACGGATCATGAGGATGAGTCATGGAAACGGTCAGGCAGAAAGGCGCATCACCGTCCTGGCGTACGTAGTCGTACAGATACTGCTGGGACTTGAACAGCACTTCTTCATCGAAATCCAGCTGGTTGGTACGAATGCACGGGCCGGCCTGCAACACTGAGGACATGTTGTGATACCAGCTCGGACGCACGTCCGGCTCGTCCCAGTTGACCGACCAGCCATAGTCGGCCGGGTAAATGTCACTGGTCAGGCGCTCTTCGTAACCATGCAGTTGATCCGGCCCACAGAAATGCATCTTGCCTGCCAGAGCGGTCTTGTAGCCCAGCGCACGCAGATAGTGAGCGTAGGTTGGAATATCAGCGGGGAAATCGGCTGCGTTGTCGTACGCGCCGATCTTGCTTGGCAGCTGACCGCTGACCAGTGTGAAACGCGATGGTGCGCACAGAGGGCTGTTGCAATACGCTGAATCGAACACCACGCCGTCGGCAGCAAGGCGGCTCAGATTCGGCATCAGGATTGGAGACCGGGAGTAAAACGGCAACATTGGCGCGGCCATTTGATCGGCCATGATGAACAGAATATTTTTGCGCTTCATGTAATCGCTGCATCTCATTGTGAAAATTTATGCGAAAGTGCCGGGTACGAGGATGAAGTCGTCGTGTTTGATGGTAAAGCCCATGCGCAGCAATGCCTAGGATAAGCACCGCTTATGTTTGAAGCTTTTGGCGACATGTCCCTTGATCTGCTGCGTGCCTTTGAAGTCGCGGCTCGCTTGCGCAGCTTCACTGCGGCGGCTATCGAACTGGGCACTACTCAGCCTGCCGTCAGCCAGCAGATCAAGCGCCTTGAAGAACAGCTGGCCACCCGCCTGTTTGACCGGATCTATCGCGGCATCGAGCTTACTGAAGCCGGCGAAATATTGTTCAGCCATGTGCAGGCTGGCCTGCAATCCATCGACAGCGGACTGATAGCGATCACCGAACAGCACCAGCACGAAGTGCTTCAAGTGGCGACCGACTTTGCCTTCGCCGCCTACTGGCTGATGCCGCGTCTGCACCGTTTCCACAAGGTCAACCCGGACGTGGATGTCAGCCTGGTCACCAGCGAGCGTACCCACAGCATGTTACGCGCAGATATCGACGTTGCCGTACTGTTCGGCGACGGACGCTTCAAGCAAGGCGAAAGCCATTGGCTGTTCAGCGAAGAAGTCTTTCCAGTGTGCAGCCCGCAACTGATCACGGGTCGCCAGACGCCGCTGCCCAACGAGGCACTGCGCGACTTTCCGCTCTTGCACCTGCGCGGCGAAAGCAGCAACAACTGGTTCGACTGGGCAGGCGTATTCCGCGCCCTCGACATCCCCCAGGCCCCTACCCCCGGCCAGCTGCGTTTCGACAACTACACCCTGCTCATCCAGGCTGCGATTGGCGGACAAGGCATCGCCATCGGTTGGAAACACCTGGTCGACGACCTCCTCGATCAAGGCCTGCTCTGCCGCCCCATCGCCGGAGCCGCCATTTCCGGCCAAGGCTATTACGTGGTTTTGCCCCAGCGCAAACGGCGCGTGCAGATCGTCCAGCAGTTCATGGACTGGCTGGCGAGTGAGCAGGCGTTGAGCGGGGTTTCGCTGGCGGGCAGGCCGTTGCCGTCGATTGCGGTGTAAGCAGGCGTTCATTTTTTGGTCAGGAAGGACTCATATATGCAAGACACCCACGGCTACCACGCCCATATCTATTTCAACGCCCAAACCCTGAACCAGGCCCGAGCCCTGTGCGAAGCCGCGACCGAGAAATTTGCGCTGCAGATGGGCCGCGTTCACCAAAAGCTGGTTGGGCCGCATCCGGACTGGAGTTGCCAGTTGGCGTTCGGGCATGAGCAGTTGGCTGACGTCACTTTATGGCTCGCGTTGAATCGCGATGGGCTGGTCGTGTTTCTGCATCCGTTGACGGGCGATGAGCTGCGCGACCATACCGACCATGCCATCTGGATGGGCGCGGTTCGGCCTTTGAATCTGGGCGCTCTGGGTGGCTGATAGCCAGCTTCTCGGCCGTTTTCCTTCAGTGGTTACAAGCGCATTCCTCGTCGAAAAGATCGGTGTAAGATAGCTCCGCTGAAAAATGACCAATCGGTCCGTTGCAGCGCAAATTTCAACAAAATGGTCATGCATACGCGTCAACATCGATAAGCCGCCTTTCACGGGCTGCCTGAAATGAATGCTGAAAGACCAGACAGAGGATCATCAGAAATGCCGGATCTACTCATCGACGGTAAGACCCTTCACTACGCTGACCAAGGCACCGGGCCGGTTGTCTTGCTCGGTCACAGTTACCTTTGGGACAAGGCGATGTGGAGTGCGCAGATCGACACGCTGGCCAGCCGGTATCGGGTGATTGTGCCGGACCTTTGGGGGCATGGGGATTCCAGCGGTTTTCCGGAAGGCACCCGCAATCTCGATGATCTCGCCCGCCATGCGCTGGCGCTGCTGGATCATTTGAATATCGAGCGTTGCAGCATCGTCGGGCTGTCGGTGGGCGGCATGTGGGGTGCGATTGCTGCGCTGCTCGCGCCAGAGCGCATTACCGGGCTGGTGCTGATGGACACTTATCTGGGCAAAGAGTCGGAAGCCAAGAAAGCCTACTATTTCTCGTTGCTCGACAAGCTGGAAGAGGCCGGTGCCTTTCCTGAGCCGCTGTTGGACATTGTGGTGCCGATCTTCTTCCGGCCTGGCATTGACCCGCAGTCGCCGGTGTATCAGGCGTTCCGCTCCGCATTGGCGGGTATGAATGCAGAGCAGTTGCGCCAGACTGTAGTGCCTCTGGGGCGAATGATCTTTGGTCGTGACGATCGGCTTGGGTTGATAGAGCAACTGAATGCAGACACCACGCTGGTGATGTGTGGCGATGCTGACATCCCGCGTCCGCCTGAAGAAACCCGTGAGATGGCCAGCCTGATTGGCTGCTCTTACGTGCTGGTGCCTGAAGCGGGTCATATCGCCAATCTGGAAAACCCGGATTTTGTGTCAGGGGCGCTGATGACGTTTTTGGCGCGGGTTAATCAGCAGCAGGGTTGAGGCGGGCTGGTTTCTTTGCTGGGACCTCAAGATCGGACGCGGAGCGTCCAGAACGGCATGCGACGCGGAGCGTCGCACGATAGTTGGATTATCGTTCCGCACGCTCCAGCGTGGGAATGCCGTTCATGACGCTCCGCGTCACAAGTCTGTGTGTCACCGCGTATTCAAGGGCGTCAGCAGACCATCAATTCAACACACCATCCAGAATCGCGTAAACAATTCCCGAACCCACGGCGATCAGTACGACGTCGGTGCCCAGGCGTCGCCATTCGTAGCCGTCATAATGTGGCAGGTATTGCAGCGAGCGGCTGTCCAGGCGTTTACCGTAACCAGGTGGCAACGGACGGCCTTTGGCGATGTGTACACCAGGTGGCAGCGGCTGGCCTCGGCCGATGACGTCGCGGTGCTGCTGGAAGGTCTCGCGTACCGGGCCGAAATCCTGCGGCGGGCGGTTGCCGCCGCGGTTGTCCTGGTGGGCCTGTCTGCCTGGCTGACTGGACGGGCTCTTGTCTGGACCCCTGCCGTTATCGTTGCCCGGTCCACGGTCATTGCCACGCTCGTTATGCCCGCCGTTGTTCTGCGGTCCCTGCTGCTGGCCGCCGCGGTTGTCGTCCGGGCCATCACCGCGCTGGTCAGGCGGCGCCGCTTGCAGTAGCGGGCTGGCGCTGATCATCAAGATACCCAGCCCGGTGATAAAACGGTTTGGCAGTTTCATGGTGCTTCCTCAGCTTCACTCAATGCAGCAAAAAGGGGTTCATGACATTGGTCATGAACCCCTTGTGTCGTGCTACATAGAACCGCTGATAGCGCTTTGATTCCTTTGTATCAGAAACTTTACCCTCAGCCGATGCGTGCGTTACGTACACCTTCGGCCAATGCGGCGCACAGAGTCAACACGCCATCGATTGCCTTTTCAGGCGACTCGGCAGTGGCGATCTTATCGACGAACGCCGAGCCCACTACAACGCCGTCTGCCAGGCGAGCAATGGCCGCTGCCTGCTCGGGTGTGCGGATACCGAAACCGACGCTGATCGGTAGGCTGGTGTGGCGACGCAGGCGTGCGATGGCTTCAGTAACGTGCTCGGTGGTCGCCGAGCCAGCACCAGTTACACCGGCAACCGAAACGTAGTAGACAAACCCGGAGCTGCGCTCCAACACACGCGGCAAGCGCGCATCGTCGGTGGTTGGCGTGGTCATGCGGATGAAGTCGATACCGGATGCCTGTGCAGGCGTTGCCAGTTCAGCGTCGTGCTCAGGAGGCAGGTCAACGATGATCAGACCGTCGACGCCCGCTTCTTTTGCCTGCGCCACGAAGGCTTCGACGCCAAAGCGGTGGATCGGGTTGTAGTAACCCATCAGCACAATCGGCGTGGTCTGATCGTTCACACGGAATTCGCTGACCATCTGCAGGGTTTTCTGCAGGGTCTGGCCCGCGTCCAGAGCGCGTAGCGTAGCGAGCTGAATCGCCACACCGTCTGCCATCGGATCAGTGAACGGCATGCCCAACTCGATCACGTCAGCACCCGCAGCAGGCAGGCCCTTCAGGACTTGCAGCGAGGTGTCGTAGCCTGGGTCGCCGGCGGTGATGAAAGTGACCAGCGCCGCACGACCTTCGGTTTTCAGCTGGGCGAAACGTTGTTCGAGACGGCTCATACCAGCTTCTCCTGAGTTTTTTCGGCGGCTGCCATATGGTTCATGACGGTTTGCATGTCTTTGTCACCGCGCCCGGACAGGCACACGACCATCAGGTGGTCGTCGCGCAGGTTGGTTGCCCGCTTCATGGCTTCGGCCAGTGCGTGAGCGGTTTCCAGTGCCGGGATGATGCCTTCGAGCAGGCAGCATTGATGGAAGGCATCCAGCGCTTCGTCATCGGTGATGCTGACGTACTCGACGCGTTTCACTTCGTGCAGGAAGGCGTGCTCAGGGCCGATACCCGGGTAGTCCAGGCCAGCAGAGATCGAATGCGCGTCAGTGATCTGCCCGTCGCCATCCTGGAGCAGGTAGGTACGGTTGCCGTGCAGCACGCCCGGTACGCCGCCATTGAGGCTGGCCGCGTGCTTGTCGGTATCCACGCCGTGACCGCCCGCTTCAACGCCGATGATTTCTACGCTGGCGTCATCGAGGAACGGATGGAACAGGCCCATGGCGTTGGAGCCGCCGCCCACGCAGGCGATCAGGCTGTCCGGCAGACGACCTTCCTTCTCCTGCATCTGCTCTTTGGTTTCCTTGCCGATGATGGCCTGGAAATCACGCACCATTGCCGGATACGGATGCGGACCTGCCACAGTGCCGATCAGGTAGAAGGTGTCATCGACGTTGGTCACCCAGTCACGCAGGGCTTCGTTCATCGCATCTTTCAGGGTGCCGGTGCCGGAAGTGACTGGTACGATTTCAGCGCCCAGCAGCTTCATGCGGAACACGTTGGCCTGCTGACGCTCGATGTCGGTCGCGCCCATGTAGATCACGCAAGGCAAGCCAAAGCGCGCCGCGACGGTAGCGGTAGCAACGCCGTGCATGCCCGCGCCGGTTTCCGCAATCAGGCGTTTTTTGCCCATGCGCTTGGCCAGCAATACCTGGCCGATGCAGTTGTTGATCTTGTGCGCGCCGGTGTGGTTCAGCTCTTCGCGCTTGAAGTAGATCTTCGCGCCGCCACAGAATTCGGTCAGGCGCTCGGCGAAGTACAGCGGGTTTGGACGGCCCACGTAATCGCGCTGGAAGTAGGCCATTTCCTTGGCGAACTCCGGGTCGGCCTTGGCGGCTTCGTACTCGCGGTTGAGGTCTAGCACCAGCGGCATCAGGGTTTCAGCCACGTAGCGGCCGCCGAATGAGCCGAACAGGCCGTTGGCGTCGGGGCCGCTGCGGAAGTTGGTCTGGGTCATGAAGTGCTCCAGTTGCAGTGTTGGGCGAATGAATTGAGCCGGATCGGCAATGGGTCCACTTTAACCAGCGCACGGCTCGATGAAAACCGATAAGATCGCTGCAACCTGTCAGGAAAACTCACAGATCATGAGCCGCGACCTTCCTCCCCTCAACGCCCTGCGTGCCTTCGAAAGCACCGCCCGACTTGGCAGCGTCAGTCAGGCCGCCGAACAGCTGAACGTGACGCACGGTGCTGTCAGTCGCCAATTGAAAGTGCTTGAAGAGCACTTGGGTGTAAGCCTGTTCAGCAAGGACGGACGAGGCTTGAAACTCACAGATGCAGGCATTCGGTTACGCGATGTGAGTGGCGAAGCATTCGATCGATTGCGCGGCGTATGTGTCGAACTGAGCAAGGGCAGCGCAGACGCGCCATTCGTGTTGGGATGTTCCGGCAGCCTGCTGGCGCGCTGGTTCATACCGCGTTTGAGCCGTCTTAATGCCGAGTTGCCAGACCTGCGCCTGCACCTGTCGGCAGGTGAAGGCGACCTTGATCCGCGCCGGCCCGGTCTGGACGCATTGCTGGTATTCGCCGAGCCGCCGTGGCCTGCAGACATGCAGGTTTTCGAACTGGCGAGCGAACGAATAGGGCCGGTCTTGAGCCCACGCTTCGCGCGATTCGAAAGTCTGCGCGATGCACCCGCCGCAGCGCTGCTCATAGAGTCACTGTTGCAAACTACCTCACGTCCGCAAGCCTGGCCAAGCTGGGCGCAGCACAACGGCATCGATCCGCGATCATTACGTTACGGGCAGGGTTTCGAGCATTTGTATTATTTGCTGGAGGCGGCTGTGGCGGGCCTGGGCATTGCGATTGCACCGGAGCCTTTGGTCATCGATGACCTTAAAGCCGGTCGCCTGGCTGCGCCATGGGGTTTCAGCGAAACCCCGGCGCAGCTGGCGCTTTGGGTACCCAGACGTGCGGCCGATGGACGGGCGCGACAACTTGCTCAGTGGTTGAAAAATGAGCTGAAGCGGTCTGAGGACCCGATCAGAATCTGATCAGTTACCGCGCTTGAACAGCATGTAGGCAGTGATCAGGCCAATGGCACCTACCGCAACACCAGCGGTGGTCCAAGGGTGCTCCTGAGCATAGTCACGAGTTGCCAGTGCAATTTCGCGGGTTTTCTCTTTAACGTCTTCGTAGACATCGCTGAGCAGGCTGCGCGAATGGCTCAGTGCGCTTTCAGCGTTGGCTTTCAGATTTTTCAGTGTCTTGCGCGACTCGTCGGTAGCGTCGGCTTTCAGGCCCTCGAGGGACTTCAGGAGGCTCTCGATCTCAGCTTCCATACTCTGCAACGAGGCTTTGCGAAGTGACGTAGTAGCCATGGTGTTTCTCCTGCAATGATGAGTGGGCGTGTTGTTTCCGACTCCGGGCTTTTTGGAAAGTGCGATGGGATTTTTGCAAAGCGCTGAACTTTTGCGCGCGTTCTCCTGACAGAAGCAGGGAGCGCGGTCTATATCGCGTCTTTTCCAGACCTTCAGGAGAACTGCCATGACCGATCATCACACGTACAAAAAAGTTGAAATCGTAGGCTCTTCCACTACCACTATCGAAGACGCCATCAACAACGCCCTGGCCGAAGCCAGCAAAAGCCTCGACCTGATGGAATGGTTTGAGGTGACCGAAACCCGCGGCCATATCGAAAACGGCAAAGTCGCGCATTTCCAGGTCACCTTGAAAGTCGGCTTCCGCATTACCAATAGCTGATGCCCTTCTGAACCTTTCGGCTGGCCGATTGCCATAACCTGCGCTACACACTCAGATATGGCCACACGGTTGATGTGTGGGCGTGGGGGTTTTCAATGGGCGCCTGTTCCGATGGCGTCTTCATTTGGCCGGACGAGAGGGATTACCCATGAAGAAGTTTTTGTTGGCTGTAGGCTTGCTGAGCATTGCAGGCACTGCCCTCGCGGCAGGCAAGCCATGTGAAGAGTTGAAAAGTGAAATCGACGCCAGACTCCAGGCGAAGGGCGTAACGTCCTACACGCTGGAAGTGGTCGAGAAAGGCAGCGCGTCCGACAAGCAAGTCGTCGGCACCTGCGAAGGCGGCACCAAGGAAGTCGTTTACCAGCGCGGTTGATTGCCAGCCGGGCCTGACTCAGGTCGGTTCGCCGGCTAATCCCGTTTGCAGGTTTCACGAACAGCATCGCCCCGGACTGTCATCCAGTCCGGGGCGATGCTGTTTTTGAAGCCCGCGTTGTGACCCGAAAGGTTGCTATCAGCCTTGTGCGACCTGCGCCAGAATCTCGTAGGACCGCAGCCTGTCCTCGTGCTCATACATGTCGCACGTGAAGATCAGTTCATCGGCATCGGTCTGTTCAAGCAGCGCATCCAGTTTGGCGCGGATCTTGTCCGGGCCACCCACCATCGCCAGCCCCAGGAAGCTTGCCACCGCTTCACGCTCGTGCGGCAGCCACAGGCCGTCCATGGACTCGACTGGCGGGCGCTGCATCAGACTGTGCCCGCGCATCAGCGCCAGGATGCGCTGGTAAACAGATGTCGCGAGGTATTCGGCCTGTTCGTCAGTATCGGCTGCCGACAGCGGAACGCCGAGCATCACGTAGGGTTTGTCGAGCACGGCCGATGGCTGAAAGTGATTGCGATATACACGAATCGCCTCATGCATGTAACGCGGCGCAAAATGCGACGCGAAGGCATACGGCAATCCACGCATGCCTGCCAGCTGGGCGCTGAACAGGCTCGAGCCCAGCAGCCAGATCGGCACATTGGTGTCTGAGCCCGGAACAGCGATCACTTTTTGATCAGGCGTACGCGGCCCCAGATATTCCATCAGCTCGGTGACGTCATCCGGAAAATCTTCGGCGCTGCCGGAGCGTTCGCGGCGCAAGGCGCGAGCGGTCATCTGATCGGAACCCGGCGCGCGACCCAGCCCCAGATCAATCCGACCGGGATACAGGCTGGCCAGCGTGCCGAACTGCTCGGCAACCACCAGCGGTGCATGGTTGGGCAGCATGATCCCACCAGCCCCGACACGAATGGTCGACGTGCCGCCTGCCAGGTAGGCGAGCAGCACCGAGGTCGCTGAACTGGCGATGCCGTCCATGTTGTGGTGCTCGGCCACCCAGAAGCGGTTGTAACCCAGCTTTTCAACATGCTGGGCAAGGTTGAGCGAGTTGCGCAGGGAATCGGCGGGCCCTTTGTCGTGGCGCACCGGCACCAGATCAAGGGTGGAAATTTTTACATCTGCCAGACGTTTCATAGGCCGGGGTAGCTCCTCGAATTGTGATGGGCTGGCTGCTAGAGCTGCCCACGATGAAACAGCAGTGCGGGCGCAAGTCTGGCTTTTCAATGGCAGGCGGATAAAAACCTACTAAAACGCTTGGTCTTTCCGACGGTTGAACTTTCCAGAGCCGTCTATCCTCAGAACCTTGTAACAGCATTGATCCAAATTCATCCCAAGAAGGAGCCACCATGAGCATCGTCAAGAAAGCATCCGCCCACTGGGAATGTGATCTGAAAAACGGTATCGGCAGCATTTCCACGGAAACCGGCGTGTTGAAAGAAGCGCCTTACGGCTTCAAGGCTCGTTTTGAAGGCGGTAAAGGCACCAACCCTGAAGAATTGATCGGCGCGGCCCACGCAGGCTGCTTCTCGATGGCATTGTCCATGATTCTGGGCGGTGCAGGCCTTACTGCTGAGAGCATCGACACTCAGGCTGACGTGACGCTTAACCAGATTGAAGGCGGTTTTGAAATCAGCGCTGTGCATTTGACCCTAAAGGCCAAAGTGCCAGGCGCAACGCAGGAGAAGTTCGACGAACTGACCAAGCAAGCCAAAGAAGGCTGCCCGGTTTCCAAGGTGCTGAACGCCAAGATCACTCTGGATGCTACGTTGTTGAGCTGATCCACAGCGAGCTTTGCGGGAGCGCCTTGTGCGCTCCTTCATCTCCTGTATAAAGCTGACTTGCTTCATCGGTCATGCGTTCATTGGCGCATGGTTTGATTTTGATCAGGAGTCGAGCATGAAACGTTTTATTCTGGCAGTAACCTGCACCCTGCTGGCAACCAGCGCCCTGGCGGCGCCGAAATCCTGTGAAGAACTCAAGGATGAAATCGAAGCCAAGATCCAGGCCAACAACGTCACGTCCTACACGCTGGAAATTGTTAGCAACGAAGAGGCTTCCGATCCCAGCATGATCGTCGGCAGCTGCGACAACGGTACGAAAAAAATCATCTACCAGCTCAACGGTCGCTGATCAGATGCAGTGCACCCCGCCCTCTTCTTCCTCCTCGGCCACCACCTTGCGCTCTGCATCGTAAAGCCAGGCGTCGACACTGTTCGCCAGTGAGCGTACCTCCAGCACATAACGCTGCCCGGCAGCGAAGTGGTCGTAACGAACACTGACGTAACACGTGATCTCGGTGTACTCGTCGCCGATCATCCCCATGCCGCCCGACCGGTACTCATAGTCATAACGCACCTGTAACTCATGGCTGCCCGGCGTCACCTGAAAATAGCGCCCGTCGTAGGTGTTCTCGCCATCCAGCTTGTCGCCCATGATCAACTGGCCGGTGATGGTGCGCATGTCGACCCACGCCATGTCCGGGCTGACCGCAGGCAAGGGACCTGCACATCCGGAGAGAGCTGTCAGGGCTAATGCGGTTATCGGGGCTGTGATGCGCATTTTGGCGGTTCCGGGATGTGTGAGTTGATTTAAGGCGGCAGGCCTGCCCTGCCATAAGCGTGACAGGCATCTTAAGATACTTCGACTGAAAATCAGCGTTCGCGAGCAAGCTCGCACACAAAGATAGCATTTCAAAGTGCGTGTGAATCAGCTTCATGCGTTGGCACCTTTGCGTGCAGCTATATAAGCCCGCTTGAATAGTCAGTCGCGAATTTTGATTTCTACAATCAATTGATAGAATAATTTTATTGAGGCCCTATAAAATTTTCTTGATTCCTGGTTGTCGATTGTGCATTTTTATTAAGTGCCTTGTTACCTCAAAGCATGTGTCAAGGAATAGACAGCTTTTGTTGATGGCAGAAACTGTCTCAATCAAAAAAAAATTAGGGATGTGAAAAATGTGGAGTAAACGGGGTGAAAAAAGCGAGTCGCTAGTTACCAATCTGGCGGGAACTTTGAATGATCAGCCATGGAATGACTATTCTTTCGGCTTGGGAATCAATGCCGAAAGCGGTGCGTTTGCTGTACAAGCAGTTAGCCCCATTACACCAGAACCTGGTAGGGCTAAAAACACCGTTCAGAAGTACGAAGTGATTGCGACCGCTGACGACTATAGCCGACTTTTCAAAGCGGAAGCTCAGGGCGAATACAATGTAGGTGCTGCCAGTGCATCGGCATCCGCGTCATATTTGTCCAATGTCACGTACTCTGAAACCTCGTTGACGATATTGGCTTTCTATGACGTGACGGACGCGGATTATGCCTCGCTGAGTCCAGCGCCAGCCTTCACCCCTCAGGCCAGTGAGTTGGCAAGCTCGAACCCGGCTGGCTTTCGGGACACGTATGGCGATTACTTCGTTGCCACCGCGAAATTCGGCTCGCGCTTCGTGGCTACTTATACGTGCAGCACAACGACGACTACTGAACTGCAGACTTTCAAAGCAGCCGTTGCCGGTAAGAAAGACATATTAAGCGCGTCCGGGGCTGCGGAATTCGAGTCGCTGGCAAGCTCAAGCGATGTCCATGTGAAGGTGGCGGTCACCATGAACGGGACGTCAGGAAAAGCGCCTCCTGTCGGGGCTGACGCTAGGTTTTGTACGAAAAGTATTGCCGCATACAACGTAGGCTACAAGCCAGCGTGACCATGGCTGCGTAGCTCTTGGCCAGCTTGTCGTAGCGAG
>NZ_LKBW01000274.1 GCF_002699855.1 Pseudomonas amygdali | reverse complement strand
TTCGGTAGTTTTTTCATCGCTCCATCCTCTCAAAGGTTGGAGTCTCCGAGAAACCCGGGGCGGTTCAGTTCGATGGTCAGCCTTGATGTCGAGTACAGAAATTCAGATAACAAAAAGCCAGCCCATAATCGGGCTGGCTTTTCTGGCCACCTTACAGGCTGGCGATGCGGGCGTGTTGCTCGGCCAGCTTGCCCAGTGCCTGTTCGGCTTCGGTCAGCTTGGCGCGTTCCTTGGCGATGACTTCAGGCGGTGCCTTGTCGACGAAGGCGGCGTTGGACAGCTTGCCGCCGACGCGTTGCACTTCGCCTTGCAGGCGCTGGATTTCCTTGTCCAGACGCGCCAGTTCGGCCCCTTTGTCGATCAGCCCGGCCATCGGCACCAGCACTTCCATGTCACCCACCAGCGCGGTGGCCGACAGTGGCGCTTCTGCACCCTCGGTCAGTACGGTCATCGATTCCAGCTTGGCGAGCTTCTTGAGCAGGTAATCGTTTTCGCTCAAACGACGCTGATCCTCGGCACTCACATTCTTGAGGAACAGTTGCAGCGGCTTGCCCGGGCCGATGTTCATCTCGCCACGGATGTTACGCACGGCGAGCATCAGGCCCTTGAGCCATTCGATATCGTCTTCGGCCGCCTGATCGATGCGTGCTTCGTTGGCCACCGGCCAGGGTTGCAGCATGATGGTCTTGCCTTGCGCACCGGCCAGCGGCGCGAGGCGCTGCCAGATTTCTTCGGTGATGAACGGCATGAACGGGTGCGCAAGACGCAGCGCGACTTCCAGAACGCGGACCAGCGTACGGCGTGTGCCGCGCTGACGCTCGACGGGCGCTGTTTCGTCCCACAGCACGGGCTTGGACAGCTCCAGATACCAGTCGCAATACAGGTTCCAGATGAACTCGTACAATGCCTGGGCCGCGAGGTCGAAGCGGAACTGATCCAGTTGGCGGGTCACTTCGGCTTCCGTGCGCTGCAATTGCGAGATGATCCAGCGATCAGCCAGCGACAGTTCGACAGCTTCGCCGTTCTGGCCGCAGTCTTCGCCTTTGTCCAGCACGTAGCGCGCAGCGTTCCAGATCTTGTTGCAGAAGTTGCGATAGCCTTCGACGCGGCCCATGTCGAACTTGATGTCGCGACCTGTGGACGCCAGCGAGCAGAAGGTAAAGCGCAGGGCGTCGGTGCCGTAGCTGGCGATGCCGTCGGCGAACTCCTGGCGGGTCTGCTTCTCGATCTTCTTCGCCAGTTGCGGCTGCATCAAACCACTGGTGCGTTTCTCTACCAGCGTTTCGAGGTCGATACCGTCGACGATGTCCAGCGGGTCAAGCACGTTGCCCTTGGACTTGGACATCTTCTGGCCTTGGCCGTCACGCACCAGACCGTGCACGTAAACAGTCTTGAACGGGACCTGCGGCGTGCCGTCCTCGTTCTTCACCAGGTGCATGGTGAGCATGATCATCCGGGCGACCCAGAAGAAAATGATGTCGAAGCCAGTGACCAGTACGTCGGTGGAGTGGAAGGTCTCCAGTGCCTTGGTCTTTTCCGGCCAGCCGAGCGTGGAGAAGGTCCACAGGCCCGAGCTGAACCAGGTGTCGAGTACGTCGTTGTCCTGCTGCAGCGCGATTTTCGGGCCAAGGTTGTTCTTGGCGCGAACTTCGGCTTCGTCGCGGCCGACGTAAACCTTGCCGGACTCGTCGTACCAGGCCGGAATGCGATGGCCCCACCAGAGCTGACGGCTGATGCACCAGTCCTGGATGTCGCGCATCCACGAGAAATACATGTTTTCGTATTGCTTGGGCACGAACGCGATACGGCCGTCTTCGACAGCGGCAATCGCAGGCTCGGCCAGCGGTTTGGTGGAGACATACCACTGATCGGTCAGCCACGGCTCGATGATGGTGCCGGAACGGTCGCCTTTCGGCACCTTCAGGGCGTGATCATCGACGCTGACCAGCAGGCCGGCGGCATCAAACGCAGCAACGATCTGCTTGCGCGCTTCAAAGCGGTCGAGACCGGCGTAGTCCGCAGGCAGGCTGCCGTCGACGCTTTCGTTCAGCGTGCCATCAAGGTTGAAAACCTGAGCAGCAGCGAGAACGTTGGCATTCTTGTCGAAGATGTTCAGCAGCGGCAGGTTGTGGCGTTTGCCGACTTCATAGTCGTTGAAGTCATGCGCCGGGGTGATTTTCACGCAGCCGGTGCCGAATTCAGGGTCGCAGTAGTCGTCCGCGATGATCGGGATGCGGCGGCCTACCAGCGGCAGTTCGACGAACTTGCCGATCAATGCCTTGTAGCGCTCGTCCTGTGGGTTCACCGCAACGGCGGCGTCACCGAGCATGGTTTCCGGGCGAGTGGTGGCAACGATCAGGTAATCCAGACCTTCGGCGGTTTTTGCACCGTCGGCCAGCGGATAGCGCAGGTTCCACAGATGGCCTTTCTCGTCGTGGTTCTCCACTTCAAGGTCGGAAATCGCGGTGTGCAGCTTGGTGTCCCAGTTGACCAGACGCTTGCCACGGTAAATGAGGCCGTCTTCATGCAGGCGCACGAAGGCCTCCTTCACGGCGTCGGACAGGCCGTCGTCCATGGTGAAGCGCTCGCGGCTCCAGTCCACGGACGAGCCCAGACGGCGGATCTGACGGCTGATGTTGCCGCCGGACTCGGCTTTCCATTCCCAGATCTTGTCCAGAAACTTCTCGCGGCCCAGCTCATGACGGCTTATGCCTTGCGCTTCAAGACGACGCTCCACCAGCATCTGCGTGGCGATACCGGCGTGGTCGGTGCCCGGTTGCCACAGCGTGTTGCGACCCTGCATGCGACGGAAACGGATCAGGGCGTCCATGATCGCGTTATTGAAACCGTGGCCCATGTGCAGGCTGCCGGTGACGTTCGGCGGCGGGATCATGATGGTGTACGAGTCACCCACGCCTTGCGGAGCGAAGTAGTTCTCGGACTCCCAGGTCTGGTACCAGGAAGTTTCGATGGCGTGCGGCTGGTAAGTCTTGTCCATGCGCGGCGGGAACCTGTGGCATTGATTCGGAAACCGGTAAGTATAGACCTGACGGCAAGCGACAAGCCATAAGCGCCGGGCCACAACTGGCAGATCTGTCAGTTGGCGGCGAGTGGAGCAAGGGGCATGATCCGGTGTTCAAGTATCGATCGCAGGGCGAATGCGGCCATGAACAAGACTTCGGAAAGCAGGCGCGTACTGTGCCGATATCTCTATGACGCGCTGGATCGTATTGCCGTCGTCGACCCCGGAGCACAGGGTGCAGTGTCGCGTTTTTATCAAAAGAACCGTTTGACGGTCGAGATACAGGGCGCAACGCGTCGCCGTGTATTTCACGGTGAAAACCTTTTGTTAGCGGAGTATGAGACTGAAGGCGCTATCGCCCGGACGGACCTTCTGGCCACCGACCTGCAAAGCAGTGTATTGCATGCTTTGAGTTCGGAGGGGCACCAGCCGCTGGGCTATAGCCCTTACGGACATCGCTTGCCGGGCGGCCCCTTTTCCGGTTTCAACGGCGAGCGTGCGGACCCTGTGACCGGGCATTACCTGCTGGGTAACGGCTATCGCGCTTTCAACCCGGTGCTGATGCGATTCAATAGCCCGGACACCCTGAGTCCATTTGGACGGGGAGACCTGAATGCGTATGCCTACTGTCAGGGGGATCCGGTTAATCGGAGTGATCCTGATGGGCATATTTCATCGTTCAGGGTGCTTGGGCTGACTATGTTCCCCGGTAAAAAGTTTGCTTTTCAAAGGCTGCCGAACGAAATGGTTGCACAGGTGCTCACGTACCTGCCGTTAAAAGATGCAGCCGCACTGGCTTCAACGTCCTCGACGATGAGCAGCAGAGTATCGGGGCTGTCAAAAAAGCCATGGATTGATGTAATGGATCCAGACGCACTGTTGACCATCAACAAGGTTGCGAAAGGCGATACGGGCCTTTCGCCCGCCGTGCTCAGGACTGACGCCTTCAAAGCACAGTTTGAAAAGGCAGTGTCGAACATCACCTTACAGACAAATGAAAAAATCAGGATCGTTAGTCGTCAGGCACAATCAATTCTTGATGACGTGGCGCGCGTGCCGAATGCCAGTTACTCCCAATTTCAAAATGCGGTAGCTCGTAATCGGCGAGCGTATGCGGCGTCCACCGAAATACTGGAAAGTATTGATGGGGTAGTGGCCGAGCATAGGCGATTGAACGCAGAGTGGAATTCACTTATTCATCGTGAGGCAGACACCGGACGATTAGCAGCCAGGATCCGCTCCACATTGAATTCTCGATAACAGCGTATCCACGCGCATACGAGCCAGTTTCCTAACCACACACTTCACTTCTGCTGGGCCAATAACCGCTCCAGCCTTGCCTCCAGCCGACGCTTGATTTCAGCCTCGATGTGAGGGGCGAAGTCGGCGATCACGTCCTGCAGGATCAACTGCGCGGCGGCACGCAATTCGTTGTCCAGATGCAGCAGGGCATCCGGGTTCGGCAGTGCTTGAGGCTGGGCAGGCTGTTGAACGGTCTGAAGCTGCTCGACAGGTGCGGCTAGCACATCAGGCGTCAGTGTCGGGATGTCGTCTTCGTCGAAGTCCTGTTGATACGCCGCGTCGGGGCGAGCGCCGACGACATCGAACAACAGGGGAATCTGGCCTTCGGGACGAGCCGGGTCGTTCGGCAGCGGGGAGTGTGCGGGGTCATCGCCGAGCAATTGGCGGATCGATTCCAGATCGTTCAGCAAATGCGCGGATTCAGCTTTTTTTGAAGTATCCATCGTGTCCTCAAAGGCGCTGCAGTCGGTGATCTAGCGGAGGATAGCCCTGTTCACGGTAAGAACGGAAACTCTCGCGTGCAGCAAGACGTATGGCTGGGTCTTCGACAACCACTTCCGCCACGCGGGCGAAACGTTTGAAGAAGGCCGGAATGCTCAGGTCGAGGTTGACCAGCAGGTCACTGTGTTCGCCCGAGTCGTCGCCCAGGCCCAGTACCACGGCAGCATCGTGATCGCTCTCGGCGTCGCCATGGGGTAGAAACACTTCACCTCTGAAACGCCAGAGCCGGGCATCGAGGTCCTCACGCTGCGCTGCATCGCTGCAATGCAGATAGACCTTGTGGCCCAAACGCCAGGCTTTTTCCGTGAGTTTGCAGGCAAAGTCCAGGCGCGCGGCAGGATCGGCGCTGGGCAGGATGTAAAAATCGACTTGGGTCATACAGGTTCCAGAACCAGTGGCGTATCGACCGTGAAGCCGACACGCCAGGGTGTCTTTTTATACGCCAGCGCGGTCGAGCAGGTACTGGGTCAGCAGCGGAACCGGACGTCCAGTGGCGCCTTTTTCCTTGCCGCCGCTCAGCCATGCAGTGCCGGCGATGTCCAGGTGAGCCCAGTCATAGGCCTTGGTGAAGCGCGACAGGAAGCAGGCCGCCGTGATGGTGCCGCCTTTCGGGCCACCGATATTGGCGATGTCGGCGAACGGGCTGTCGAGCTGCTCCTGGTACTCATCGAACAACGGCAACTGCCAGGCACGGTCATCCGCCTGTTTGCCCGCGTCGAGCAACTGATTGATCAGCGCGTCATTGTTGCCCAGCAGGCCGGAAGTGTGGCCGCCCAGCGCAACCACGCACGCGCCGGTGAGAGTGGCGATGTCGATGACTGCCTGTGGCTTGAAGCGTTCGGCGTAGGTCAGTGCATCGCACAGCACCAGACGGCCTTCAGCGTCGGTGTTGAGAATTTCGACCGTCTGGCCACTCATGGTAGTGACGATGTCGCCGGGACGTGTCGCGGTGCCGCTCGGCATGTTTTCGGCGCAGGCCAGAATACACACCAGATTGATCGGCAGTTTCAGTTCCAGTACGGCGCGCAGGGTACCGAATACGCTGGCAGCGCCGCACATGTCGAACTTCATCTCGTCCATGCCCGAGGCAGGCTTGATACTGATGCCGCCGGTGTCGAACGTGATGCCTTTACCGACCAGCACGAAGGGCTGATCACCTTTTTTGGCACCCTGATAGTTCATGACGATCAGGCGAGGTGGCTGGGCGCTGCCCTGAGCCACCGCGAGGAAAGAGCCCATGCCCAGTTCGGCCAGTTTCTTCTCGTCGTGAACTTCCACTTTCAGATTCTTGTGTGCCTTGCCCAGCGCCTTGGCTTCTTCGCCCAGGTAGGTCGGGTGGCAGATGTTAGGTGGCAGATTGCCCAGGTCGCGGGTCAGTGCCATGCCGGTGGCGATAGCCTTGGCGTGAGTGGAAGCGCGCTCGATGTCAGCTATGCGTACCTTGTCGGTCAGCAGGGTGATTTTTTTCAGGGCGCGAACTTCGGCTTTCTGGGTCTTGAAGCGGTCGAAGACGTATTCGCCATCCGCCAGGGCCTCGACCAGCAGACGAGCCGTGCCGTAGGTGTCGCGGTTTTTCACTGACAGGTCATCGAGCGCAATAGCAGCGTCGCTGCCGCCCAGGCCTTTGAGGCAGGTCAGTGTTGCACCGACGATTTTTTTCAGCTGGCGGTCCGACAGTTCACCTTCCTTGCCGGTACCGATCAGCAGAACGCGCTCTGCCTTGATGTTGGGCAGGTTGTGCAGCAGCAGGCTCTGACCGACCTTGCCCGCCAGATCACCGCGTTTGAGAATGAGGGAGATGGCTCCGCCGCTGAGAATATCGACAGCCTGGGCAGCACCAACCAGTACACGGCTTTCGCCGACGGTGACCACCAGCGTTGCGGTTTTCAAGGTTTCTGGGCTTACGCTTTTAACAACCAATTCCATGTGGGGTCCCCGAGTAGACGATGAGAGTCGCAATATGAATGATGTACGCGGGATGGCCTGAGTGTTTTCAAGGTGGATGCCCGCGGTAAGCCTTGCAGTTTGACCCCGCTGCACGACTGCTGACAACCCCGTAGAGCCGCCTGCTTTGCGTGTATGTGCGAACTATCCCCGGTGCGCAGTGACAGAAACACACAATCACAGGATAATGCCGCATATTTTTGATGCCCACGCCTTTTGCCGGCGTGAATCTCTGGTTGCCGTGGCTCACAATTTTTCCCTGTTTGGCTGCCTGAGCCTGACAACTCTGGAGTGTCTGGTTTGATTGTCTTCCGTTATTTGTCCCGAGAAGTGCTGCTTACCTTGAGCGCGGTCAGCGCCGTGCTGCTGGTGTTCATCATGAGCGGACGCTTCATCAAGTACCTGGCGCAGGCCGCGTCCGGTGCGCTCGATCCGGGCGTGCTGTTCCTGATCATGGGCTTCCGCCTGCCAGGCTTTCTGCAGGTAATTCTGCCGCTGGGCCTGTTCCTCGGCATTCTCATGGCTTACGGGCGCCTGTACCTGGAAAGTGAAATGACCGTGCTGGCAGCCACCGGCATGAGTCAGCAACGGCTGCTTGCCATCACCATGGGGCCTGCCACGCTGGTCGGGCTGTTGGTCGCCTGGCTGAGTTTCAGTCTGGCTCCACAGGGCGCTACCCAGTTTTCGCTGCTGATCAACAAGCAGGACGCCATGACCGAGTTCGACACGCTGGTGCCGGGCCGTTTTCAGGCGCTGCGTGATGGTACACGTATCACTTACACCAAGGAACTGTCGGAAGACCGCTCGCAACTGGCTGGTGTGTTCATCTCTGAAAAACGCATGTCCGGCGACAAGAGCAAGGACAACGGTATTACCGTGCTGGTGGCAGAGAAGGGTCATCAGGAGGTAAGGCCCAATGGCAGTCGCTTCCTGATCCTCGAAAACGGCTACCGCTACGATGGCAATCCTGGTGCGGCTGATTATCGTGTGATCAAGTACGACACCTACGGGGCGATGCTGCCCAAGCCGGAAATCAGTGAAGAAATCACCGACCGTGAGGCCATTCCGACCAGCGAACTGATCGGCAACCCGGCACCGCGCTCTGTCGCCGAGCTGCAATGGCGTATTTCGCTGCCGCTGTCGGTGTTCATCGTCACGTTGATGGCTATTCCGTTGTCGCGCGTCAATCCGCGTCAGGGCCGTTACCTGAAACTTTTGCCGGCGATCCTTCTGTACATGTCTTATCTGGCCATTCTGATCTCGGTGCGCAGTTCGCTGGAGAAGGGCAAGCTGCCGCTCAGCCTGGGCATGTGGTGGGTGCATGGCATCTACCTGTCCATTGGCCTGCTGTTGTTCTATTGGGAGCCTCTGCGTCTGAAGATGGCGAGTCGTCGCAGCGTCACGGAGGTGACTCGTGGTCAAGCTTGATCGATACATCGGTAAAAGCGTATTGCTGGCGATTCTTGCGGTTCTGGGAATTATTCTGGGGCTGGTTTCATTGTTCGCGTTCATCGACGAGATGGGTGATATCAGTGACACTTACACACTGGCGGATGCCCTCAGCTACGTCATGCTGACCGCGCCGCGGCGTGTCTACGACACCCTGCCAATGGCTGCCCTGATCGGTTGCCTCATTGGTCTGGGTACGCTGGCCAGCAGCAGCGAACTGACCATCATGCGTGCAGCAGGTGTGTCCATCGGGCGCATCGTCTGGGCGGTCATGAAGCCGATGCTGCTATTGATGGTTGCCGGTGTACTGGTCGGCGAGTACGTGGCTCCCTACGCCGAGAACCAGGCTCAGGCCGCTCGGTCGCTGGCTCAGGGCTCGGGTGATGCGCAGAGCGCCAGGCATGGTCTGTGGCACCGTCAGGGTGACGAATTCATCCACATCAACACCGTCCAGCCCAATGGCCTGATGCTCGGCGTGACACGTTACCGTTTCGACGATCAACGCCACATGCTGACGTCCAGCTTTGCCAAAGAGGCCAATTTCAAGACCGATTACTGGGAGTTGAAGGACGTCAGTACCACGCATTTCAATGACGGCCGTACCGAGGTCATCAATACGCCGGTCGAGCGCTGGGATGTAGCGTTGAGCCCGCAATTGCTGAGCACAGTGATCATGCCGCCCGAGTCGCTTTCGATCAGCGGTCTCTGGAACTACGCGCATTATCTGGCTGATCAGGGCTTGAGCAATGGCCGCTACTGGCTGGCGTTCTGGACCAAGGTATTGCAACCGGCTGTGACAGTAGCGCTGGTGCTGATGGCAATCTCGTTCATCTTCGGCCCGCTGCGTTCGGTTACGCTGGGGCAGCGCGTGTTCACGGGGGTGGTGGTCGGCTTTACCTTCCGCATCATTCAGGACCTGCTTGGTCCTTCCAGCCTGCTGTTCGGTTTCCCGCCGTTGCTGGCCGTGCTGATGCCTGCTGCAGCCTGTGCGCTGGCCGGTGTGTATCTGCTGCGCCGCGCCGGATAGCGTCGTGTAGCCGCAGTGAAAAAGCCGACCTTGAGTCGGCTTTTTCATGGGCGTACTCATGTACTTGCCGAGCGGAATCGCACATATAAAAAAGCCTCTGACATTGCTGTCAGAGGCTTTCTGTACGTACGAGAGTGTGTCGTATCAGGCTTCGGCTTGAACTTCGTCAGCCTGCATGCCTTTTTGGCCCTGCACGGCAACGAAGGTAACTTTCTGGCCTTCTTTCAGGCTTTTGAAGCCGTTACCCTGAATGGCGCGGAAGTGTACGAACAGATCCGGCCCGCTCTCAGGAGTGATAAAACCAAAACCTTTTTCATCGTTGAACCACTTGACGGTACCGCTCTGACGATCAGCCATTTTCTTATTTCCTTGACGCTTGACTTGAATTGGTTACAGCCTCTTTCACACGAAAGAGCACTGGGGCTGGTTGCAGGAAGTAAGAAACGTAGAACGGGTTGTAGCAAACCTAGAGCTACTGCCCAGGTCCAGATTCGGCGACCCATGCAAACACAGTCCGGAAACTCTACGCCAACTCTCGTTACAAATACAACCCCCCTGCCTTGTACCCTGTTTCCGGGGGGTAGAGCCTTATGCCCGGCGTGTTTGCCTGCTGTGCACGGTGTTTGGTCTGTCATAACATTTTGCACTTTATAGGTGCATTTTTGGCATATACAACAGACTGTTCACTCGGTTGAAACACGGCCGAAACAGTAGTGTGTAACAGCACCTGCGCAACAGCGAAGTATTGCTGTTTTTTTGACGCCGTTGTTTAGCCGCGAAAGTAACGTTGTGCAACGAAAGGCATTTTTGCAACGCGCATGGGCACTTTCTTGCCGCGCACCATTGCCCAGACCTGTGTATCCAGCGCGGTGTAAGCGTTGTTCAAATAACCCATGGCCAGCGGGCCAGCCAGGCTCGGGCCAAAACCGCCGCTGCAGACAGTGCCGATGACAGCGCCCTGTTCATCGACGATTTCTGTGCCCTCACGCACTGGCGTGCGCTCTTCGGGAAGCAGGCCGACACGTTTTTTGGCGACACCGTTCTGTTGCTGGGCAAAGACATGCTCTGCTCCCGGGAAGCCGCCTGCACGTGCACCGTCTGCGCGACGCACTTTGGAAATAGCCCATAACAGGCTGGCCTCTACGGGGGAGGTGTCGGTGTCCATGTCATGACCGTACAGGCACAGACCTGCTTCCAGTCGCAGCGAATCACGTGCGCCCAAACCGATCGGGGCAACTTCCGGTTCTTCCAGCAGGCGGCGCGCCAGGGCTTCAGCCTGTTCGGCCGGGACTGAAATTTCATAGCCGTCTTCGCCGGTATAGCCCGAGCGGCTGACATAGCATTGAACGTCCAGCAGCTTGACGCTGGCGAACTGCATGAAGGTCATCTTCGCCACTTCCGGCCCAAGGCGCGCCAGCACCGTGACAGCGGCCGGACCTTGCAGGGCGAGCAGGGCGCGTTCTTCGAACAGCGGTTCGATAGTGCAATGCCCCGCCAGGTGCTTGCGCAAGTGCGCCAGGTCCTGATTCTTGCAGGCCGCGTTGACCACCAGCATCAGTTGATCATTACCGAGATTGGCAACCATCAGGTCATCGAGAATGCCGCCAGCATCGTTGGTGAACATCGCATAGCGTTGCATGCCGACTGGCAGGTCAATGATGTCCACTGGCACCAGGGCCTCAAGGGCCTTGGCAGCATCTGTACCGGTAAGACGAATCTGGCCCATGTGCGAGACATCGAACAGGCCGGCCTGCGCGCGAGTGTGCAAATGTTCTTTCATTACGCCAGCCGGGTATTGCACGGGCATGTCGTAACCGGCGAAGGGCACCATCTTCGCGCCGAGTTCGCGGTGAAGGGCGTGCAGGGGAGTGGTCAGCAGGGTTTCTGTGGACATGTTCAATTCCTTGTTGAGCGGGCCATGCAGAACGGCATTGCCTGCGCACACTTACTATCGAGTGCGCACAGGCATGCCAGGGCACGGGCTATCAGGCTTCCTGATAGCTCTCGATGGACGGGCAGGCACAGACCAGATTGCGGTCGCCGAAGACGTTGTCGACACGGCCGACCGGAGGCCAGTACTTGTTCTCGATCAACGAATCAACCGGATACACCGCCTGTTCGCGGCTGTAAGGATGGCTCCACTGGCCGACGATTTCCGCAGCGGTGTGCGGTGCGTTTTTCAACGGGTTGTCGTCTTTGTCCAGTGTGCCGTTTTCAACCGCGCGTATTTCTTCACGGATCTTGATCATGGCGTCGCAGAAACGGTCCAGTTCCTCTCTGGACTCGCTCTCGGTCGGCTCGATCATCAAGGTCCCGGCAACCGGGAACGACATGGTCGGGGCATGGAAGCCAAAGTCGATCAGACGCTTGGCCACGTCATCGACGCTGATGCCGCTGCTGTCCTTGATAGGGCGCAGGTCAAGGATGCATTCGTGGGCAAGCAGCCCGTTGGTGCCGGTGTACAGCACCGGGTAGTGCTCTTCCAGGCGGCGCGAAATGTAGTTGGCGTTGAGGATCGCCAATTGCGAAGCGCGTTTGAGGCCGTCACCGCCCATCATGCGGATGTACATCCAGGTGATTGGCAGAATGCTGGCGCTGCCGAACGGGGCTGCGCAGACTGCGCCTTCCTTGCGCTCCATGCGTGCATGGCCCGGCATGAACGGGGCGAGATGGGATTTGACGCCGATCGGACCAACGCCTGGGCCACCGCCGCCGTGCGGAATGCAGAAGGTCTTGTGCAGGTTGAGGTGCGATACATCGCCACCGAATTTGCCCGGAGCGCACAGGCCGACCATGGCGTTCATGTTGGCGCCGTCAATGTAGACCTGGCCACCGTTGTCGTGAACGATACCGCAGATTTCACGGATGCCTTCTTCGAACACGCCGTGGCTCGACGGGTAGGTGATCATGATCGCCGCAAGCTGGTCGCGGTGTTGAACGGCCTTGGCGCGCAGGTCTTCGATATCGACGTTGCCACGTGCATCGCAGGCGGTGACCACGACACGCATACCGGCCATGTTGGCTGTGGCCGGGTTGGTGCCGTGTGCCGATGAAGGGATCAGGCAGATATCGCGATGCTCATCGCCACGGCTCTGATGATAAGCACGGATGGCCAGCAGGCCGGCATATTCACCCTGGGAGCCGGCGTTCGGTTGCAGCGAGATTGCGTCATAGCCGGTGGCCGCACAGAGCATGGCCTCCAGCTCGTCGGTCAATTGTTGATACCCGGCGCTCTGCTCGGCCGGGGCGAACGGGTGCAGGTTGCCGAATTCGGCCCAGGTCACCGGGATCATTTCACTGGCGGCGTTGAGCTTCATGGTGCACGAGCCCAGTGGAATCATGGTGCGGTCCAGCGCCAGATCCTTGTCAGCCAGCTTGCGCAGGTAGCGCATCAGTTCGGTTTCAGAGTGGTAGCGGTTGAACACCGGGTGGCTGAGGATTGCCGACTGGCGCAGCAGTGCAGCGGGCAGGCGCGACGGGACGCTGGCTGCCAGTGCGGTGAAGTCCGGCAGGTTCTGACCGTCGCTGGCGAAGATTTCCCACAGCGTTTCAACTGCCGACTGCGAGGTGGTTTCGTCCAGTGACAGACCCAGGTGCTGGTCGTCGATTTCACGCAGGTTAATGTGCCTGGCGCGAGCCGCTGCGTGCAGCGCCGCGGTCCTGCTGCCGGTGTTCAGGGTCAGGCTGTCGAAGAAGAATGCCTGCTCGGCCTTCAGACCCAGCGTACTCAATCCTTCGGCAAGGATCGCGGTCAACTGGTGAACGCGTTTGGCGATCTGTGTCAGGCCGCGCGGGCCGTGGTAGACGGCATACATGCTGGCGATGTTGGCCAGCAGCACCTGCGCAGTGCAAATGTTGCTGGTGGCCTTTTCGCGACGAATATGCTGTTCGCGGGTCTGCATGGCCAGACGCAGGGCCTGCTTGCCGTGACGGTCCACCGATACGCCGACCAGGCGGCCCGGCATGTCGCGCTTGAAGGCATCGCGGGTTGAGAAGTAAGCCGCATGCGGGCCGCCGAAGCCCAGCGGTACACCGAAGCGTTGTGCGCTGCCGATGGCCACGTCGGCGCCAAATTCGCCTGGCGGGGTCAGCAACGTCAGTGCCAGCAAGTCGGCAGCCACGGCGACCAGCGCGTTGGCAGCATGGAAACGTTCGACCAGCTCGCGGTAATCGAACACGTCGCCGTTGCTGGCCGGGTATTGCAGCAACGCGCCAAAGTAATCGCTGACGTCGCCCAACTCGGCTTCGTCCGCCACCACAACGGTAATGCCCAATGGCTCGGCACGGGTACGCAACACATCAAGTGTCTGCGGGTGGCAGTGGCTGGACGCGAAAAACTGTTGGCTAGCCTTGTTTTTGCTCAAACGTTTGCAAAAGGTCATTGCCTCGGCGGCCGCGGTGGCTTCGTCGAGCAGAGAGGCGTTGGCAATCGGCAGGCCGGTCAGGTCGCTGATCAGCGTCTGGAAATTGAGCAGTGACTCCAGACGGCCTTGGGAAATCTCCGGCTGGTATGGGGTATAGGCGGTGTACCAGGCCGGGTTTTCCAGCAGGTTGCGCAAGATCGGTGCCGGCGTGTGGGTGTTGTAGTAACCCTGGCCGATGTAGGTCTTGAACAGTTGATTCTTGCCGGCGATGGCCTTGATGGACGCCAGCGCATCGGCTTCGCTCTGCCCGGCAGGCAGGTCCAGCACGCTGGTGCCCTTGATGCTTTCCGGGATAACGCTTTCGCTCAGCGCTTCAATGGAGTCGAAACCCAGCGTCTGCAACATGGCCTGCTCGTCGGCAGCGCGCGGGCCAATGTGACGGGCGATGAATTCGTTGGCAGTGGTCAGTTCAATACGGTCAGTCATGGCGTGCTCCTCAGGCTTGGGCGTTGGCTTTGATCAGGCGGTCGTAGGCGTCCTGATCCAGCAGGCCGTGGATGGCGTCGGCATCCTGTGGAATGAAACGAAAAAACCAGCCTGCACCGAGAGCGTCTTCATTGACCAGCTCCGGCGTGTCATCGAGGACTGAATTGACCTCGACCACTTCACCGTCCAGCGGCATGTTGATGCTGCTGGCGGCTTTCACCGATTCCACCACTGACACTTCAGCGTGTTGAGTGTAGGCCTGCAAATCCGGGAGCTGCACGAAGACTACGTCGCCCAGCGATTCTTGCGCATAGGGCGTAATGCCGACCGTAATGCTGCCGTCGGCTTCGGCACGCAGCCATTCATGGTCAACGGTGAATCGCAACTCGCTCATACAAACTCCTCGGAGAACAGCGCTCGCGCAGCACGCGAACAATATGAGCTATGGCTAAGCAATTTAGCGGCCATGTTTTATTTATTTAATTAAATCAAAGGGTTACTGAATATCAGATCAGCGCTGCCTATCTCGGCTGTAGCGAAATCGCTACACTGTTCAAGCATTTGAAAATACGTGCCTGATCAAGGCCTTGATGCAAGCGGAGCGAGGTGTTTTGGATTGAAATCGTTACAGTGGAACGATTTCGTTGCGAGGCGAGGGGTGTTACTGCATCCAGCCAGCGCATAACGCTGACCGGGTGGTCTTTCATGATGCGGGCTTAAGGCTTGGGCGCGGTAGCGGCTACTGAAATATTACCCGCTTCCCACTGCGACTCGCGCGCATCCAGTGCAACAGCAATGGCTTGCACTTTGGTGGATGAAAGCTCCGACGGCAGCGGGTCCAGACCCGCACTGGCGAAAATCTGGCCGTAAGCGTTGCGCAGGTCGGCATACGCCAGGTCGCGACGCAGATCCGCCTGCAGGGTGTTCAGTTCGCCCTGAATCAGATCCAGCTCGCCCAGACCGGCTGCCTGATAGCGATTGCGCAGTTGACCGACGATCTGGCTGTCGATGTTCGACAGCTGTTGGCTGGTTTTGAACTGGCGCAACGCTTCGTTGTAGTTGGCGTTGGCCACGTAGAGCTGGGCCAGTACGGCAATGGACATTGCCTGACGACGCGCAGTAGCGACTTCCTCACCGGCTTTGGCGACGTCAATGGCGGCAGGTGCCGACAGCACATTGAACAGGTTCCAGGTGACTTTTACGCCCAGATCAGCCCATTTGTCGTTGACCAGAAACGAGTTGCTGTCGTAATGGCCGCCTGCCGAGAACTCCAGGCCCGGCAGCATGCGCAGCATGGCCTTGCGGGTCTCGGCCGAGCTGATACGGGTTTGGTAATCCTGTTCGCGCAGTTCGGGACGACTGGCCAGCGCTTCGGTTTCCAGGCGCGCCATGTCGACCTTGAGTTGCGGAATCGAGTAGTCGTCCGACGTCGCCAGCTTCAGATCGGTGCCCAGCGGCAGGTTGATCAGGGTCGCCAGTTCGGTCTTGGCCAGTGAAAGCGCCTTGCGCTGTTCTTCAAGCTGACGCGTCGCCTGGATCAGCGAGCGCTGATAACCCAGTGCCTGTACCGGGTCACCCACACGCTGCTGGCTCATTTGCTGGCTGTTGTCCTGCGCTTTCTCGACACGAGCCATCAAGCTGTCGATCTGCTTGAGCATGCGTTCGGCGGCGACGGCGCGCCAATAGGCTGAACGCACGTCCTGAACGATGGTGTTGATCACCTTGCGGCGGCGTTCCTGAACGATCAGGCGCTGGTCGCCTTGCTGTTTGGCGCTGATGTAGCTGACACCGAAGTCGAGTACGTTCCACACCATGGTCAGGTCGGCGACACGACGGCTGCGATCCTGCGAGGTTGAAGGTTCGAGGGACTGGGTTCCGGTCTCGACGCTTTCACTGCTCGATGCGCTGACGTTACTGCGTCCGGCATAGCCCGCTGAAAGTGCCATGCGCGGCAGCATGTCGAAGCTGGCGAGGTCCAACTGACGTTTGGCCAGGGCTTCTTCCATGATTTTCAGGCGCGCTTCAAGGTTGTACTTCACCGCGCGGGCCATGGCTTGGTGCAGGGTCAATGCACCGTTCAATGGTTCTTGATCCTTGTACATCAGTTGCAGATCGCTTTTGGCGCGCTGCTCGCTGACGCTTCGGTCGATAGGCTGGCTGGTAACAGCGCAACCACTCACTACCAGCGCCAGCAGGCTGATGCTGAACAACTTCTGACTTCTTTTCATGCTCCGACCGCCCCTAGCTCTAGCTACCGCATTCTTTTTTATGAGCGCCGTACAGCTACGACGCATTACCAAACCCTGTTTCAGGCTTGCGCTTCACTCACACCGACTTCCCCTAAAGCCCATGCCAGTGCGCGCAGTTTTTCTTGCTCGTTATCAGTGATCTGTTGCAACTGCTGACCCAGGGTCAGCGCGCCGAAACCGGCCTGGATGCTTTGTGATGAGTCTCGCAGGCCGTTGCTGCCAGCGCTGTTGAAGGCGCCCGTGGTCGAGCTGTCCGTCGCGGATTCGCGGGAAAACAGCGTCGACAGCGTGCTGCTGCCGAACACGCTGCCTTCGCCGCTGTTGAAGCCTGTGAACCCGGAGCCCGGGCCGCCGACACTGCTGGAGTCGAACACCTGGGCAATAAAGCTGGGTGCCAGGGCGCGGTTGGTAATGAAGATATTGCCCACAGGCGGCAGACCACCCCCGGTAGTGCGCTGTTCGAACAACGGCGAGAAGCTCAATGGCGAACCCAGATTGCCGGTTGGCGGACCGAACAGCGCTGGCTGCAGTGGCAGATTGGGTGTGTTGACCAGCGGTGCTGGCGCGTCTATCCGGAACTGCGGGTCTCCGGTCAGCGACGTGGTCGTGATGGCGTAGTTGGGAGACAGCGCGATGCCTGTCCCTGCGTTGCCTGCCCGGTCAGTCACTGTGCTGCTGTCCAGCACAATGAAGTTGCTCGGGTCAGTGACGTTCGCAGTCGGCGTCAGGGTCGCGGTCCAGGTGGCTCCGCCATCGCTGCTGGCCAGGTTGGACAGCGTGCCGTTGGCCACGCTGACATCCGCCAGCGTGAAGTTATTCACCGGCTCGCTGAAGGCAAAAGTCACCAGCGAGGTTTGACCGATGGCCAGGTTCGGATTGGCGACGGTGATGGTCGCTGTCGGGCGCTGAGTATCGATGGCGTAGTTGTTCGAGGCCGTGGTGCCGCTGCCGGTATTGCCCGACGCATTGGTCACGCCAGTGTTATCCAGCGTGATCAGGTTGCTTGCATCGGTCACGTTTGCGTTTGGTGTGAAGGTGGCAGTCCAGGTGATGCCGCCATCGCTGCTGGAAACCGCGCTCAGCGTGCCATTGGCGACACTCAGGTCGGCGTTGCTGAACCCGCTGACCGCCTGACTGAACGTGAACGTGACCAGAGACGTTTCGCCTGCGGACAGTGCATTGTCGGCCACCACGATGGTGGCGGAAGGTCTGGTCGTGTCGACGGTGAAACTTGCCGAACTGATGATGCCGCTGCCCGCGTTGCCCGCCAGGTCGGTGACACCTGCGCTGTTCAGGCTGATCTGCCCGGTGCTGGCATTCACGTTTGCGTTTGGTGTGAAGGTGGCAGTCCAGGTGATGCCGCCGTCATTGCTGCTGACCGTGCTCAGCGTACCGTTCGGTACGTTCAGGTCGCTGTTGTCGAAACCACTGACCGCCTCACTGAAGGTGATAGTGACCAGTGAGGTTTCACCCGCCGAAAGGGCGTTGTCAGCTATTACGATGCTGGCGGTCGGTCGCGTCTGGTCGATGGCGTAGTTATTGGAGAGCGTCAGGCCGCTGCCAGCGTTACCGGCCAGGTCAGTCACGCCGCCATTGTTCAGCGTCACCGAGTTGCTTGCGCTGCTAATGCCTGAGGTTGGGGTTAGCGTTGCCGTCCAGGTAATACCGCCATCGCTGCTGCTGACCGCGCTCAGGGTGCCGTTGGCAATGTTCAGGTCCGCATTGGTGAAACCGCTGACCGCTTCGCTGAAGGTGATCGTTACCAGAGAGGTTTCACCGACGGCCAGCGCATTGTCGGCCACCACAATGGTCGCGGTCGGGCGCAGTGTGTCGATGGCGTAGTTGTTCGAGGACGTGACGCCGCTGCCGGTATTGCCCGAGGCATTGGTGAACCCTGTGTTGTCCAGGGTCACGAGGTTGCTTGCGTCGGTGACATTGGCGTTCGGTGTGAAGGTCGCGGTCCAGGTGATACCGCCGTCGCTACTTCTGACCGCACTCAACGTACCGTTCTCGACCGTCAGGTCGGCGTTGTTGAAACCGCTGACCGCTTCGCTGAAGGTGATGGTGACCAGCGAGGTTTCGCCCACAGACAACGCGCTGTCAGCGACCACAATGGTGGCGGTCGGCTGGATGGTATCGATGCTGTAATTGTTGGAGTTGGTGACGCCGCTACCGATGTTGCCGGCCAGGTCGGCTACGCCGGTGTTGTTCAGCGTGATCAGGTTGGTGCTGTCGGCGACATTGATGGTTGGCGTGAAGGTCGCGGTCCAGGTGATGCCGCCGTCACTGCTGCTGACCGTGCTCAGGGTGCCGTTGGCGATGCTCAGGTCGCTATTGTCGAAACCGCTGACCGCTTCACTGAAGGTGATGGTAACCAGCGAGGTTTCACCGATCGACAGCGCGTTGTCCGCAACCACAATGCTGGCAGTCGGACGCGCCGAGTCGATGGCGTAACTGTTGGAGAAGGTCAGCCCGGTGCCCGCGTTGCCTGCCTGGTCAGTGACGCCAGCGTTGTTCAGGGTCACCAGATTGCTGCTGTTGGTGATGCCTGCGGTCGGAGTAAGCGTTGCCGTCCAGGTAATACCGCCGTCGCTGCTGCTGACTGCGCTCAGGGTGCCGTTGGCAATGTTCAGGTCCGCATTGGTGAAACCGCTTACCGCTTCGCTGAACGTAATCGTTACCAGAGAGGTTTCACCGACGGCCAGCGTATTGTCGGCCACCACAATGGTTGCGGTCGGGCGCTGGGTGTCGATGGCGTAGTTGTTCGAGGATGTGATGCCGCTGCCGGTCACGCCCGAACCATTGGTGAAACCGGTGTTGTCCAGAGTGATCAGGTTGCTTGCGTCGGTCACGTTTGCGGTCGGCGTGAAGGTCGCCGTCCAGGTGATACCGCCGTCACTGCTGCTGACCGCACTCAACGTACCGTTCTCGACCGTCAGGTCGGCATTATTGAAGCCGAGGACCGCTTCGCTGAAGGTGATGGTGACCAGCGAGGTTTAGCCCACAGACAACGCGCTGTCAGCGACCACGACGGTGGCGGTCGGCTGCTGTGTGGCAATGGTGAAATTGCCGGAATCGGTTGTGCCGCTGCCGATATTGCCTGCCAGATCGTTCACGCCGGTATTGTTCAGCGTGATGACGTTAGTGGTATCGGCAACATTGGCATTCGGTGTGTAGGTCGCGGTCCAGGTGACACCACCGTCGCTGCTGCTGACCGTGCTCAGCGTTCCGTTCGGTACGCTCAGGTCAGCGTTGGTAAAGCCGCTCACTGCCTCGCTGAAGGTGATGGTGACCAGCGAGGTTTCACCTGCGGTCAAGGCATTGTCCGACATTGTGATACTCGCAGTCGGGCGTACTGTGTCGATGGCGTAATTGTTGGAACTGATTGTGCCGGTGCCTGCGTTGCCGGAAGCATTGGCAACGCCGCTCGCATCCAGCGTGATCAGGTTGGTGGTGTCGGTTACGTTTGCGGTTGGCGTGAGGGTCGCGGTCCAGGTGACGCCGCCGTCGCTGCTGCTCACCGCGCTCAAGGTGCCATTGGCGACGGTCAGGTCGGCATTGGTGAACCCGGTTACGGCCTCGCTGAAGGTAATCGTCACCAGCGAGGTTTCACCCGCGGAAAGGGCGCTGTCGGCCACAACCACTGTGGCACTCGGGCGCACGGTGTCGATGGTGAAGTTGCCCGAGTTGCTGGTGCCGGACCCGGCATTGCCAGCCAGATCCGTTACACCTGCGTTGCTCAGGGTGATCACGTTGGTGGTGTCGTTGACGTTGTTGTTCGGCGTGTAGGTCGCCGTCCAGGTGATGCCGCCATCGCTGCTGGTGACGGTGCTCAAGGTGCCGTTGGGCACTGTCAGGTCGGCGTTGGTGAAACCACTGACGGCCTCGCTGAAGGTAATCGTCACCAGTGAGGTTTCACCGGCCGTGAGACTGGCGTCTGCCACCAGAATGCTTGCGGTCGGGCGCTGGGTATCGATGGCGTAATTGTTCGAGGTTGTGGTTCCCGAACCCGTGTTGCCCGCCGCATCGGTGACCCCTGTGTTGTCCAGGGTGATCACGTTGGTGCTGTCGGTAATGTTGTTGGTCGGCGTGAATGTCGCGGTCCAGACAATATTGTTGCTGGTGGTCACGGCACTCAGGGTGCCGTTGACGACGGTCAGGTCCGCGTTGGTGAAACCGGACACCGCCTCACTGAAGGTGATGGTCACCTGCGAGGTTTCACCAATGCTCAGGGAGTTGTCGGCCAGCACGATGGTTGCGGTCGGGCGCGACGTGTCGATGGCGTAGTTGTTGGACGTGGCAGTGCCTGAACCGGCGTTTCCGGACAGATCCTGCACGCCTGCCCGGTTCAGGCTGATCTGGTTGGTGGTGCTGGTCAGGTTGGCGGTCGGCGTCAGGGTCGCGGTCCAGGTTTTGCCGCCGTCACTGCTGCTCACAGCGGTCAATGTGCCATTGGCGACCGAGATGTCGGTGTTGTCGAAGCCGGTAACCGCTTCACTGAACGTAAAGGTGACCAGTGATGTTTCACCCGCCGCCAGTGCGGTGTCTGCTACCACGACAGTCACTGTCGGCGGAACGGTATCGGACACTGCGTAGTTGTTGGATGTCACTGTCCCGGTACCGATATTGCCGGCTGAGTCCTGCACCGCCGATAACGGCAGGCTGATTGCATTGGAATTGGCGGAAGTATTGCTGGAGGCCGTAAGAGTGGCTGTCCAGGTAATGTTATTGGTGGTCACCAGGTTGCTCAACGTACCGTTGGGCACGGTGATTTCGGAGATTTCCAGGCCGAAGACCGGCTCACTGAACGTGAAGGTGACCGCCGATGTGCCACCCGAACTCAGCGACGAATTGGCAATCACGATGCTGGTGCCCGTTGGTGCCGTCGTGTCTGAGGTGTAGGTGGCGTTGAGCGTGCCGCCGTCGTTGAAGATATTAGTGACGGCGGTAGGCGAGGAGCCATTGGTGCCGCCGCTGGTCGCTTGTCCGCCAGATCCGCTGCCACCCACGTTGCCAGTCATCGCCGAGTTATTGCTGGAAGTGATGTTGACCGTGCCTTTGTTCCAGATCGCGCCGATGCCACGGCCACCGTTGCCACCAATCGTGCCGCCGCCGCCACCACCACCGCCTGCACCGATGTTGTTGCTGATGGTCGACGTGCCGATGATCGCCAGAGTGCCGGTCGAGGCGTTGTAAATGCCGCCAACTGCCGAGCCGCCTCTGCCCCCATTGGCGTCAAACCCAGAGCCGCCGCCACCCCCACCGATGGTCCGACCTCCGCTGGTCGCGGTGCCGCCTGCGCCGCCGTTGGTGTAACCGACAGGCGTGCCATTCCCTCCTGCGCCGCCTCCTGAGGAGTTACCGCCTTGGCCGGCCAGGTAAGCAGTGCTGAACGATGCCCCGTTGCCGCCGGTATTGGCTGACGGGGCGGTGGATGTATAGGTGCCGGCACTGCCACCCGCAGCACCGTTCTGCCCGCCGATGCCGCCGCCGCCGCCACCACCACCACCCACGTTTGGCGAGTTGACGCCACCGCCACCACCCGCTGCCGAGTTGGCAGTGACGGTGACATTGCGCAGCGTGAGGTTGCCGGCGTTGTTGATTCCGCCGCCCAGTGCATCAGAGGCCGCAATGGTCGCACCACTGCTGGCGCCCGCCGTGCTGGCCACGCCTCGGGTAATGATCACGCCATCAAGTGTGGCTGTGACCCCGGAATTGACCCGGATCACGCTGGTTCTGTTCTGCCCATCGAGGGTGACGTCAGCGACGCCGTCGTTGTTCAGGTCGCCGTCGATGGTGATGTTCTTGCTGACTACCAGCTGGCTTTGCAGCGCGACGGTCATGCCGGTCGAAAAGGTTACGATATCGCCGTTCTGGGCATTGGTCAGCGCGTCACGCAAGCTGCCTGCGCCGGTGTTGCTGGTGGAGGTGACCGTAAACGTTGCCAGCCCCCACTGGTAAGCGTCCATCGACTGTCGCGAAAGGGCGCTGACGCTTTCAATGCTGCCGGTGGCGATTTCCAGATCCCAGTCGCCACCCGCGCCGGTGCGGTTAGTGGACGCAGCAACATCGCGGCCAGTCAGGGTTGCCAGCGAGTCGACAAAGCTCAGGCCGGTGTCGCCCTCGGCGGTGTTGCAGGCGTAGATCAGAATATCGCCACCAACATTCATGTCGTTGCCGATTTCGGCCAGCAGGGCGCTGCGTTGCGCGATGTTGTCCGCGGAAACATAGCTGTTGCCCAGCCAAAGGTCGCCGGAGTTGCCGTGCGCAATGATCTGCACTGAGCTGACGCCCTGATGAGACCCCAGGTAATCGGCAATCTGTTGCAGGCCATCCTTGGTGGCGTCCAGTTCGACCACTTGCGCACCGGGCGCAACGCCCGCCAGCAGGCTGGCCGAATCCTTCACCCGTGAATCGACAAATACGACGGTGGTGCCGGGCACGGCGGCAGGCGTTGCAGCCACGTCCGAAGAGGCTGGCGCTTGCGCATGATGGTCGTTGCTGGCGCTGTTGGCCTGCTCGGCGCTTTTGGCCGATGCGTCGGGCGTGGGCTGGCTGTCCGGCTGGGCCGCTTCAGCAACGGTGGCTGCGACCGCACCGTCGAACAGCATGCGCGGTTCGAGAGACATGATCATGGGGGAAACGGGTGAGGTTGCACTCGAAGGTGCCCGCTTTGCAGTCCGCGATTTTTGTTTATTCCACCACATGTTGCTCACCAGAGATCGAACGTTACGAGTGATAAAACCGCAGTCAGTTAACGGCGGCGTCTGATTTCATGCGGATGACATTGGCTGCGCTGGCAGACCCGTCATTCCAGAACGACAACTTTGAATACTGCTCGAACAGGTCGGGCGGCAGGATGGTGGGCCTTTGCTCCAGCGCAACGCGCGGCTTGACCTTGTGCAAGCCTGATACGCCCAGCGCATCGTCGAACTGCGGGGCGTCATAGGCGAGGTTGTTGAAGTTGTGTTCAAACCACGGTTCTTCGATGAAGTCGTAGACCAGCCGTATGACCCGTTCCGGGGCCTGGGACAGCAGTTCGTAATCGATCAACAGAATCGAGTCGGCATGCTCGCCGTAATAGGCTTCCTTGAGCGATGCCCAGGCAAAGCCCACCAGACGATTGCGCTGCGCCAGCGTCTCGACCCGGCTGTAGACCGTATTGCGTTCCACGTCATCGTTGAACAGCTTGGTGTTTTCAAAAGGGTTGGCGCGGTACAAACGTTCGATACTGTCCATGACCCAGGCGACGTTACGCACGCAGGCAATCACTTTGCTTTGCGGGAACAGGTCCATGAGCGCGGGCAGGCGTGAACACCAGCCACGGTTTGTATCGAACACCACGTCTTTAGCGGCCTTGTCGGCGTAGTAGGACTCGAAAACACCGCGCAACAAGCGACGACGCACATCGGTGTTGATCACTGAGGAGAATTCACTGCCAGCGCTGCACTGGCCAAGAATACTGGAGAAAAGAGAGCCAACCGGGCTGCTCATACCCGCATGAAAGCGCGGGTTTTGCAGGAGAATGGCTGATAGCAGGGTGGAGCCCGATCGTGGCAAACCTGCAATGAAGTGGAATTTTTGCATCCATGCGCCCCGGAAAAACAACTGTTTATACGAGTGTGTGAACTACGTAACAAAGTGCATTCATATGCCAGTAGTTCGACAGGAGCCAGCATGTCTTGAGGGATGGGAACGTTAAAAAAACTGATGTGGCGTTCTCCCTCCCGGTTTTATTAGGGTTTTTCCGGTGAAAGAATGATGAGTATCAGATGAACGGTAGTGAACTTTCCGGCAATGACTGTTGAGTGTCACTGGATGTACAACGGATAACGGTCATTTGCAAAAACATTTACACCCTGAAAACTGCGTCTACGCTTCTATCCTGCCACCTGCCACCTGCCACCTGTGGACCGTGCCCCGGTGGATCGAAGTTTCCCATGACATAGAAGAAGGATGAGGGTGTATGGAAGTTTTTATGGGTTCGATCATGACGTTTGGCTTTCCGTTTGCGCCTGCTGGCTGGATGCAATGCAATGGACAAACATTGAACATCAGTCAGTACAACGCCTTGTACGCACTATTGGGCGTCATTTATGGAGGGAATCCCTCGCAGAACTTCATGTTGCCCAATCTTCAAGGCCGGGTGCCGATAAATCAGGGGACCGGGGTCAACCTCACCAACCGGGTGATCGGCTCTGTATCGGGTGTTGAGAAGGTCACTGTGGCCATCGCCAACATGCCTGCACACGTGCACCAGATGAGCACGCTGACCGCAAACACCACCATCACATTGGCCAACCCGGCAGTGACCGGGGCGACCATCGCGCCCACCACAGACAATGCGTTCATAGGCGCTTCCACTAGCGGACCGACCTCCGCCAATATCTTTTCGCCCAATGCAGGCACCGCACCTGTCGTGCAGAAGGGCGTCAGTACCGCCATCACCGGAACCATGCAGCCCGTCGGAGGCAGCCTGCCTATCGACAGCATGAACCCGTTCCTGGTGGTGAACTTCAGTATCGCCCTGCAGGGTCTTTTCCCTACCAGGGACTGATCTGACACGAGTCCAGGGACGGGCTCTTCCCACTCATTTCACTGGAGATGCGTCATGCTGCAAGACGTTACCGTTGAACACTTCCAGAGCCTGCTGGGTAATACCTGCCAGTTGCAAATGAGCGACGGCAGCCAGTTGCCTGTGCATGTCGCCTCAGTGGCCGAAAAACCGCAGGCACGAGCCGCCCGGCAACAGCGTATGCCGTTCAACGTTTTACTTGAGTCACTTGAGCCCAGCGAGTTTGTCGATGGGGCCTGTGCTATCGAACTGCCGGAACTGGGCCTGCTACATAACGTGTTCGTCTCTCGTGTTCCCGCCATGGGCCGCGACGACAACCTGGCCTACTACTGCATAAGCTTCAACTGATCAAAAGGCAGCGGTCTGGCCTGGATACCAGATCAGTCTCGCCGCTGCCACATCCTGCTCTTCAACCTGAAACCCCAGCGCCAGATATTGCTGGCGAGCATGCGGGTTGTTGGCCCAGACCACTGTTGCCACCGGGCAGCGGATCTGTTCGGCGGCTTGCTGCACACCCTGCAAAACCTTGCGCCCGTAGCCCTTGCCGCGCGCTGCCGGAATGAACGCCAGATACAGCACGCGTATCTCGTTGTGGCCGAAATCGGTGACCAGCGCGCCGATGGGCGTGCCGAGCTTTTCAACCACGTAGCGCATGGCGTTGGGGAAGTTTTCTCCCTGCCCTAGATCCTGCACACGAAACTGCTGGGCGATAACGTCTTCAACCTGATCGCGTTCGCCGTCGATCAATTGCAGATCGGGACGCGCCGAGTGGTAGAGCATCTGCAGAAAGGCGCTGTCGGTTTCTCTCGATGGCCGCACCACCAGCCCATCGATATTGGTGAAAGGTTTTTTTGTCATGTCTGCTGTCCTCTGTCCATGTGTCAGCTTCAGAACCCGCTTTCTCTTACTCCCAGGGCGGCAAGCCTGCGCCAGGTTGCGCCCAACAGGGATTCACTGCGGCCGTCCAGCACCGCTACGCCACGCAACGGCTGGGACGGTGCAGCGCTGTTGTCGACCAGTTTCAGGCGTACACCATACTGGCCCTGTACCGGTTCGGCGCGCTGATTTTCGTCGCGCCGCACGGCAATCGGTCCGTGGTGATCGGAACTCAACGCTTCTTGATCCAGCCACGCCACGCCGTTGGCATCGACTTCCTGAAGCTCCACGAGCAGCGACTCACGCATCGGATCATCGGCAATAAAGCGTCCGCGATCACCAGGTGCGATACGCCACAGCGTGTTCTCGGCCACGTAACCGCGAATTCGCGTGCCTTCCTCGACAATCCTCAACAGCGGGTCTCTGGTTGAAACCCAGCGACCTTCGCTCAACTGGGGCAGCAGGTCGCGCACCTGCCCGGCCTTGGGAGCGCGTAACAGCAGACGTTCGCGTCGTGCAGCCAGGCCGCGATACTCGGCAACGGCTTCGGCCAGACGCTGTTCGAGAATCCCTGCATCGGCGGCGGTCTCGCTACGGCCCGCCTGACGGCGCATCTGCAACTGCAAAATGTTGATTTCACGGCGCACGATACTTTGCCGCGAGTCGATATCCGGGGATTCCAGTTCCATCAGCACGGCGCCTTGTTCGACCTTCTGGCCGTCGTGCACATTGACCTGCCTGACTCTGGCAGCGGCCGGGGCGTGAATGGCCGTCACGCTTTCGGCTTCCAGCATCACCGGCAACTCGACACTGCTGTGCCACGGCACGATGAGCAACAAGAGCAGTGCCAGCAAGCCTGTCGCACTGAGCAGCACACGGGGTGCGTACGCCTGTTCGCGGTGTGACCACCAGTGGCGACATTCCTTGAGAATCGGCAGGAAAATGAACCAGCCCAGCTCCACCAGCATCAGGAAAATCCCCAGCAACTTGAAAAACAGATGGTAGACCGCCAGCGCGATACCGAAAAACAGTGCTGCACGCCACAACCAGGACAGATACCCCCACCACAGCAGACGACGCTGCATGGCCGCTGACCACGGCTCCGGTGCGGGAAGGCCGTAGCCGAACAGCGCCTCGCGCAGTCGCCAGCGACACAGGGCGAAAGCTCGGCCCTGAAGATTGTCGACTTGCCAAAAATCGCTGATCAGAAAGTAACCATCAAAGCGCATGAACGGATTGAGGTTGACCACCACTGTGGTCAGCCACGTCGCGCTGGCGAGCATGAATGCTGCGGTGCGCGCCGGCCCGTCGGGCAGCAGTGACCAGGCCAGCAAGGCGATACAGGCCAGCAGCATTTCCGCCAGCACGCCGCCTGCGCCGATCAGCAGGCGGGCACGTCGATCATTGACCCGCCAGGCGTCGCTGACATCGGTATAGAACAGAGGCAACAGGACCATGAACGCCACGCCCATGCTCTGCACTCGGCATCCGGCCCGCTTGGCCATGAAGGCATGGCCGAACTCATGGCAGAGTTTGGCGAAAAACAGCGCTATACCGAATGCCAGCGCGCCACCCAGGCTGAATAGGTGGGGAAAGGTCCCGATGAAGCGTTGCCAGTCCCGGGCTACCAGAAAAATTCCCAGCCCCAGCGTGAGCGGCAGCCCGTAGCGCAGTAATCCTGAGCCATAGCGCGCCAGCCACGGCCAGACGCGGTTTAGAAATGCGTCAGGACGCCAGAGCGGAATCCGGAAGAACAGATATTGATGCAAGAGCATCTGCCACAGCCCATGACGTGCCGCTGCGGCCTTGTAGGCGTAACTGGCACGCTGCTCCGGATCGCGCGCTGCGATCAGGTCATGGCCGCGCAAGAAACGCAGCAACTCGTCAATCTCGGTGTCGCCCAACGGCAGGCCCGGCTCGCGGTTGGCCGCTTGCAGCACCTGTGAAGCATCACCCAGCGCCCAATGACGCAACAGGCGAATGGCCTGGCTGCCAAGCTTGAAATAGCGACCGCGCACCGGGTCGGCCAAGGTCCAGCGTGGCGAACCGTCAAGGGCTGGGGCGGCAGGTGTAAGCTGCAAATCTGCACGCAGGTTGGGCAGGTTCATTACAGGCCTACACTTTGACGCAGGCCGGCAAGAGGGCGACGCAGCAGGTACAGCGCCAGTGGAGCACGGTCGCCGAATACCTTGGCTGTGCCACGCAGCCCGATCCGGGGTGGCGGCGAATCGAGAAAGCTGGCATCCAGACGATACGCCAGCTGCCCGCCGGGAGTGGGCTGGGCCTCATAGGCTGCTCGCTCAAGGCGGGCGGCATGCCGTTGCAGCGGGTCGCTGTCCAGAAACAATGCGATTTCGGCATCCGGTTGCAGGGCGATGGCGTCGCCAACTGCCAGCTCGATGCGCAGCTCGGCCTGAGTCGGGTCGGCAATTTCCAGCAGACGCTCGCCGGTCTGCACCGGCTTGCCGAGCCAGCGCTGGGCATCGGCAAATACCGCGATACCGTCGCGTTCGGCGCGCACTTCACTGCGTTTAAGCAGTTCACGGGCATAATCGCGCTCGGCACGCTTCTGCTCGACACGGGCCGCCAGCAGGTCGATTCGTGAACTGGATTCGGCATCGGCGAAAGAGCGCTGCGAGTTGGCTTTCAGTTCCGCTTCGGCAACGCCCAGTGCCCGTTCGGCTACATCAGCCTGAGCCTTGAGGGTCGTGTTCTCGAAACGCAGCAGCAGGTCCCCGGTCTTGACGACCTGATTGGGCTTGACCAGAAACTCGGCCACCACGCCATCCAGCGGCGCAGCCACCACGCGTCCGCCCAGCGGTACGACTTCGGCGGGTGCCAGTACCGACTGACGCACCGGAATCAGCAGGCACAACAGCGCCAGCATCACTAGTAAGGCCTGGCGCTTGCGGTTGAAGCGCAGGCGCCACGGTTTTCCGGGCTGCAAGGCGAGCCACGCGTGGCTGCAGGTATCGCCCAGTTGCGCCAGCAGGATTTGCTCTGCGGGTGTCCACGGCGTGTTGCGGGCCAGCCACAGGCCGCCAAACACCTCACCTTTACGGTCTTGCAGCGGCAGCCAGAAAACATGCGGTGCCGAGAGGCTGTTCCAGTCATCGCGTACCGATGCGCTGAGTGAACCCATGTGCACGACGCGCGCCGGTTTGACCTGCTCCAGTTTCAGCAACTGGCCGACGGCATGTTCGACAAAGGCCACGAACGGCGCATTGGGTTCGATGATGCTGACTCCCGTCACTGAGCGCACCTTGCCGGCGATCACCAGCGCTGCGTGGCGATAGCCGAACAACCCCTGGCTGTCGTTGACCAGGCTGTACGCCAGTTGATCTATCGCAGGTGCGGCGCGGGTCAGCCGTTCAAGGTCGAGAAACTGCGCGAAAACCCGTTCAACCGCGCCGGATGCGGGGGCGTTCACTTGAGCTCCGCAAAATGTGCAGTACCGCTCATGCCTCCCAGCAGGCCCTCCGCTTTGGGCAGGCTGGCGATCAGCAGCAATGTCTGGCTGCCTTCATCGATACGCGCACCGAGGCGCTTGACGGTGGCGGTCAGCGGCTGACCGGTCTCGTCGGGAACGAAGCTGAAGGTTTGTCCGGGCTTGAGTCTGCTCATCCAGCGCGAGGGCACCAGCAGGTGAATTTCCAGCGTGCGGTTGTCGACGATTTCGAGCATCGGCGTACCGGCTGCGACACTCTCGTAACGTTTCACCTTGCGCTCGACGACTTGCCCGTCGTAGGGCGCAACCACGCTGCAGCGCTTGATCTGTACCTGATAGACGCCAGACTGCGCCTGAGTTTCGGAAAGCTTCGCCTCGGCACGTGCCACCTCGAAACGACCCACCGAGTTGAGCGCCGCCAGTTGTCGGTTGTGCGCCAGTTCCTCGCTGGCACCACGGCTGGCTGCCTGCGCGGCATTGAGCTGAGCCTGGTAGGCCGAACAGTCGAAGCGGGCGAGGGTATCGCCTTTGTTGAAAGACTCGCCTTCCTGGAAAGGCAGGTCAGTAATACGGCCGGACAACTCGCTGGCGAGGACAGCCTGATTGGTTGCGCGCAATACGCCCCGCGCTTCGCTGGACGAGGTGGGTGTACTGGCTGCTGCGTTGTCCTCGATCAGTCCGGCATCGCTCGGCGTTTGCGCCTGAGCCAGACCCGCCACACTTAGCATCCCTAAAAGTACAGCTGGCAAACACCGCATGCAGCGAACTCCTTCAAAAATGGCATGATCGGCAGCTCCTGTGCCGACTATGCTGTGTCACCCGACGCGGCTTGCCGGTGATCGAAGAAAGACCTCGAACTCTCCAAGTGGCAGCGGCTTGCTGATCAGGTAACCCTGGATTTGATCGCAATGGTTTTCACGCAGAAACGCCAGTTGCTCGGGTGTTTCCACACCTTCGGCGATAACCTTCAGGTCGAGGCTGTGAGCCAGTTCAATGATGGCTCTGGCAATGGCCGCGTCCTGTGGGTTGCTGGTCACTTCGCGAATGAATGCGATATCGATTTTAAGCTTGTCGATAGGGAATCGGCGCAAGTAGGCCAGACTTGAATAGCCGGTGCCGAAATCGTCGATGGAAATACTCACGCCATTGGCGCGTAGCGCACCCAGGGTAGCGATGGTGTGAGAGGTGTTTTCCATCAACGAGCTTTCCGTCAGTTCGACCTCCAGCCACTGCGGCGCAACCTTGTGTTTCTCAAGTGCCTGACGAATGTCGGCCACCAGACTGCTGCTGGAAATCTGCTGCCCGGAGATGTTGACTGCCACCTGAAAAGAGCCCAGCCCGGAAGGTTGCCAGCGCGCAATCTGCGCGCAAACGCTGTCGACGACCCAGTTGCCGACTTCACCGATCAACCCCAGACTTTCCAGCACCGGAACGAATACGGCGGGCGAAATGCCTGACTGACCAGGGCGCGGCCAGCGCAGCAAGGCTTCAAGCCCGCATACCTGGTTTTCAGCCAGGTTGAGTTTAGGCTGGTAGACAATCTCGAACGCCTGTTTTTGCACGGCGTCACGCAAGGCCGCTTCGAGGTCCAGGCGTGCCGAGACGTCAGCGTTCATCTGCGTGGTATAGAACCGATAGGTGTCCGGGCCTATTTTTTTAGCACTGTTCATTGCGGTGTAGGCGTGTTTGATCAGCTCGCGAGAGTCTTCGCCGTCCTCCGGATAAAGTGCGATGCCGATACTGGCGGTCATGACGATACTCTGGCCTTCCAACTGAAAAGGCACGCGCAATGCGTTGCGAATGCGGTCCAGTGTCTTGCGGGTATCGGCCTGGCCGTCACGAAGCATCAGAATCAGTGCAAACTGATCGCCATCCACACGGCCAAGGGTGTCGCTGGCGTTGAGGCACTCCGACAGGCGGTGGCTGACTTCCAGCAGCACCTCGTCGCCCAGTACATGCCCCCAGGTTTCGTTGATGTTCTTGAAGCCATCCAGATTCACCGTCAGTGCCGCCAGCTTCCAGCGGCTGATGGCCGCCTGGGTCACGCCCATTTGCAGGCTGGTAAAAAACAGGTCCCGATTGGGCAGGCCGGTCAGTGCGTCGTAGTGGGCCATGGTCAGCAGGCGCTGATCGCTTTCCTTGCGCCGGGTGATGTCGCGGACGATGCCGACGATGACCCAGTCCTCGCCGGTACGATAGGCCTGGCGATGGATCTCTACCTCGACATCGCGTCCGCTCTTGTCGCGAATCTGGGTTTCCAGTGGTTCGCTGGGGCCTTTGCCGGCGATGATCTGGTCGTACACGACCTCAAGCTGCTCCATGGACGTTTCGCCCAGTTCGGCAGGCGTCTTGTGTGAAAGCTCCTCGGCGGTGTAGCCGAGCAATTGGCAGGCGCGGCGGTTGAATTCGATCAGGCTCATGGTGTTGCGGTTGATCAGGAAAATCGCGTCTTCGGAAGCGTCCATCACCGTGCGAAAGCGCTCGAGATCAATGGTGCGCTGCTGCAACTGGTCTTCGAGGATCAGGCTGTGGTTTTTCAGGTAGTCGCCAAACGCCTTGAGGCGCAGCAGGTTACGCACACGTAACCATAGCTCGGCGCTGTCCACCGGTTTGTTGAGGTATTCCTCGGCACCGGCTTCCAGCCCTGACAAACGCGCACTTTGCTCGTCGAGTGCCGAGAGCATGATGATCGGTATATTGGCGGTGCTCTTGCTGGCCTTGAGCTGACTGGCGACTTCGTAACCGTCCATGCCCGGCATCATGATGTCCAGCAGGATCAGGTCAGGCGCTTGTAGTTCGACCATGGCCAGCCCCAGCTCGCCCGATTCCGCAGTCAGCGTCCGATAACCCTGATTCTGCAGCAGAACCTCCAGCAGGTCCCGGACATGGACATCGTCATCGATAATCAGGATGGTTGCGGCGCTCTGGGTCATATCGAATGCTCAGGTAATTGGCTGTTGAGGCAGTTTTTTTTCCAGCAGGGTGTCAATAACCCGGTACAGCTCCTTGTAGCGCAATGGTTTGATGATGTAAGCGTTGCAGCCCGCCAGACGGATCTTTTCCTTGTCTTCCTTCATGGCCATTGCGGTCAAGGCGACCACCGGGATCGCGGCTGTGCCGGCGTCTTTCTTCAACAGCGCGGTGGCACTCAGGCCGTCCATTTCCGGCAGGTGAATATCCATCAGAATCAGGTCGGGCTGACGCTCACGGGCCAGTTTCAGGCCTGTTTCAGCATCGACTGCCGACAGTACGCTGTGACCGGCGCTGGTCAATAACAGCTCCGTCAGGCGCATATTCGCCGCATTGTCTTCAATGATCAGGATCTGGGCCATCGTGCCTCCTCGCATTCAGGCGGGCGGATGGGCAGCCAGACCACAAAGCGTGCGCCGAGGTCCTTGACGCTTGCGACTGCGACGCAGCCGCCATGCAGTTCGGTCAGCTGCTTGACCATCGCCAGGCCCAGTCCGGTGCCCTCGAATTTGCGTGCCAGACCACTGTCGATCTGACTGAAGGCTTTGAACAGTTTGTTCATATCGCTTTGGGCGATACCGATTCCTGTGTCGCTTACGCTCAGTTCCAGAAACTGCTCGTAGTCACCGGAAGGCAATGGAAACGTGTGTGCTGGCCAGTCACCCTCGATGACGCCTGCCCGGGCAAATGACACTTGGCGCACTGCCAGCGTCACCCAGCCGCCGGGTTCGCTGAATTTCACTGCGTTGGCCAGCAAATTGTAGACAATCTGCTTGGTCTTGCGCCGATCCAGCTCAAGCAGACCGAAGTCGGCTTCGGTTTCCAGTTTCAACTGGATGCGTTGCAGGGCGGCTTGCTCGCGAACGATCAGCAGGCTGTTGCTCAGCAATTCGTCCAGATCGACCGGTTCAAGCTCCAGCGTCATCATTCCGGCTTCGACCTTGGACAGGTCGAGAATGTCGTTAATCAGCGAGAGCAGATGCTGGCCGCTGTTGAAGATATCGCCGATGTACCGTCGCTGGGCATCGGTCATGTTGCCGACCATACCGTCCTTGAGCGCCTCGGAAAAACCGATGACGGCGTTCAGCGGTGTGCGCAACTCGTGGGACATGGTGGCAAGGAACTCGGACTTCATATGGCTGGCGTGTTCCAGCTCGACGTTTTTTTCTTCCAGCGTGCGTTCGAAGCGCTTGCGCTCGGTCACGTCCCGGGCGGCAGCGAAGACACCCTTGAGCTTGCGGTCCCGGTCATGAAAAGTCGCAGCGTTGTAGGACACCACGGTTTCGGTGCCGTCGTAGGCACGCACGGTGAGTTCGTAGTCGCTGACCTTATGTTCGCTGAGCACGCGTTTGATCGCGGCATCTGCACTCGCCGGGTCTGTGAAGAAGTTTTTGCAGGGCGCGCCGATCAACTCATCACGGGTGCGCCCGGTCAGCGCCATCATCTGCTTGTTGACGTCGGAAATGATGCCTTGCGGGTCGGTCATCATCAGCGCGTCGATGTTCGATTCGATCAGCGAGCGGGTGTAGAACTGCTGGTCACGCAACCGCTGATCCAGTAGAGCTTGGGCTTCCTCTTCCTGCTTGCGCGCGGCGTTGTCGGTGCCGATCAGTAGATAACCAATGATGGTTTCGGCGCTGTCTCGCAGTGAAGTGACCGACACCATGGCCGACAAGCGGCTGCCGTCCTTGCGGATGTAGGTCAATTCGTAGATGTCTTCGATGCCACGCGAAGCCTTGAATACCAGTGCCTCAAAGCCCGGCGTGATGGGCGTGTTCAGTTCATGGCTGAGCGCTGCCGCGCGGATGATCAGCTCGGCGGGGTCGGAGATATCTGCCGGCGTGATTTTGTCGACCACATCTTCGGAGTGGTAACCGAGCATGCGTTCGGCACCCACGTTGAATATCTGGATGACGCCGTGTTCGTCGGTCGCGATGCTGGAGAAGTAGGCGCTGTTGAAAATCGCGTCCTGCAGCGCGCCGGTTTTGAGCAGGATTTTCTGACGGCGAGATTCGACGATTTTTTCAGCACGAGACTGAGAGTCGGCAAGCGGGCGGTCTGCTGGCGGGGTTGACATATCACTTCCCGGTACTACCTGACCTTTCTGCCATTACGGCCGTAATCACACTTACGGACATCCACTCAAATGGATGATAAGAGGTTTGTGGACCATACCAGATCAGTATCGGCAGATTAGTTATTAAATGAATCTTTTCGGAATATATTTTCGATAAATGGCGTCAATAGATTAGCGCTTGCCCGGTATTCCATATTTTCGCAGTCGATGAGCGATGGCGGTGTGCGATGTATGCAGACGCGCGGCCAACTGACGGGTAGATGGGTAGTCTGCGTAGAGTTTTTCCAGCAGATTTCTTTCAAATGCCTCGACGGCATGTTCGAGGCTGTCCACGGGGCTGTCGTGCGGATGCGCAACTGCAGTGCCTGCGATATCCAGATCGCCTATATCCACTTGAGTGTGTTCGCAGATGGCGGCAGCACGGAAAATCACGTTCTGCAATTGACGAACATTGCCCGGCCAGCGATTGCCCAGCAGAGCAGGGTAGGTGCCGTGCGCAAGCCTGCACACTGGACGCTGAATCTGCGCGCAGGCCTGTTCCATGAAGTAGCGGGCCAGCAGCAGAATGTCCTGCCCGCGTTCGCGCAGCGGCGGTACCTCGAGATTGAGGACGTTGAGGCGGTAGAAAAGGTCTTCACGGAAAGTGCCTTCGCTGACCATTTTTTCCAGATCGCGGTGGGTAGCGCTGAGGATACGCACATTGACCCTGACCTCCCGGTCTCCACCGACACGCCGGAAGCTGCCATCGTTGAGAAAGCGCAGCAGTTTGGCTTGCAGATAAGGCGACATTTCGCCGATTTCATCAAGAAACACGGTGCCCTGATTGGCCAGTTCCATCAGCCCCGGCTTGCCACCGCGCTGGGCACCGGTGAAGGCGCCCGGGGCATAACCGAACAGTTCGCTTTCAGTCAGGTTTTCCGGCAGCGCCGCGCAGTTCAGTGCCAGGAATGGCTCGCCGTGACGCGCGCTGCTGGCGTGGCAAGCCCGCGCTACCAGTTCTTTACCGGTGCCGGTCTCACCTTGAATCAGCAACGGTGCATCCAGCGCCGCCACACGTTGCGCGCGCGCCTTGAGGGTGCGGATTGCGGCTGACTCGCCGAGCAGCGCATCGAAACCTTCGGCGTGATCGTGATGCAGCGCCGACAGGCGCTCACCGATACGGCTGGGCAGGTACAGGGTAATCAGCGCACCCGCCTCGGTGATCGGGGTGGCATCCAGCAACAGCGCTTCACCGTTGAGGGTGATTTCGCGCAGTGGCAGTCGAAAGCTGTTTTCCAGCAATGCTGCTTGCAGACCGGGGTCGGCGAACAGTTCAGCAATGGGTTCGCCCGCAGGTTCCCGGCCGATCAGTGCGATCAACGCGGGATTGGCCAGCAGCACATGCCCGGCGCTGTCCAGTGCCAGTACCGGGTCGGTCATGGCGGCGAGCAGCGCGTCCAGTTGCAGATGGCGGCGCTGACCCGGCAGGATGTCGACCACAGTGATTACTTCTACCCCACGAACCCGAAACAGCGCGTCCTTGAGTTCTTCGAGCATCTGGTGGCTGAGGGTCGGCGCGTCGATATAGACATTGGGCGGTACCATCTCCACGGCATCCAGATTCAGATTGCGTCCACCCAGGATCGCCAGCACTTCCTGGGTGATACCGACGCGGTCGATGAAGCTGACATGGATGCGCATGAGGCGTTGACGGTTCGCGGATTAGAAGGCGGCAAGTATGCCTTGTAGCGGCAGGTTTGGTGAAATCCGGTGGTGGGCATGAGCACGATAGTGTTCTCCCGGGCAACTATCGTTCCTCACGCTCTGGTATGACCCCCGAAGGTTGGACGCAACCTTTGGAGGCGTCATGGGTAAATATACAGTGCAGGCAAAACTCGCAGC
>NZ_LKBW01000273.1 GCF_002699855.1 Pseudomonas amygdali | reverse complement strand
GCGAATTATAGACAGATCACAGAGGGCGTCAACCGTTATTTTGAACTTTCTTCAGAAACCAGGGTAACGCGCCCGAAAGCCTTCTTACCGGCCTGGCAGACGTGAGTTGCACCTAGCTTGAATACAAAGCCGCGATCCACCACCTCACCATCTATACGCACACCACCAGATGCCAGCAGATCGCGAGCGACCGCAGCGTTCTTTACCAGCCCTGCTTTATTAAGGACGGCCGAGATCGGCATATCCTCTGTAGCAGCCACGTATATCTCCGGCAGATCGTCTGGCAACTCGCCTTCCTTCATACGATTGCCCGCAGAACGATGCGCATTGGCGGCAGCTTCTTCACCATGGAAACGGGCGACCAGCTCTTCGGCCAGCTTGATTTTGATATCACGCGGATTGGCACCCGCTTCACAATCAGCCTTCAAGCCATTGATCTCTTCCATCGAACGGAAGCTCAGCAGCTCGAAGTAGCGCCACATCAGCGAATCCGGAATCGATACCAGCTTGCTGTACATAATGCCCGGTGCTTCCTGAATACCAACGTAGTTGCCCAGCGACTTGGACATCTTCTTCACGCCATCCAGGCCTTCCAGCAGCGGCATGGTCAGAATGCATTGCGGCTCCTGCCCATAAGCGCGCTGAAGCTCGCGCCCCATCAGCAGGTTGAATTTCTGATCAGTACCACCCAGTTCGACGTCAGCCTTCAAGGCCACTGAGTCGTAACCCTGCACCAGCGGGTAAAGGAATTCGTGGATGGCGATGGACTGGTTGCTTTTATAGCGCTTGTCGAAATCGTCACGCTCAAGCATACGGGCGACCGTGTACTGCGAAGACAATCGAATGAAGTCAGCCGGGCTCAGCTTGTCCATCCAGGTGGAGTTGAACGCCACCTCGGTTTTGGCCGGATCGAGAATCTTGAAAACCTGAGACTTGTAGGTTTCGGCGTAGTCGAGAACCTGCTCACGAGTAAGCGGCGGACGCGTGGCGCTTTTGCCGCTCGGGTCGCCGATCATGCCTGTGAAATCACCGATCAGGAAGATGAGCTGATGCCCCAGATCCTGAAACTGGCGCAGCTTATTAATAAGCACCGTGTGCCCAAGGTGCAGATCGGGCGCTGTCGGGTCGAAACCAGCCTTGATACGCAGTGGCTGGCCACGCTTCAGCTTCTCGACCAGTTCGGCCTCGACCAGGAGTTCATCCGCACCGCGCTTGATCAGCGCCAGCTGCTCTTCAACCGACTTCATTTCAGCCCCCAATTCAAAGGGAACCAACCTTACAAGATCAGAGCCCAATTACAAGTTTTGCCCAGCGTTCGCCTGCGAATCAGTGACTGATACGCGGGAAGGGTTGCTTCGAGCAGGTTTTGGTTATATTTTATACAGTTATTTCATCTTCATCATGTCATTCATCTTTTCCATTTCACCTTTTTCAAAGTCAAATTACCTATGAAAGACACACCGCCTAAAGCGCCCCCGCTTTATCCGAAGAGTCACCTGCTCGCTGCAAGCGGCATTGCCGCATTGTTGAGCCTGGCTCTCCTGGTTTTCCCTTCCAGCGAAGTTGAAGCCAAACGAACGAACCTTTCCCTTGATCTGGAGATGCCGGATCAGGACGTACAAGACCAAGACGCTCCAGACGCTGCTCAAGCCACACCTGAAACCACTGAATCGCCATTTGCCCAGATCGACAATGCCGATGACCAGGCTCAAGACACCGCCACAGCACAGTCTGACGCAGAAAAGCCGGCACCAGCCAAAGACCCTAACCATCGGGAAGTGATCGTCAGCAAGGGCGACACGCTTTCGACTCTGTTCGAAAAAGTCGGGCTGCCAGCCGCTACCGTTCATGAAGTACTGGCCAGCGACAAGCAGGCCAAACAGTTCACCAAGCTGCAGAACGGGCAAACCCTGCAGTTCGAACTATCGCCGGACGGCCAGCTCAAGCAACTGCATACCAAACTCAGCGAGCTCGAGACCATCAGCCTGTCGAAATCGGCTTCCGGCTTCGTTTTCAATCGCGAGATCAGCAAGCCCAATGTGCGCAATGCGTATGTGCATGGCGTGATCAACAGCTCACTTTCGCAATCCGCGCAGCGCGCTGGCCTGACTCATAGCATGACAATGGACATGGCCAACATCTTCGGCTACGACATCGACTTCGCGCAGGACATCCGCAAGGGTGACGAGTTTGACGTGGTGTATGAGCAGAAAGTGGTCAACGGCAAAAGCGTCGGCACAGGCAATATCCTGTCCGCTCGCTTTACAAACCGCGGCAAGACCTACACCGCCGTTCGTTACACCAACAAGCAAGGCAATACCAATTACTACACGGCCGACGGCAACAGCATGCGCAAGGCATTCATCCGCACCCCGGTAGACTTTGCCCGCATCAGCTCCATGTTCTCGATGGGTCGCAAACACCCTATCCTCAACAAGATCCGTGCGCACAAGGGCGTCGACTATGCGGCGCCACGCGGTACGCCGATCAAGGCAACCGGCGACGGCAAGGTTCTGCTCGCTGGCCGTCGCGGCGGTTACGGCAATACCGTCATCATCCAGCACGGCGATACCTACCGCACGCTGTACGGTCATATGCAAGGCTTTGCCAAAGGCATACAAACCGGCGGAACCGTTAAACAGGGCCAGGTAATCGGCTATATTGGAACTACCGGCTTGTCTACCGGCCCGCACTTGCACTATGAATTTCAGGTCAATGGCGTTCACGTAGACCCGCTGGGCCAGAAGCTTCCGATGGCGGATCCGATCGCCAAATCCGAAAAACAGCGGTTCATGCAACAAAGCCAGCCGTTGATGGCGCGCATGGATCAGGAAAAGGCCACCACGCTGGCCTCGAATAAAAGGTAATCCATGGACTTCTTCTATATAGGTGTGATGTCCGGCAGCAGTCTCGATGGGATTGATATCGCCCTTTTGAAGCAGGATGACCGCTCAAGGCTTCTGGCTACTCACTACATCCCGATGCCGGAAGATCTGCATGCCGAACTGCTGGGGCTTTGCTCCAGTGGCGTCGATGAGCTTGCACGTGCAGCAATCGCCGAGCAGAAGTGGTGCAGGCTGGTCGCACAGGGCGTGCAGACCTTGCTGGAAGATCAAAACATGGTGCCTGCTCAGATTCGCGCCATTGGCAGCCACGGCCAGACTATTCGTCATGAACCTGCTCGCGGCTACAGCATTCAGATCGGCAACCCGGCGCTGCTGGCAGAGCTGACCGAAATCACCGTGGTAAGCGATTTTCGTCGTCGCGACATCGCCGCAGGCGGACAGGGTGCGCCGCTCGTGCCCGCCTTCCACGAAGCACTGTTCGACGATAACAAAGACCACCGCGCTGTATTGAACATCGGCGGCTTCAGCAATCTGAGCCTGATCGAATCCGATCGCCCGGTCGAAGGCTTCGATTGCGGTCCAGGCAACGTGCTGCTGGATGCCTGGATACAATCCCAGCGCCATGAAAGCTACGACAAGGACGGGGCATGGGCGGCGAGCGGCGAGGTTGATCAAGCGCTTCTCAAGAAGCTGCTCAGCGATCAGTTTTTCCTGACCAAAGGCCCAAAAAGCACCGGTCGGGAAGTGTTCAACCTGGGTTGGGTGCACCATCATCTGTTCCAGCTGCCAACATTGACACCTGAAGACGTGCAAGCCACGCTGCTGGAACTGACTGCATTGACCATCACAGAGTCCCTGCAATCGGCACAAGCGATCACCAAGGAGCTTCTGGTCTGTGGCGGCGGCGCACATAACAAGGCGCTGATGAAACGCCTTGCAGAGCTATTGCCTGACACCGAGGTCAGCAGTACCGAGAAGTTCGGCGTGGACCCTGACTGGGTTGAGGCCATGGCATTTGCCTGGCTGGCTCATTGCTGCCTCGAAGGCGTACCGGCCAACCGCCCAACGGTAACCGGCGCTAAAGGCAGACGTGTTCTGGGCGCGATCTACCCCGCCTGACCTCGTGCCTGAACGCAAAACGCCGCTCAATGAGCGGCGTTTTTGTTTACAATAAGCTTCAATCAGATCGAGAACGACGAGCCACAACCACAGGTCGTGGAAGCATTCGGGTTTTTGATCACGAATCGCGAACCCTCAAGCCCTTCCTGATAATCGACCTCTGCGCCAGCCAGGTACTGGAAGCTCATCGGATCGACAACCAGACTTACGCCCTCGCGCTCGACGATAGTGTCATCGTCGGCCACGTCTTCATCAAACGTAAAGCCATACTGAAAACCTGAACAACCGCCACCTGTAACGAATACACGCAGTTTGAGACGGTCATTGCCCTCTTCGTCGACCAGGGTTTTCACCTTGTGCGCTGCATTCGGAGTGAACTCCAAAGCGGTAGGCGTGAAGGATTCGACACTCATGTCAGATATCTCCCGGCGTTAGCCGTCGTAATGCGTAATGACGGCATTATCCGCTTCTCCTAGAAAATCGGTCAACTATTTGCTGGACGGCGGCAGTGCTTACGGCATCATGCCCGCGTGAGACAAACCGGCGCGCTCATCAAGACCAAACAGGATGTTCATATTCTGAACCGCCTGACCTGACGCGCCTTTGACCAGATTGTCGATAACCGACAGCACGACAACCAGATCGCCGCCCTGCGGACGGTGTACCGCGATGCGGCAAACGTTGGCTCCGCGCACACTGCGGGTCTCGGGATGGCTGCCAGCGGGCATTACATCCACAAAAGGCTCGTCGGCGTAGCGCTTCTCGAACAGCGCTTGCAGATCCACCGAACGATCAGCGACTGTCGCATAGAGGGTGGAATGAATGCCACGAATCATCGGCACCAGATGCGGAACAAACGTCAGGCCGATATCACCGCCCGCAGCGCGACGCAGGCCCTGAGTGATTTCAGGCAGGTGACGATGGCCCTTCACGGCGTAAGCCTTGAAGCTTTCATTGGCTTCCGAATACAGAGAACCAATGCTCAGGCCACGTCCGGCACCGCTCACGCCGGATTTGCAGTCGGCAATAAGGCGAGTGTTGTCGGCAATGCCCGCCTCAAGCAACGGCAGGAAACCCAATTGTGTAGCTGTCGGATAGCAACCCGGCACGGCGATGAGCCGAGCATTCTTGATCTGTTCGCGATTGACTTCCGGCAATCCGTAAACCGCAGCCTGCAGCAGCTGCGGAGCACCGTGCGGCTGGCCGTACCACTTGGCCCACTCGACCGGGTCCTGCAGACGGAAGTCGGCAGACAGGTCGATCACCTTGGTGCCTGCCGCAAGCAGTTCACCGGCCAGTGCATGAGCAACACCGTGGGGCGTGGCGAAGAACACCACGTCACAGGCACCCAGGGTTTTCACGTCAGGTACGCTGAAAGCCAGGCCGTCGTAGTGACCTCGCAGGTTCGGGTACATCTCGGCGACTGGCATGCCGGCCTCCGAGCGCGAGGTAATGACCACTACTTCTGCCTGCGGATGCTGTGCCAACAGACGCAGCAGCTCGACCCCGGTGTAACCCGTGCCGCCGACAATACCGACCTTGACCATAACCTGCCCTCAACGAAACAACTGGAAAGCGGTCGATAATAGGAGCCTATCGCCTCTGCGACAACCGACAACGTGACGTATGGACGCACAAGACACTACTATTCGGCCACCGTGAACCTGGGAATAATCAAAAATGCTCTATCTATGGGTCAAAGCGCTGCATGTCATTTCAATGGTCTGCTGGTTTGCAGCCCTGTTCTATCTACCAAGACTGTTCGTCTATCACTCGATGAGTGAGGACACGGTCAGCCGCGAGCGCTTCATGGTGATGGAACGCAAGCTCTACCGAGGCATCATGACCCCGGCGATGATCGCAACGCTGGTCTTCGGCGGCTGGCTGATCAGCTTTGACGTCAGCGGCTATTTCAGTCAGGGCTGGATGCACGCCAAGCTCGCACTGGTTGTCCTGCTGATCGGCTATCACCACGTCTGCGGCGCACAGATGAAACGCTTTGCCCGTGGTGAAAATGGCCGCAGCCATGTGTTTTATCGCTGGTTCAACGAGATTCCTGTGCTGATCCTGATCGCTATCGTCATTCTGGTCATCGTCAAACCCTTCTGACCGGAAAGCATTCGGCCTCTCCAGTAACACACCAGGGCGCTAGGCTTTACGCAATGTGTAACGCAAGCGCCCGGTACTGTCCCCAACCACAAGACAAGGAAGCCCTGTATGGCCGATTCCCTCTTCAAGATTATATTTGAAGGACAGGTGCGTGAAGGCGTCGAGCTTGATACCGCGAAGGCCAACCTTGCGGGGTTGTTCAAAAGTGAAGCTCGCGCAGTGCAAAAGTTGTTCAACGGCCAGCCCGTTGCGCTCAAGCGCGGGCTGACCCATACGGATGCTGAGCGCTACCTGAAGGCACTTAATGACGCAGGCGTCGAAGCACGCATCGAACCTGACAGTGACATCAGCCTGAGCCTCAATGAAATAGCCAGCGCGCCGCCACAAAAACCCGCGCATCTGGAAATATCGCCCTATGCGCCGCCCAAAGCACAGGTTGGCGGTGATCAGCCAGAGCATTCGACTCTAAAAGTCCTGAGCATAAACGGGCGCATCGGGCGTTTGCGCTATCTGGCCTGGAGCCTGGTATTGAGCGCAGCAGCACTGGCGCTGGTTGCCGTGTGCCTGCTGACGATGAACGAGTCACTGGTCGCTGGCGGGCTGCTGAGCGCAGTGGTGCTCGTGGTGTTTGCAGTCATCGGTGCACAGATTGGTATACAACGGCTGCACGACCTGGGCTGGTCGGGCTGGCTTTTACTGCTGACGATGGTGCCCTTCATAGGCAGCGTCTTCCCGTTCCTCATGGTCCTGCTGCCGGGTACAAAAGGCCCCAATCAGTTCGGCCCACCGCCACCGCCGAACTCGAAAGGCGTAAAGACGCTGGCCGTTCTGTGGTTGTTGCTGCTACCGATTATTCTGATCGGCCTCACTGCCGGAGGCGCAGGCATGCTGCGCGACGAGCTGGAATTGCAGACCGACGAGTACGAGCAATCCCTCCCGTACGACGATGAACAAGACCAGGACAGTGCCTTGATCGTGCCGGTGGATGTCAACAAAGAGTTCAAAGAAACATAGTGACACGTAATAGACTGCTCACGGTTCGGCAGACTGCCGGGCGCAATATGCTCAATGGAGAAATGCATGACCCGTTACGCCCTGATCACCGGCGCGTCCAGCGGCATAGGCCTGGCGATGGCCGAAGCGCTGGCACGCCGTGGTCGCAGCCTGATTCTGGTCGCCCGTCAGCGCGACCTGCTGGAAACAATTGCACTGGAATTGACTCAGCGTTTTGGCGTGGAAGTGCTGTTTCGTGCATGCGACCTGGGCGAACCGCTGCGACTCTCGGGCTTCCTGCTGGAGCTGGAAGACGGCGCGCATCAGATTGACCTGCTGGTCAATGCAGCGGGCATCGGCACGTGCGGACCTTTTCTGGCGCAGGACTGGAGCGCCGAGCAGGACCTGATCGACCTGAACATCCTCGCTCTGACGCGCCTGTGCCATACGGTCGGCAACCTCATGGCCATTCAGGGCGGTGGGCAGATACTCAATGTCGCCTCGGTGGCGGCTTTCCAGCCAGGGCCGTGGATGAGCACCTACTACGCGAGCAAAGCGTATGTGCTGCATTTTTCCGAGGGGCTGCGCGAGGAAGTGAAGAAGGCCGGGGTGAAGGTCTCGGTGTTGTGCCCCGGCCCGACCCGAACGGCTTTTTTCCGTACCGCGCAGTTGCAGGTCAATGTCGACAACCTGATGAGCCCCGAAGAAGTGGCCCTGTATACCGTTCGCGCACTGGCAAAGGACCGTGCAGTGATCATCCCCGGCTTCAGCACCCGCCTATGGACGTTCAGCCCGCGCCTGGTCTCGCGCTGGCTGGCCCGCCAGATCAGCGGCTACATCAACAGGAAGTACTGCCCACGCTGACAGACAAACGACTGGGCGAGCGGCGTCTCGCTCAGTACACTCAGGCGCACTGCTGCACAGCGATACCCTGCGACGACCATCAACCGACAAGGAGCAAACGGCTGTGGAAACTTTGTTTACCAAGATCATCAATCGGGAAATTCCGGCGAAGATCATCTACGAAGATGACCAGGTACTGGCTTTTCACGACATCGCCCCACAGGCACCCGTGCATTTTCTGGTTATCCCGAAAAAGCCCATTCGGACCCTGAACGATCTGACCGAAGAAGACAAAGGCCTGGCGGGGCATATCATGTTCACAGCGCAGCGTCTGGCTATTGAACTGGGTTGTGAAGAAGGCTTCCGCGTGGTCATGAATTGCAATGATCTGGGCGGACAGACCGTTTATCACATTCACATGCATGTACTCGGTCAGCGTCAGATGAACTGGCCGCCGGGCTGATCCCGCGTTTCCGGGCTTTGCAGCCGGTCAGCGGCCGTTATGTTCGCTGGCCGGTCGACACAAGCCCCTGCTGCCTGCGGCCGATTCGGGTAAACTGCCCACATGATCTTCCGGAGGTGCCCATGGCTACCGAACGTCACTATTCCCCCCTCGACCGTCTTTTACTGCAAGCCGATAGCGCAATGCGCACATTGCTGCCATTGAGCGCACATCCGCAGCGCCCCTCCCCTGCGGTTGTCCAGCCCGATCACAAGATGAGCGACGTCGACACACGCCACGTTGCAGGCCTGATGCGCATCAACCATACAGGTGAAGTCTGCGCCCAGGCGCTGTACCAGGGGCAGGCGCTGACAGCGAAGCTGCCCAAGGTGCGCAAGGCGATGGAGCATGCGGCTGAAGAGGAAATCGATCACCTTGTGTGGTGCGAACAGCGCATTCATCAGCTTGGCAGCCATACCAGCGTGCTGAACCCGCTGTTCTACGGACTGTCATTCGGGATCGGTGCGGTAGCTGGCGTTATCAGCGACCGGGTCAGCCTGGGTTTCGTCGCGGCGACAGAGGATCAGGTCTGCAAGCACTTGAGTGAGCACCTTGAGCAATTGCCGAGCGAAGACGGAAAGTCGCGGGCCATTCTGGAACAGATGCTTAATGATGAAGAACACCATGCCGAGTCAGCGCTGGAAGCAGGCGGCTTTCGCTTCCCGGCACCGGTCAAGTTTGGCATGAGCGTACTGGCCAAGGTCATGACCAAGTCGACTTATCGCATCTGACGACGCATCAGGACGGATAAGGACGAATAAAAAAGGCGCCTGCATCAGGCGCCTTTTTAATGTCCGGAATCCGGGCTTATACGGCTACGTTACGGCCGTAGAAGATTTCCAGCATTTCGTGTTTGACCTTGGCGGTCACTTGTTCGCGCTGCTCGGCAGACAAGTTGCTGGTCGCGTCGCCGAACAGGTAGTTATCCAGTTCGAACTGCTTGAGCAGCATCTTGGTGTGGAACAGGTTTTCCTGATACACGTTCACGTCGGTCATCTGGTAACCGTTGCGCGTGTCTTCGGACAGGTAATTCTGGATCGAGTTGATTTCATGATCGATGAAGTGCTTCTTGCCTTCCACGTCACGGGTAAAGCCGCGCACGCGATAATCGACGGTCACGATATCCGACTCAAACTTGTGAATCAGGTAATTCAACGCCTTGAGCGGTGAAATAACGCCACAGGTCGACACATCGATATCCACGCGGAACGTGGCGATGCCATCTACCGGGTGAATTTCCGGGTAGGTATGAACCGTGATGTGGCTCTTGTCCAGGTGCGCCAGGATGGTTTCCGGCAGAGGACCTGGCGACTCTTCGATCTGGCTTTCGGTAGGCGTCACCGGCTGCTCGGAGATCAGAATGGTCACACTGGCACCTTGTGGATCGTAATCCTGACGTGCAATGTTCAGGATGTTGGCACCAATGATATCGACAACATCAGTCAGAATCCGCGTCAGGCGTTCTGCGTCGTACACACTGTTGATGTATTCGACATACGCCTGCTGGTCCTGCGGGGTTTCCGCATAGCAGATGTCATAAATGTTGAAGCTCAAGGTCTTTGTCAGGTTATTGAACCCGTGGAGCTTGAGTTTGCTTTTCACCGTTAAAAACTCTCTATATGGGTGCGGCGCCAGCCGCGTGATCAAGCATGCCCGTCAGTTGAGTCCGGCTCATCTGCGTAGGACGGTTAACACCTCTTCGCGTTGGCGATTTTGGTTGTCTGTTCGGGCCGCCAGCAGAAAACCAGTACATGCTGCGCCCTGAAAAAGTGGCGCATTATGCAGACGTCCGAAGCCGTCTGCCAGAGTGTGCGCCGTTTTTATGATCGTTGGATGTCTGGCGTTCAGGTCAACTCGACAATTTCATAATCGTGAGTGATCTCCACACCCGCGTTTCCGAGCATTATAGAAGCAGAGCAATACTTCTCCGCTGACAACTCGATAGCCCGTTTGACCTGAGCTTCTTTCAGGCCGCGGCCCTTGACGACGAAGTGCAGGTGAATTTTGGTGAACACTTTCGGATCTTCATCCGCGCGCTCGGCTTCAAGAAATGCCTCGCAGCTTTCCACTGGCTGGCGCGACTTCTTCAGGATGCTAACCACGTCAAAGTTGCTGCAGCCGCCCAGACCGATCAACACCATTTCCATCGGGCGTACACCCAGGTTGCGGCCACCGCTTTCAGGTGGGCCGTCCATCACTACTACATGACCGCTGCCGGATTCGCCGAGGAACATGGCTTCGCCAGCCCATTGAATGCGTGCCTTCATCGCCAGGACTCCACTGTAAAAAAGGGGTCGCCAGCTTAGCACAGCGCCAAACGCTGACTGGACGCATTGGAAAAATGCTTTTTGTAGGAAACGCGTAGGAATATTCGCAAATAGCTTCCTACACGTCTGGAAAAGCTGGTGAGAATGCAGGCGCAGCCGATACCTACAGGTATGCCATTTGGCCATACACCTTATTTCGGAAGTCACGCATGGTCGCAATAACTTTTACGCCCAAAGCAAACAGTCTCGACAAGCTGCTGCCCCATGCGGAACGCCGCCGCTGCCCCGCCAAAAGCAACATCATCAATGCGGGTGATCGCTCTGAGTCGCTGTTTCTGATCTTGAAAGGCTCAGTCACGGTTCTGATCGAAGATGACGAAAGACGCGAGATGATCGTCGCCTATCTCAACAGCGGGGATTTTTTTGGTGAACTGGGTCTGTTTGAGCAGCCGGGACGCGAATCCGTGCGCAGCGCATGGGTGCGAGCCAAGACCGAATGCGAAGTGGCCGAGATTTCATACGGCGCCTTCCGCGAGCTGACCCGCCAGGAGCCGGAAATTCTCTACGCGCTGGGCAGTCAGATGGCCGAGCGCCTGCGCAACACCACACGCAAGGTCGGTGATCTGGCGTTTCTCGATGTCACCGGGCGAGTAGCTCGCACGTTGCTTGAGCTGTGCAAGCAGCCAGATGCAATGACCCACCCGGACGGTATGCAGATCAAGATTACCCGCCAGGAGATCGGACGCATCGTAGGCTGTTCAAGAGAGATGGTCGGGCGCGTGCTCAAGGCCCTGGAAGAGCAGAGCCTGGTCAACGTCAAGGGAAAAACGATGGTGGTGTACGGTACGCGCTGAACCTCTGCCAGTCAGAGTTCAGCGAGTAGCTGCCGATAGGCCTGCGCCAGACGCGGCAGAACGTCGACATCCGGAAACACTTCGTGCAAGGCAATGTGGCTTTCGGCCCGAATACGTGGCTCAAGCTCACAAAGCTCGTTGAAGCGGTTGACCGCTCCCGCCATCTGTACACGTTCATCATCCAGCAGCAATGCGCCGTGGGCCAACACCACAGGACGCGTTCCGCCCTGACTCTGCCGCCAGCGCTGGGCTGTTCCGACCATCTTGCGACCATCAAGGTTGACGTTGAAGCGGCCGTCACAGAATGCACCCGCCACTTCGCCCAATGAAGCCTGGCCGCCCAATTCGACCAGCAGGTCGAGCAGCGGCTGACACAAGCGCAGGTAGGCGGTTTCTATGCGGTCACGATCAACATCAGCAGCGGGCTGTGCATAGACCAGCGCGATATTCACCGTGGAAGAGGATTGTGGCACCGGCTCACCACCGGTTTCACGCAACAACACGGGCCATCCATTGTCAGCCAGAGTCTCGCTGGCCTCGACAAAACCCGGCAAGCGGCTCATGCGCCGCGGCATGACCAGCGCCCGATCAGTAGGTCGCCAGAACAGCAACCCATGATCGGCAGCGCCGGAGCACACAGCCGCCAGAAGGTCCTGCTCGGCCTGCAAGCCTTGTTCGACGCAGATGTCGATGATCGAGTCTTGCATGCCGGACCTCAGCGTGGTGTTCAGTTCAGTCAGTCGATAGAGGGGCCGCTCGCCGCAAGCTTGCGCTCCGGAAAGAACAGCCGCTGCAACTCGGCGCCCGGGTGTTCGGCGCGCATGAAAGCCTCGCCCACCAGGAACGAATAGACATCGTTGATTTCCATCAGCTCGACATCCGCACGATTGAGAATGCCGCTTTCGGTGATGACCAAGCGATCACGCGGGATACGCGGTAGCAACTCCAGCGTGGTTTCCAGGCTCACTTCAAAGGTGTGGAGGTTGCGATTGTTGACACCCACCAGCGGTGTATCAAGCGTCTTGAGTGCGCGCTCCAGCTCGTCGTCGTCGTGCACCTCGACCAGTACGTCCAGCCCGACACGCTTGGCAACGTCGGCCAGCTCAGCCATTTGCGCGTCTTCCAGTGCCGACACGATCAGCAGAATGCAGTCAGCGCCCAGCGCGCGAGCCTCGACCACTTGATAAGGATCGATCATGAAATCCTTGCGGATCACCGGCAAATTGCATGCCGCCCGCGCTTCCTGAAGATAGGCATCGGAACCCTGAAAGAAATCGACATCAGTGAGCACTGAAAGACAGGTCGCGCCTCCCGCCTGATAACTTCTGGCGATCTCGCCCGGCAGAAAATTCTCCCGGATAACGCCTTTGCTTGGAGACGCCTTTTTGACTTCTGCGATGACGGCAGGCAGCTTCAACCTGGCCTGAGTGATCAGCGCGTTGGCAAAGCCACGTGGCGCACCGGCGCTGGCGACCTGTTGTTCAAGTTCGGCGAGGCTGACAATTGCTCGACGGGCCGCAATTTCCTCGACCTTTCGGACAAGAATCTTTTCCAGTACGGTTGGCACGCTCATGCTTCGTTCTCCTGTTTGAATATTGCCGTGAAGGCACCCAACTCTTCCAGCTTTTCCCGCGCAAGGCCGGTGTGCAGGGCATCGTGTGCCAAGGCCACACCCTCTTTCAGGCTGGTCGCATGATCGGCAGCATAGAGCGCGGCGCCGGCATTAAGCACGATCATTTCCGCGGCTTTCTGCCCGTTCTCGGTCTTGCGGCGCCCAAGCGCATCACGAATCAGTTCCAGCGAAACTGCCGGACTTTCCACAGCGAGGCCATACAGACTCTGGCTTTTGATGCCCAGGTCTTCGGGCTGTACCCAGTATTCAGTCACTTCGCCATTTTTCAGCTCGGCAACGAAGGTCGGCGCGGCCAGACTGAACTCGTCCAGGCCGTCCTGCGAGTGCACCACCAGCACATGCTTGCTGCCCAGACGCAGCAGCACCTCGGCCAGCGGCCGACACAACGCCTGATTGAACACACCGACGATCTGGTGACGAACGCCCGCCGGATTGGTCAGCGGGCCGAGCATATTGAACAGTGTGCGCAGCCCCAGCTCGCGGCGCGGCCCGGCTGTGTGCTTCATGGCCGTGTGATGAGACTGGGCGAACATGAAACCGATGCCCACGCTGTCGATGCAGCGAGCCACCTGAACAGGCGTAAGGTTCAGATAAACCCCGGCGGCTTCCAGCAGATCGGCGCTGCCGCTCTTGCCCGACACTGCGCGGTTGCCGTGTTTGGCCACCGTGCAGCCAGCAGCGGCGATGACAAAAGCCGACGCCGTGGACACGTTGAAAATATTCGCGCCGTCACCGCCAGTGCCAACGATGTCTACAACGCCATCCAGTGTTTTCAGCTCGACACTACTTGCCAGCTCACGCATGACCGAAACAGCACCGACGATCTCATCGATGGTTTCACTCTTCATGCGCATGCCCATCAGAAACGCACCGATCTGCGCTTCGGTGCATTGGCCGGTCATGATCTCGCGCATGACGTCGCGCATCTCGTCAGTGGTCAGGTCCAGCTGGTTGACCACGCGGTTCAGCGCGCTTTTGATGTTCATGGGGGTAGTCATAAAAAATCCTTAGCCCTGACGATGGCCGCCGCTCTGCTTGAGAAAGTTGGCGAACAGCTCGTGGCCCTGCTCGGTCAGAATCGACTCAGGGTGAAACTGTACCCCTTCCACGTTCAACGTTTTGTGACGCAGGCCCATTATCTCGTCAACCGAGCCGTCTTCCAGCGCAGTCCAGGCGGTCACTTCCAGGCACTCGGGCAAGGTATCGCTTTTTACCACCAGCGAGTGGTAGCGGGTGACCACCAGTGGATGATTAAGGCCTTCGAACACACCGCCGTCCTGATGCACCACCGGGCTGGTTTTGCCGTGCATCACCTGACGCGCACGCACCACATCGCCACCAAAGGCCTGTCCGATGGACTGATGCCCCAGGCACACACCCAGAATCGGCAGTTTGCCCGCGAAATGTTTGATCACTTCAAGCGAGACACCGGCTTCATTGGGTGTGCACGGGCCAGGCGAGACCACGATGCGCTCGGGGTTCAGGGCCTCGATCTGTTCAATGGTCAGTTCGTCGTTACGAATGACTTTGACATCGGCCCCCAGCTCACCGAGGTACTGCACGACGTTGTAGGTGAACGAATCGTAGTTATCGATCATCAGCAGCATTTTGCTATCAACCTTTTGATTTACTGACTTGATTCAGGCCTTCCGGATTCCACTTCGCCCATGCGTCCCCTCTTCAGCCACAACGCTGGGGGTGACAGAGGCAAAGGCATCACATATCGAAGGCATACAGGTACGGGTCCGGCAGGGCCGACAAGGAAATAGTCAGGCGCGCCAACGCCAACGGGCTTTAGCCTTGATAACGCGCATCAAGAGTTTGCTGACAGTCGTCACGGAAGGGGTCTCATCGGTACGTTTCGGGACATTAGCGTACCGAACCGACCGGTGCAATATGAATGTACCGGGCTGCGCCGATTGAAAAGCCTGTAAAGGCTGAAAAGAGGGCCGCACCTCCTTGCGGAGGCTGGTTTCAGGCAGGGGCACGATGGCCAAAGGTGGGGTGCCGGAGGGAACATCAGTGCGCAATCTCGCGCACGTAGGCCTGGCAGGCCTTCAAAGCGATCAATCCCTGATCGCCGTAGTCGGTGATGGCGACAATTCGTCCAGCAGCCGCTGGGTCAAGTTCGCCTCGCGAGCTTCCATGAACCACGCCGCCGGAACCGGAGGCGGTTGGCATTCCATCGCCACTGGTGGGGCTGGCAAGGAGGACTGACAGCCGCAAATCAGCGGTAGCCAGACGATCACGCAAGCGGGCCTGAGAAGTCTGTGCATCGCTCAGTTCCTTATGAATGGTTGTATCGTTATCTTGCAGACGGAGTTCCAGCGCCCGCCTTCGTGCTTGTTCAGCGTTCTGCCAGTCGACGACCGCCAGCGCCGCCTGCTCGCGCTCTTGCTGCCAAGCCAGCGTTTGCGTAGACAGTTGCAGACCATAGTGAGCCGCCTGCCACTGCCAAGCGGCCCATGTACCCAGCCCTGACCCCAGCACGAATGCGAGGATCAGGAATCGCATATCCAGCACTTTCACGGCAGCACCTCCAATGCCCGCTGGTAAAGCGCCTGCCGATCTGCCAGGCCATTGGTGCCTCCGTTGATACGGCGGGTGATCATCAGAAAATCACCCTTGTCTGCCAGCGCGTTGAGGTTGGCACGGTCCCAGAACCACGCTGCCGACATGGCGGCATGCTCCGGCTGTTCAAGCAGTTGCGGCTGGCGCAACAAGTCCAGCCCCAGCGCCTCCCCGCACGCTTCATAGTTGGCCCGCCCCGTCACCTGAATCAGCCCGCGCCCTCGGTACAGTTGACCGTCGCCATCTGCCTCTGGCGTGTTGCCCAGACGCAGCGCCAACTGCCCGGTGTCGTACTTGGCCAGATAGCTGTCGCTACCCAGCTCGCGCACATAACGAAGCTGCCCGGATTCATGCCCGATCTGGGCGATGAACGCGGCGATACGCAGGCGGGTGTTGATGGTGTAGCGGGTCATGGCGATGTTGAGAGCAGGAACAAAAACGCCGGCTTTAGGGCCGGCGTTGGGGAGGATTTGCAGTAGTTGTTGCTGGTTGATAGGCATGGTTACTCCTGCCTTGCTTATGAAGCTCGTCAGTGTCCCCAATCGACGAAGCTCTCGTGACTCAAAAGCGACGCGCATTAGGGGTAACAAACGCCCCATCATTGCGAGGCGTCGTTACCTGAGTCGTTAGCAGCAGTCATGTCGGCTGGTCGCGGCGATATCGAAAGCAAAAACAGTAACGCCAGCTTCAGAGCCGGCGTCGGATGCAATTCGTTTTCGCGCTCGCCCTACCAAATGGCCAACTACTCAGAAGGTGGCACATACACAAAAGGCTGCGCAGGAGCTACGGGCCAGTCGAACTTCCTTGGATAACCTGGCAATGTATCAATCAGGGAAAGCCGCACGCGATAAAGACGGAACGCGTACAGCTCAGCGTTTATTGCTGGCACGGATTTCAATTGCTCTTCGGTCACCAGATTCATTGCTATGGCGTCTTGAAGAATATCCAGTTCGTCCAGCAGCGAGTGGATTCGATAGGTAGCGTTACTTGACAAGTTATTTCGCTGACTCGTCACCTGCTGCAAGACCGCCTCCTCGGTCGGCTCGAGAACCGGGCCGAACTCACCGGCGAGGGCACGGTTAAACAGATCGACTCCATGAGCAGCGGAGTCGTTGGGAGATGCACTAAAAGGCACCTCGCCGTAAGTGTCTTTAAACTCTGCAAACAACACCCACAGATTAATGTATGTGTGTGTCATATCGGACCAACGTGGATCACGAGCGCTTATTACTGTGTACATAGGAATACCTTTGATTTTCTATTGAGAAAGTATGGGTTAATGAATGATTGACGCTTGCGGGCGTCGGCGGACCTCCTGTTTCGTTTAAGGACAGGAACTAAAACGCCGGCGGTGGGGCCGGCGTCAGGGATGATGTTGAGTTGTTGTTGCGGGCCAAGAGGCATTGATCCTCCCAAGGGCTTGCGGGACTAGCCCACCCCATGAGCCGATAAAGCTCTCCTGTTCAAAAGCGAGATTAAATGGCGAATAAAACAACTCCCCCTCAGAGCGGGGCAGTTCGTCTGTACTCGCGCCCTACCGGGGCTAGCTGTTCAGTAGGCAACGGGCAAAAAAAACCGCTCTCGCGGTCATGTTTACAGGGCAGTTGCATCGGAGGGCGGTGAAGGCCATTTGACCTGGAGAGGGTAATCCGGGGTTTGCTCGATCCGGTTCAGTTCTACGCTATAGCGTTTCCATTCGAGCAAACTTGCCTTCTCGGCCTCGGTAGCATCTCCCAGTTCTTCGGCATACTGCAACGGGGCGATACGTGTAGCTGCTTCCTGCAAACGCTGGTCACGAACCAGCAGAGCGGCGGACGCCAAAGCGGTCTTCTGCGCTTCGGTATCAAGAACCCATTCACCCTCTCGCCAAACGTAATACTTGCCGGGCCATTGTTTGGCGGTAAGCCGTTCAGGCGGCAGACCGAGGCTGCTCCACTCCTCTACCGAGCCGTCGTTTATTCGATACATCAAGCCACGGCGATCTATGACCTGCTGCAGCTCACCGTTTATCAGTGTCCAGGCAAATCCTGTGTTCGGTTCGCTGAGCAATTCGGTCATGCTTACAGCATTGCTGGGCGTTTGCTCGCCCAGTCCAGGAACAACCGGTAATTCAACAGGCCCTATCAAGGCCCCAGAGTCATCTATCAAGTAAGTAGGCATAACGTCCTCAGATCAGTTTGATACGGCCGGGATAGGCCATGTTGCGGCTACGGAAACGAATCCAGTTATTCATCGGTTGCTGGTCTCTCATTACAGTCGCCACAACGCCGTTGTATGTTGTTTCTGCCAGGTAGGCCGAACCGCCAGCCGGGACCAGTGCGCCTGGCGGCAACAAGCCACCCGGGCCTGTAGAGTTCAAGCGCCCATCTGCCTGCGCATGACCGCTGCCCAGCAGGTAGGTGCCAGTCTCTACATCTGACCCGCTCCACTCCTGAGCCACCGTCCTGAGCCAAGTGCCGTCCTGCCAAGAACCGGCGACACGCGACGTATCGACGCCCCGAGACTCATCCAGTACCCGCAGGAACTCGCCTCGGCCTTCAGGCCCTCGGAAGGTCAGAGCGCCGTCGCCACTGGTCCACCCACCTTCCTTGCCGGTACGAGCTGCTTCGGTGTAAAGCATCCCCGACTTTTGCGCATGATCCCAAAGCCACGGCCAGTCGGCACGATTGAGAAGCCCACCGTTCAACGCTCCATATCCTCCTGGGCTGAACAATGTCGTTGTCTCGAAAACAGGCCGTCCCAAAGGAGTGCTGTCATATCGCCCTATTGGCCACCAGCTTCCAGCACCATCGCTGCGCAGGTGCCACCAGTCGCCAGCCCCCATAAGAACCAGAAAGGAATAACCCGCAGCATTTAAATGGGTATGGAACCTGATCTTTTCCCCGGCACTTGCATTAACGGTCAGCCGGTTGCCACTGCTGTCTATCCTGCGAACAATGACGTCTTTGACGCCTAGTGCCGCGTTTGAGGAGGGCAGTGTGAACGCACGATTGCCGCCAGTAGCATCCAGTAGCAGCAACTCCATCTGGTCTCTTGTAAAAACTGTATCGGTATTGAAAGAGAACACTTTTTGAGAGTCGACCTCCTTTACCTCCGTAATTTTGCCGCGCTTGGTGATGTAGATCGCATCAGGGTTAAAAACAAGCTCTACCCACTCCGCCGCATTGAGCTTCAACGTATTGCTGCCGGCACCGAATAGAGAGATGACCTCAGCACCATTGGCCTTGATCGTTGCCGCTGCTGGCGATGCGTTATGAAAGGTTATCGACTTACCCACCACTACGTTCGCCTTGGAGGGCAACGTCAGCGTGATACCACCGGCATTGATTCTGTGCCAATGCCCCGCCGCTCCGGGTAGAAGAGTTTCGGAATCCGTGTAGCCAAATCCTGCACCTTTATAAGCCTGCCTGACCTGCGAACCAATCTGCGTAATTGCGGTTGCGAGCTGGTCTGTTCTGGTTTCATCAGGCTGCTCACCACCGGCCGCCATCGCATTCAAAATTTCCTGCGTGATCGAGTTACCCCACTGCGCGGGAATAAGCGAGCCGGGCATGCCGGTCGCCGGGTTTTCATCTACAAACTTGCCGCTTGCCAAGCCTACGCCCGGCACACTCTTGGGATAATCCACATTGTGTTCCTCAGTTGAAGTTTACGAATTCGACGCTGTGCGCCGGTGCTGCTCGACGGATCAAACATTCGATTGCGAGCCCGGGATTCACCCCGAACCGCTCGCCCCAGTAGCTGGCCCCGAAGCGTCGGCCCAGGCGCTGGCGCCCGCCGGTGTTCAGGGTCCACATGAATTGCGCGCTCCAGGTGCCGAAGTGCGCTTGGCCAAAACGCGAACGCCCCATACGGGGCGTTCGGTGTTCGGTCACGGTGGCGTCGGGGTAGCCCTGGCTGACGGCAATGTCGATGTAGAACGCTGCGTTCTGCCCTCCTGTTGCTACCAGCCGCTGGCGCACTGACAAGCGTCGGTCTGCGAACAAGGGTTTGAGCCCCAGACATGGGTCCGGCAGGTTCATGACCCGCTCCCAGTCCGGTACCAATTCACTGACGGTTGCAGGGTCCATCTCGTTGAGCAGGTCGAACGCACGGCCATCGATGCGCGCGAACTCGCGGGACAGGCCGGTAATGACCTGCTGCAATTCCGGTACGCGCCCCGGGTCCCACGCAGGCCCGGGTGGCAACAGCGCCTGCAATTGCCCGGCGTAGTGCTCGGCAGTTCTTATGACGACCATTGAATGCCCCCGAACGTGAGTAACTGGTTAGGGCCTGCGGCTACATTGGCGACAGGCGCAATCAGCACATGATCGGTTTCGCCGGTCGCGCGGCTGATGGCCTCGGCGATGTGCGTCAGCAACAGGGTTTCGCCCAGTCCGCCCTCACGGTTGTGCAGGTCCAGCAGCTGAGCCTCGACCGCTGATCGCACGGCAGAGCTATCAGGTGTGAGCCGGATGGTGTAAACCACCGGCTTCTGCACCGGCGCCAACACATATACATCGGCAGTAACCGGACGCAGCGGCTCTATGTAAGCAGCCACCGCAGCCAGTTGCTCGGCGTCAGGAATCGGGTCAGCCTCATCATCACGCATGAAGAACACCGCCACCGTGCCCGGCCCCATGAAGCGACGCACACACCAGGCGCGCGTTACGCCCGGCACTTCCAGCGCCCAGGTCACGTAGTCGTCCTGATTGCCGCCATGCGGAATGACCCGATAGGAACGCACCACACGAGCACGCAACGACTCGATACTTTCCTGCGCGATACCGCCGGAAAGTCCGTCGGCAATGACGGTGAAGGTGCTGTCGATGCCTTCGACCGGTTGCACAGCGGTCATCGCCAGACCGGCATCCGCATTACCGAGCACGCCTGCATCCACTGCTTCGACCGTGGTTGTGTTGTTGCCTGCAACCGTGGTGACGCCTTTTGTCACTCGATAGAAGCGCCCGTCACTAAATTGCAGAACCGTGTCGACATCCAGCACCGCACCGGCAGCAGCGGTAAAGCGCACGGAGCCAGTGGCGGCCTGGGCAACCTTGCGTGGCTGCCTCAGACGCAGGATGGCTTGCCGCTCAAGGGTCTCCTCGTCGGCTGTGTCCGGCAGAATCTGGTCGGCGATCCAGTCCTGATAGCCGTACAGCCCGTAGGCCGCGCCGCTGTGCGCACGGGACAATACCCGCGCATCGGACTGACGCAGCGCTTCGTCGGCGAGGTCGACCTGGGTTCGGTTGATCAGCGCCGGTAACGTAGGTGTTTCAAACGGCATAAATCACCTGCCACTGTTCAGAAGGGTTGAAACGCACGAACTGACCGTCCGAGACGACCAGCTCGACGCCCAGGTTCAGGCGATTGCTCTGAACCTGTTCGGTAAGGATGTTGATGTTGCTGACCTGACCGTCGTCGATCAGCCAGGCAAGCGCTTCGCGGGCATAGAACTCGGCATCGCGCTGGGTCTGGGCAGTCAGCCTGACCCGGCGCAGCAGCCACAGCCTGGAACCGATGCGGTCATTGGCCTGTGCCGGGTAGGTGTCGCCCCACCAGCCAAAACGTTCGGCATCGTCGAACGGATCGTCCGCTTCGGCGCGACGCCAGGTGAACAGGCTGATGACCACCGAGCGCAGCAAGGACGCTTGCAGAGAGCCTTCGATAATCATCCGGCACCTCCAACGGGCGGCCCGCTCTGGCCATTACCGCCCTGCACGTTGCCGTGCAGATGGCTGATCTGACTGATGCCAGCGGCAAGCTGGTCGCCTTTGGAAACAATCTTTCCGGTCTGGGTGATCTGCGGTGTGTCGAAGTTCACCGCTACCGCGGCCTTGATGTTCAAGGTGTCGGTTTCAATGTCGATGACCTTGCCGCGCTTGAGGTGAATCTTGTCGCCCTCGTCGGTGTAGATCGCTACTTCGCCTGACTCCAGGCCCTTGAGGCGATAGCGCCGGTCGGCCACTACCAGCAGCAGACCGTGCGACCGGTCGCCACCAATGAAGGCGGCGATGCCCTCGGCGCCGGCCAGCGGGTTGCTGGTGAAGCCATAGGGTTCGAAGTGCTCCATGTCGTCCTTGACCTCTCCGGCGGTGAGGCGCATTTGCAGCGCCTGCATTTTGCTGCTGGCCCTGGCGAGCACTACCGTGCCGCGCACCAGCATGCGATTGAGTAAGCTCATGAGGTTGTTTCCTCGTCGATGGGCAGCAGCCAGGAGTAAGCGTCCTGATTGACCTGCACCTTGCTGCGCTTGTTGGGGTCACCTGGCTCGGCCTGGAAACCTTCAGGCGGACCGACCACCAGTGTGGTGATCGTGCCTTGGTCGCTCAGCGAGTAGGTCACGGCTGAAATCAGCATGTTGCGGCTCGTGAAACCGATGACCGGATCGATCACCCGGACCATGGTGTTGTGCCGCCAGAGCGCCCCGTTGGACTGCCGCCAGCCCTGGACCTTGTAGGTGGTGAGCAGCGCCTTGCCGGCCCGCTGACCACGCTCCCAATTGGCGCGACTCAGGGCGAGCTTCGGTGTGATCGGCGCATCCTCATGAACGACCAGTACGCGAAGACGCTTTTTATGCGCGGGGTCGTCATGCCGGTCATCCGTGACTTCTGCCGAGACCTCCGACGACTCCTTGCCGAACGTCTGGTCATTACCGGTCTGTTGACCAATGACCCGGTATTCGGAAAAAAGCCCGGAAAAGTCCCGCGCGATGACGGCGCTCAACACATTCTTGCCGAGTTCGAGCGCGTCTGCGCTCTGCCCGCGACTACCCGGCCTGGCCAGCACCACATTGCCGTATTCGTCATCGGTGGAAAAAATCCGGAACAGGGTCAGCAGCCGGTCAATGGACTTGAACACGGTTTCGGCAGGCTCGATGGTGTGATCGGCCATCTTCGAGGTCTCCGGTATTTCGCTGATCACCGACAAACCATAAGGAGCAGCCAGCGCTTCAATGATCTTCAACACCCCCACCTCCTTCCACTGGCTCGGCCTGTTGATGGCCGAGCAGTCGATGAGGTCGGCGGTTTTCGAGCGTCCGGAAATCTTTAGCGTGATTTGCTTGCCGTCATAGCTGATCGGCGCGGCAAACACCCAGCCGGTCAGAATCAACTCGCCGCCGATACGTACTTCGCACGCTGCGCCGGGCGTGATCGGATGCGAGATTTCAGTGCCCGGCCACTGCCAGGTAATGCTCACGTCAAAGCTGCGCGCCTGACGCTCGATCCCGGCAGAGATTTCCACCGACTTCCAGCCGGCATAGTCGTGCTCGTCAACCGTCAGGGTGACAACGTTAGGGTCGATCATGGGTCACTCCTGTGCGATCTTCAGCGTGCCTGGCGGTACGAAACCCGGGTGGGCCAGCCGATTGCGCTGCACCATTTCCTGCGCCCGGCTGGCGTCACCGAATCGGCGATAGGCCAGCACCAGCGCGGGCAAAGGCTCGGAGACCTTCATGTCCACCAGACGTACACCGGAGGCCGCCACCGCGTTGAGGTGCCTGATCAACGCCTGACGCAACGTGTTGAGCGCCAGGTAATGTTCGGGATCGGCTTTCAACGACGCTTCCCAGATGGCCGAACTCAGCGTGTCGCGCAGTTCGATGACGTCATCGGCAACCGGCACATCCACGCGTTGCAGGGCTTGCGTCACCTGCTGATCAAGCGAGGGCACCACGTTGAGCGGCGTGACCGTCGTCGCAATCGGCATGCTCGCGACGATTCTCGCCACCTTGACCAACAGCGCATCCTGAACCAGGTTGGCAGTGGCCTGAGCCGTCACACTGGTATCACGACCGCTGCCCTGGCTGACCAGATTGATACCGGACACCGCCTCTGCCTGTTGTGTGGCCTCGGAAATCACAGACCGGTAATCGACCGTTTCAACAGAAGACGCCCCACCGTTGCCGCTCGCGGAAGCGCTTGCTGAACTGCCGGTGACCGAGCTGCCGGAACTGCTGGTGCCGCTCGCTCTTCTGGCTCGTTGGCTGTCCCCTTCGAAACTGGCAAAGAACGTGGTAAACAGCGTGCTGACCGTCAACGGCGCATTGACCAGCGAATGCACCAGCGCGGTGACATCCGAATAGATCGCCATAAACGGTACGAACTGCCGCTGAATGGTCGCGAACACACCCGACAGGGCGCTGCGCAGCGCCTGAATGTTGATACGTACCGCGTCCACTGTGGCCATCACCGAGCGATAGCGCCTGAGCGCCGAATCCAGCAGGCTCTCGGACGCGCCCAGCAACTGCCGTCGCGTATTGAGCGTCGACACGGGAAACTTGAGCGGGTTGGCCGGATAGAATTTCAGGTCCAGTCGGACGAGTCCGCCTTCGTTCAGGTTGTGTGTGACGCCGCACTCGCCAACCTGAACCTGCACGCGACCCAGCCAGGGATGTACCAGCTCGCCGGCACCTTCCTGCTCCAGTGCCTGCTGCAGTCTGTCTCGCTGTTCGAAACAGTCGGGACAGACAATGAACCCCGTCAGCGTATGAACTTTCGACTGTTTGCCCAGCGACTCGAAATAAGGCTCGTCGCGCTGTGGAAACTCATGCAACTGCCCCTTGCGGCCTGCCGGGACGACGGCTTTTTCAATGAAAAAACCGACGCCCCGAAAAGACGCTGGCAGCAGGCTGTCACGCCATGTACTCATGATCCGGCTCCTGCGCCGAGGGTTCGATAACCGACGTTTGGCGATATCGTCAAACCCGGCTGGTTGGTTTGCACTTGCCCGGCACGCATGCCCGGCGGCGCGTTTTCAAAGCGAATGTTGAGCTCGCCTTCAAGTCGCGGACCGGCCCCGCCTGCGCCCTGCTGCAACAACAGGCTGCCGGGCGCCAGCGGGGTGGGTACGCCGAGCAATTGGCTGGTCGACGGCACGCCAGTGGCCTGATTGAGCAACTGCTGACTCATGCGAACGTTGTCGACGGCACCGGCCGCCAGAAATGCACCGGTCCCGCCGCCAGGCCCTGCGTTGCGTATCCGCTGTTCTTCCGCGAACTGATTGACCTTCTCCGTCGCCTGCTGCAGGACGGTCTTATCAGTGTCGCCACCAAACCAGCTCATGATCGGTTCGATGAATGGCTTGATGTCCGCCCACAGACCTGCGAACCAGGTTTTGATCGGCTGCCAATTCTCGATGACCATGCCCAGCGGCGAAAGACTGAACAGCGTTGCCAGCACATCGGTAAACGGCTGCGCCTCGGCCTTGATGGTTTCCCATAGCCCGGCGAAGTACTCGGAGATTGGCTGCCAGTTGGCCACGACCATGCCCAACGGCGTCCAGGCGAACAGCGTCTGCAGGAAGTCGAAAAACGGGGTTGCCAGCGCCTTGATAACGTCCCAAAGCGCAGCAAAGAACTCGGACAGCGGTTGCCAGTTGGCGACGATCATACCGAGCGGCGTCCAGGCGAATATCGCCTTTAGTACGTCCCAAAGCGCCATGGCCGGCCCACGAATCGCTTCCCAGACAGCTTGAAAATAAGGCGCGACGGTCGACCAGTTGGCAATCAGAAGACCTGCCGCCAGCGCCAGGCCACGCACGATCAGGGCCAGCGGTGACAGGCCCATCACTGCGCTAAGTACGCTCATGGCGGTCGTCGCGGTCATGACCGCAACTTGCAATACACCGAACGCAATCGCAGCGGCCACCACACCCTTGATCACGCCAGGGTGTTCGGCCGCCAGCGCGGCGACCTGAGAAATCATCGGCCCGATCACGGCCATTGCTTCGTTCATCGCCGGCAGAAACATACTGCCGATGTTGATGCCCAGACGATCGACACGGTTGGTCATCTCTTTGATGGCAGTGGCCGTGGTCTGCGAGTTGTCGGCGAATTCCTTCTCGATAGTTCCGCTGTTCTGCACGCCCTCGCCGACCTTGGCCAGGTTGGACCTGAGCACATCCAGATTGGCCAGCAGTGGCGTGATAGCACCCAGCGATTCCGCGCCGAACAATTGCGTGATGACATCCGACTGCTTGCCAGGGTCAACACTGGAAACCGCCGTCAGAACCTTTTCAATGGTCCCGGACGGGTCACTCTGCATGCCTTGGGTCAGCTGGTTGACGTCGAGCTGCAACGCCTCGAACGCCCCGGCTTTCGCCGCGCCCCCTTCGGTCAACGACTGCATGAAACGCTTCATGCCGCTGGCGGCCACATCGGCCGGCACATCGACGCTGGCCAGGGTTGCGCCCATGGCCGCCAGTTGCCCGGAGGCCATCCCCGCAACCGGCCCGAGCGGGCCCATTGCAGTGACCATGGTGGCGATTTTCTTTTCCAGGTTGTTGCCGCCGAGCACGTTGATCTTCTCGGACAACGCCGCGACCTGCGGCTGAGTCATCTGAAACGATGACCGCCACGAAGCCATCATGTCGCCCGACTCGGCCGCCGTCTGATCGAATGCGACACCCATTTTCACGGCATCGCTGGCAAACCCGGTCAGTTCTTCACGCGGTACATTGGCCTTGGCACCGGCAGCAACAATCGCCGCGATGCCATTGGCGCTTTCCGGCAGCCGTTCACTGAGGTCCAGAATATCGGACCCCATCTGCTGGAACTGCTGCGGTGTTTCAAAGCTTACCGAGCGTTTCACGCCGGCCATGCTGGTCTCGAAACCGATCGCTGCCTTCACCCCGGCAATCAAAGGCCCCGCCAAAGCGTTGTCCGTGACTGCCTTGCCAAGGTCTATGGCCCCCAGACTGGTCTCGAGGCCTTTGACATTGTTGCGGATAGTTGCCAGCGTTGGAGACAGCTGGTCGACGCCGGTAATCAGCGTTCTGATAGTGTCTGCCATCACTCCCCCTGCAGGATCTGGTTGATGCGTTGCGCCTGCAAGATCGATTCGGTGATGACGTCCAGCTCCCTGGACATCATCAGTTCGGGATCGGTCTTCCAGAAGTACGCGAGGTCGTAAACGACGGCGATCAGTCCTTCAAGGTTGCTGATGCCGCTGCCATGAAAAAACTCGCGACCTTCCAGCTCAGCGTGTTGATGTCGCACAGATCCATCTGATTGACCGACGAGGGCGGGATGCCGACGCAGACGGCGATGTATTTCGCCGCCACGTCCAGATCGAGAGAAACCTCCTCGTTCTTGTCGATCCTGTACGGCAGGGCCTTGATAGCCCGCGCTTCCTGCGCCGTAGGGCGCCGGAAGGTCAGTTGCGAAAGGGTTTCGCCGTGCGCTTCGATCGGGCTGGCCAGGTCGATGACTTCACTCATTGCCAGCTCCCCTGATTGCCGTCGAATTGCAGTTCGATGGTGCCGTCGTCAGCCTTGCTGCTCGGCTCATCGACCAGGTAGGCGCCTGACAGGACGTAGGTCTTGCCGTTCTTGAACTCACAGGTGATGGTCATATCCACACCGGTAGTGAGCAGCTTGAGCGGCAGATCCGCGGTATGCACGGCGGTGAATTTCAACCAGGCGGCCTTTTCGGTTTCCTTGTAGTAACCAGGCACGACGGTCTCGCGCTTGATGTTCATCAGAGGCGCTTCGCCGCCGCCGCTGATAGTCAATTGGGTGCCATCCACTTTGATGTAGCAGGTACCCGCAACTTTCTGACCCATGTTGTTTATCTCCAGAATGAAAAAACCCGCACGAGGCGGGCTTGAAAGGGTTGGTTAGGCTTATGCCGCTTCGTCGTACTGCAAGCGGAACTGGTTGAGCAGCGCGAACACGCGCAGGCCGTTGATGTAGTCAGGCGGGAACATCACGTTCACGCGGCTTGGGTCATTGCTATCACGCTCGACAATCAGGCGCTGGGCGAACGTTTCGGCGTTCTCCACATGCCCCTCTTCTTCAAGACGTGCGTATTGCGCAATCAACTCGCCACGGATGGTGCTCGGCGTGATGATCGGCTGGCCGGCACCGAAGCGCGTGCCATCGTTGGCCAGCTTATGGCGGCCGTACTTGCTGGTGATGATGCCTTGCAGACGACGGATGATGAACGCCGATTGGTGCATGGTTTCACTGTCCAGGTACGAGTTGTCCGCCTGGCCGTAAGCGTTCTTCTGGTAGGTGGTGATCGAACGCTGAATGCGCACGTAACCGCCTTCGTAGTACGCAGTGGCGATGCCGTAACGCAACAGCGACTCACGCTCGGTCAGGGTGAAACGCTGACTGGCCGGCGCCGGATCGATGCCAGGCATGGTGCCGCTCTGGGTGGGACGGCTGGCGTCGGCAGAGATGAACACCGCCGTGCGTGCAGCCAGGGCAGCGGCTTGCAGCCAGACAGGTTGCGGCACACCGTTTTCGACACCCTGCAGGGTGATGTGCTGATCGTTGCGCAGTTGACCTGCGGCCACCAGCGTACCGACCGTGCCGCGCTTGGCGCTGTAAACGTGACCGTACAACTGACGCGCCCAGCTCCAGCGACCGGTGCTGTCGTCCATTGCCGCTTTCCAGGCATCCAGCGTGGCGGTGTCGGTCCAGGGCATGCAGATGAACTCGGACGGTTCATCGCCCAGCGCAGCCAGTGCCTTGAGCTGATCAGGCGTACCTACGCCACCAGTCATGGCGGTGACTGCCGCCGTCAGGCCGGCAGGAATGACTTCGCCATTGGTCTTGCCCTGGCGATTGAATTCCAGCTGGATGTCATTGCCGCTTGCCCCGCTCCATTTGCAGGAAAGGGTCAGCACACCCGCTTCGACAGCCGCGGTGATCGGCAGATCAGGTGTGGCGTTGATTTTCACCGACAGTGCCGTGGCCGCCTGGGCAGCGGTTGCGCCGTTAACGACAGTGGCCTGCACTCGCATGCCGCCGACATACAGATTCAGCAAACCGGCTTCGGTCGCCGCCCCGCTGAGGGTGACTTTCGCGCCGGCCTTGGCGCCTTCGGTATTGAGCAGCGGCAGGCACCAGACTTCGCCGGTGGGGTCCGCCTTGCGCCAGGTTTCATACATCGAGGCCAGCATGGAGCCCTGACCGCCGATGTTTTTCGCCAGCGCCACGCTCGGCACCAGCACCAGAGAACCCAGTTCGGGGCCGGACACATCGTCGTTGACCTGCGCAACGATCAGTCGACGCATGCTGGCCGACGCGCTGTTGGCGGCCGAGTTGTCCATCTCCGCATAAAACAGCGGAACGCGAACATCGGATGGAATGTTGTTAAAGCTGATAGCCATTGTTTGGCTTCCTCTTGGTTAAGCCGTGAAGGCTTGATGGGTGGTGGATTGCTCGGTTTGAAGGGTGATATCGCCGTCGTTCTGACGACGCTGCCACCAGGCGTTGAAGGTCACCTGCCGACCTTCGACGGGCAGCAAATCGCCCGCCTCCGGATCCGGCACAGTGCGGCCCTCGGCCGGTACTACAGTGATGCGTTGAGTCATGGGGTTACCTCTATTGTGAATTTCGCTTCGATACGGGCATCAGGGCCGGGGGATTTCAGGTTCGGATCTGCGGGGTCAACGCAGTCCATCTCGAGGGTGGCGCCGGTAAATCCGGGCAAACCGTCCAGATACGCTTCATGCCAGGTCTCGGCAGGCTGATCGGAGGTGTTGCGGCCCAGTTGAAACTGCGCTGCAAACCCGAAGCGATACGTCACCCGGTCGCCGCTGATCTGCACCAGCGCGCCACCGGTGTACTGCATCGCGTCGTAATCGCGATCCGGGTTCCAGCCCACCAACGCTCGCCACAACTCAGCGCGCAGGGTGTGCAGTTGCTCACTGGCTTCCTGCCCGCGCTTATCACCGCCATCGAGCACCACCACCACGTCAATCCGGTCGGTGATGTTCTGGCGAATAACGTTCTGCAAATCGTTGGCGGGGGACTGATCGCCAGTGGCAATCACGTACGCCGACGGGTGGGCGAGCTGATCACCGAGGGCGACCGCCGCCCAGTCGATACCGGCACTGATTCGCCCGGCAAAGCTCGGGCAGGTCGCCTGCAAGTGGGCAACTATCGGGGTTATCTTCATGAGGGGTTCCGCGTGTGTTGAAGGTTGATTGCGGCGTGGGAAACGCCTACTGGTTCGCCTTGCCCAACGCCTCATCAGCCTTGTTTGCAGCACGGCTGGCCGTGTGAGCGGCCTGATTGGCAATTGATGCAGCACTCTCGACCTTGTCTGCCGCCTGGGTGGTGGTTTCGGCCAGCCTGTCCAGGCGCCGGTCGCGCTTGCCCAGCGCTACGTCGTAGGCATTGCGAACCTCGGCCAGCTGCTGCGTATGCTCGGCATTCGCCGACCACTGCCCGGCCTGAAAACCGAGCATCAGGCAGCCAGCGATCAGCAGCACGGAAATCAGCCAGACCTCCAGGCGCCGCCACCAATGGCGAGCGATGAAATCAATTGCGCATCTGTGCATCGTTTGCACCTCCGAGTTGGGATCGCAGCCGGGCTATTTCGGCGCTTTGCGTGGTGACCTTGTCGGTGAGTTGAACGATGTGGCTGGTCAGGGCTTCGATCTTGCCCTCCATCCGCCCAACCGCTGCGGCGAGCTCGTTGCGCTCCTTGGCGAACTGATCAGCCCGCGCTTCGGCTTCCTTGCGCGCCTGGCGCTCGGAGTCGAGCAGCTCATTGAGGCGGCGCACCGTACCGATGTCCGCGTTGTCCATCGCCCGGTCTGTTGCATCTCTGGAAAGAAACTTGCGCAGCCAAAGAAAGCCGCCAAGCAGAATTGTGCCCGTGCCGCCCAGCCAGGTAGCTGTGCCTGGGCCTGGGTCGGTTGGGTCCATTGGTGCTCCGTAATAGGGTGGTGGACTCTCAAGGCCCTCGAAAATCGAAAGCCTGAATAAACTGGAAAGAGCCCCTTGATGCGGGGCTCCGTTGTTGGGTCAGAACGGAATGACTTGCACCGTCATGCCTGTGCATAACCCCACAGGGCAATGCGCTCGGCAAAGTACGGTGTGACCAGTGCGACGGTCTCCGCCTGATTGCTGGCCTCCAGGCTCATCTTTTCGCCATCGGTGCCTGGCCCTGTGACCCACAGTGTCACTGGCACTTTTTCCGCCTTCGCTTTATCGAGCAGGTTTTTCAGCGCGGTGCGACCGGCAGCCGTTGGCGGAATCCCTGCTTCGCCGATAAATGCGGCCATCTTGTTGGTCTTGGCATAGGTCAGAAACGGACCCACGATTTCATCGCGCAGAACGGTCGGCGAGATCAGGTCGTTGTTATTGGCGTAGGCACCGCTGGAGCTTTTATCGTAATCGCCGTAAGCATGGGCTTCCCAGACAATTGCATTGGCCGGGTCGACGATCTTCGACTGAAGGTTGGCAGAGACGGTGGCCCAGTTTCTGGCGCTTGCAAACTCAAGCCCACAAATGAACACCGGCTTTTTCGAGCTGTTGCGCAACGCCTGCAGCACGGTATTCATCGTGCTGATGTACAGCGCCTCAAGAGCAGGGAACGTAATGTAGTCCTTGGCACCCACCGTAGTATTCGAATACGGCTCGTTACCCAACCCCCAGCCCAGCACCATTGGATCGTCGCATTCGGTGACCAGCTTCTGGTGAAAGTTGGCCAGGTGAACGGCGCTCCAGAAAATGCCGTTGACACCGTTCCCATCCTTGATCAATACCGACTCGGTTGCCTTCCAGCCGTTCTGATTACCGGCCTCCGCGGCAGGAAGAATGCGCCCGGTCAGGTTCCCGTTTGCATCGGTTTCGTAGCGATGCAAACGCATGTAGTGGTGCGGATCAGGAATGATTCTGGCCTCGCCATTGGAGTCTTCACGAATCCAGCCAAGCATTTCTTTCCAGCGCTTCACGAAGTCGGTATTCAGGTTCGCCCCTTGACCTGGCAAGCCGTCCAGAGTCGACAGCTGAATAGCGCGCTGAAGTTCGAACGGGAAACGGATCAGACGCACGCCCCGGTTCTTGACCCAGGTAGTGATGGTTCCACGATTGGGCCACTGATAATGAGTCCCTGCCTCGCCAGGCACGATCTGCCCGGCGTTAGCCACTGAACCCAGGTTGATACCTACCAGCGGAATATTCTTGAGCTGGCTGACAGCAGAACTGCTATTGGACATGATTAATACCTCTGGTTAGCACCGCGAGGCAGCAACGACGCTGCTGTACCTCTGTCGCTCAACGGCGATAACTCGAGGCTCGCGGCCTTCACATGATTCAACGTTCCGCAGCGGGAACATTTGATCTGGAGCTCTATGTACTCACCCATGCGGGCCAGCAGCTTCTTGCACTGCCAGCATCGAAAGTCCTTCAACATTTGCACTGGCCTCCGTGTGCCTGACCCAATGAAAAACCCCGCCGAGGCGGGGTTTGAGATGGGTCGCGAGTGACCGGTTGTGGCTGTTGTTCAGCCTGTTTCCGGCTGCTGCCCTGAGGCGCAAATCGCATATCGTGGGACCTTTTTACCCCCCTCCGGAAAGGCTGGGAAGGGGCAGTTTCGGGGTGGGTCGAGTTTGACCGGAGTTCAACACGAGTTCGGCCACAGCTGTGCAATCGACCCGGATAAACGGCGTGAAACCGTGTCTTCGTTCAGCCCTGTGCAGCTTTGTTGGCGACGGCGTTGTTGCTTCTGGAAGCGCTGCGCTCAGCGAGAATTGCCAGCACTTGCTGGTGAAGCTTGTTGATCCAGTTGCGATAGGTACGGTCTGCGCCTTCATTAATGCCCACCAGACGCATCTGCTCGCGCACCGGCAATGACTCGACGTAGCGCAATGTCGCCAGTTGGGCCAGTTCAGGCCCGCGGCTCTTTGCAGGGCTGCGCGAAAGCTGCGCCACAGCCGCCTCGACTTCGCTGCTTATATAGTCCAGGCCGCTGCCATTACCCACCAGTGCGCGCGAGCCGGGTGTGCGACGCGGAATGTACGCGCCCCATTCCATGATCCCGGCCATCGGGCTGCTCAGTCCGCCGCCCAGGCCAATGCGCATGCGCTGTTCCCCCCAATGCTGCATCACGGCTTCTATTTTCTCGATCATCGTGTCTCTCCTGTAGGACCTTTCTGAAACGCTGCGCAGCGTCTTTCGCTGCGCAGAACCAAGACCTTACAATACATTCTGTATTTTTATGACACAACGAAGCATTACATTATGTATATTGCTCAACACCCTACAGCCTGTATGATTCGACGCATGAACAGAAAATGGTATGAAGTCGCAAGACAGGTCATGGAAACCCAGCAGATCAGCCAGGAAGAGATGGCTGAGCGGATGGGCGTGACGCCCGGCGCAGTAGGGCATTGGCTGAATGGCAAGCGTGAGCCGAAGATCGAGGTTATCAATCGGTTCCTGACCGAGCTCGGCCTGCCGATTCTCACCACCTCCATTCCGGCCAGCGAGCCCGGCATGCACAACGTGGAGCCCACGGTGCAGCCCTCGCGTTTCTATCGCTATCCGGTCATCAGCTGGGTAGAGGCCGGTGGCTGGAGTGAAGCCGTCGAGCCCTACCCTGCCGGCTATTCGGACACCTTCGAGATCAGCGACTATAAAGCCAAGGGCAGAGCCTTCTGGCTGGTGGTCCGTGGCGATTCGATGACCGCACCCGCAGGCCAGAGCATTCCTGAAGGCATGTTGATTCTGGTCGACACCGGAATCGAGCCCACTGCCGGCAAGCTGGTGATCGCCAAACTGCCGGAAAGTAACGAGGCCACGTTCAAAAAACTGGTCGAAGACGCCGGACGCTACTTTCTCAAGCCGCTGAACCCCGCCTACCCGACCCTTGCGGTGACCGAGGAGTGCAAACTGATCGGTGTCATCAGGCAGATGACGATGCGTCTCTGACCCGGCATGCCACGTCCAAGCCCCGATAACCGGGGCTTTTTCATGCGCCACTGTTTCGTCCCGGGCAGGTGTCCGTGTAGGAAACATTTGTAGCTTGCGTGAGAAACACCCCTCAATTACTGTATGCACATACAGTAAAAAGGAGTTCACTCATGCTCAAGCAGTTCCCCGACACCTCGCAACATGACGCTTACCTGGCCTTGGCACAGCGCATTCAGGACGCTATCACCAGTGACAAGGCGCAGATCGAGCATCAGGTCCTGCTGATCAGGGAGCCTGGCGAATCGGTGGCTCACTGGGAGCGCATCATGGATCAGATCAGCGAGGCCGAAGGTATCAGCGTCACCCGCAACCCTGAAAACGGCACTGCTCGCGTGTCCTGGTACATCGATTCCCTGTGAGACGAACAATACAAATCGTATTTAAAATACAAACTGTATTGTCACGAAGCGCTACATATCGTATTGTTTGTCTGCACCCCATCCCGGGAGTCCTCACATGCAAACCACAGGGAGTCATGGAATGAACGAAATACTGGATCAACTTCGCAAAGAATTCGCCACGCCGTGCCCTTCGCTGAGCGCCGTCAGAGAGCGTTATTTTTCGCACCTGTCGAGCGACAGAAATCTGCTGCGCAAGATCAACGCAGGACGCATCGACTTGAAGGTCAGCCGCACAGGCGGCAGTCGTCAGGGTCACCCCTTCGTGTACCTGCATGACCTGGCCAACTATCTGAGCGCCATCGTGACCAACAGGGCTGCCTGAGGTCAAAAAAGCACCGCCGCAGCTCGATAATGTTCATCAAACTTTGCAGCCATGAAAAATCTTGCTACGTTTCCGGTACAAAACAAAAACAATCGGGATCCGTTCATGACCAAGACATCGAGGCGCTGGCCCTTCGCGGCCTGCCTGTTATCGCTTGCCTGCGGCACCGCTGCTGCCGCGCCCTATTCGACCATGGTGGTGTTCGGTGACAGTCTGGCCGATGCCGGGCAGTTTCCGGATGCCGCAGGGCCCAGGGGCTCTACGCTCAGGTTCACCAATCGTGTCGGCCCCACGTATCAGGACGGCAGCGGTGAAGTGTTCAATCTGAACTCATCGACGCTGATTGGTAGAATGCTCGGTGTTCCGGCAGGAGATCTGGCGGCCTCCACGTCGCCAGTCAATGCTGCGCTGGGTGCCCCGGATGGCAATAACTGGGCAGTCGGCGGCTATCGGACCGACCAGATTCTTGAGTCGATCAACTCGCAATCCACCGTTGTCGACCCGAACACCGGCACACTGCTGCGCAGCCGGACCGGCTACCTGCCCGCAAACGGTTTTCGCGCCGACCCCAATGCGCTTTATTACCTGACCGGAGGCGGCAACGACTTCCTGCAGGGTCGCGTGGTGAGTGCCAGCAGCGCAGCGCAAGCCGCCAATCAGCTGGCTGACAGCGCGCAAGCCCTGCAACAGGCCGGTGCGCGCTACATCATGGTCTGGTTGCTGCCGGATATCGGTAAAACGCCAGCCTTGAGCGGTTCGCCACTGGCTTCGGCAACTTCCGCACTCAGCACGGGCTTCAATCAGCAGCTGGTCAGCCGACTGGCGCAGATCAATGCCCAGATCATTCCACTGAATGTTCCATTGCTGATCAATGAAGTCCTCGCTGAACCGGCACGCTTCGGGTTCGATCCCAACGAGAACCTGGTCAGTACCTGCTTCAGTGGCGACAGCTGCACAGAAAGCGCAGCCAACGGCAGGTCCAGCGCGACGCCGAATCCGAGCCGAGTGTTTTTCAACGACCGCGTCCACCCGACGGAAGCCGGACAACGACTGCTGGCCGACTACGCCTATTCGTTGCTCTCGGCCCCATGGGAAATAACCCTGTTGCCGGAGATGGCCAATGGCACGCTGCGGATGCATCAGGACGAGATTCGCGCGCAGTGGCTGAGCGACTGGGGCAACTGGCAAGGTGTCGGCCAGTGGCAGAGCGTGCTTGCGGCGGGTGGTCAGAAAATGGACTTCGACGCGCAGGACAGCTCGGCCGATGCTGATGGAAGAGGCTACAACCTGACCATAGGCGGCAGCTACCGATTTGCCGAAAACTGGCGCACTGGCGTTGTTGCCGGAGCGTATCGGCAGAATCTTGAGGCAGGCCCCAGGGACTCGGACTACAAACTCAACAGCTACATCGCCACCGCGTTTCTGCAGTATCAGGCCAACCATTGGTGGGGTGATCTGGCGGTTTCAGGCGGCAAGCTGGACTACGAAAATGCCGAGCGCAACTTCGCACTGGGGGTCAGCGAGGGTCAGGAAAAAGGCGATACCGACGGTGAGATGTGGGCGGCCAGCGGTCGAGTCGGCTTCGACATCGCGGGGGCTTCCAGCCGCTGGCATCTGTCGCCTTTTGTCAGCGCCGACTACGCGCACATCGATGTTGATGGCTACTCGGAAAAAGGTGATCGCTCGACGGCACTGACCTTCAGCGACCAGACCCGCAAGTCGCGGCGTGCAGGCGTGGGTGTGCAGGGCAAGTTCCAGGTGACACCGAGCACACAGGTATGGGGAGAAGTTGCCCATGAACGGGAGTTCGAGACCGATCAGCAGAACGTGACCATGGCGCTCAACAGCGTCCAGTCAGTGGGTTTCACGCTGGAAGGTTACACACCGCAACGCGACCTGAATCGGGCAACGCTGGGCGTCAGCCAGAAGCTGACTCAAGACCTGACACTGCGCGGCAACTACAACTGGCGCAAGAACGACGACGTGACCCAGCAAGGGATGAATGTTGCGCTGAGTATGAGTTTCTAGAGAGTCCGCTGGGCAGCCTCACTATCGTGCGTGGCGCTTTTTCGGGGTTTCNCGGGGTTTCACTATCGTGCGACGCTCCGCGTCGCATGCCTTTCTGGACGCTCTGCGTCCTATCCTGAGAACTGCGGCGCGGCGCAAATCTGTGACGCGGAGCGTCACCCAAGGCATTCCCACGCTGGAGTGGTATGCCCCCCGAAGGTTGGACAATTATCCACTTACGCTGCCTTGGCGGCCTGCATCCTG
>NZ_LKBW01000272.1 GCF_002699855.1 Pseudomonas amygdali | reverse complement strand
TTTGGTCGGCATACATGCACCTCTAGCTACATGTTATGCCCGAACACAAAATTTCTGACAGTCTCGACCCGGCTTTTTTATGCCAACAACAACCGCCTTTCGCCCGCAAACGCCTGGTTTACGGGGCTTCGCAAAAGTTGGCACAGCTTCTGCTATATGCTTAGTACAAGAAAAACAACAAGCAGTACGACACCCATAATAAAAACAACACGAATCGACTCACGCATAACAAGAACAACACGGCGGAGGCGCAGCTAACTGATTCTTTTGGAGAGGAGTTGTATTTGGGGCTTGCCCCGCAACCAGGCCGAGAACAACAAAAACTACCCTTAGGTAGAGCCTGAACTGGTTGGATCGGATGATCATTGCAACGCAGCGACCAAAGCAATCCGTTTGCTCTTGACTCCCGATTGGGAGGTTTCACAGACGAAGGTCTCGTGAATGGGCACTCAACAAAAACAAGAAGCCCATACAGAAAACAATAATAAAGAGCACACACTTTGGGGGAGCTTCGGCTCCCCCAGTAGCTTCCCCAGCGTTAATACGCGCCATCGTTTGCCCTTCCGCGACAGCTTCCTACACCATCCCCCGACTAAATGCTAGAATCCCCGCCCATCATGCGGTCATTCCACGTTTTTGGCCGAATATTCCTTCAAACAGTGCATCCCATGCTGAAGAAGTTGTTCCAGTCATTTCGTTCCCCACTGCGCAAACCGCAGCAACATACGCGTACCACGCCTGAAGTGCTCAATAGCAGCCAGCATTCGCTGCAACGCAGCCAGTTCAGCCGTTATGCCGTTAATATCGTCGAGCGCCTGCAGAACGCTGGCTACCAGGCCTATCTGGTCGGTGGCTGTGTACGCGACATGATGCTCAACATCACGCCCAAGGATTTCGACGTCGCCACCAGCGCCACGCCAGAACAAGTGCGTGCCGAATTCCGCAACGCGCGAATCATTGGCCGCCGGTTCAAGCTGGTGCATATCCATTTCGGTCGTGAAATCATCGAAGTGGCGACCTTTCGCGCCAATCATCCCCAGGATGACGAAGAAGAGGACAGCAATCAGTCCTCGCGCAATGAAAGCGGGCGCATTCTGCGCGACAACGTGTACGGCACGCTTGAAGAGGACGCCCAGCGTCGCGACTTCACGATCAACGCGCTGTATTACGATCCGGTCAGCGAGCGTGTTCTGGATTACGCCAATGGCGTACACGACATTCGTAACCGTCTGATCCGCCTGATCGGCGACCCAGAGCAACGCTACAAGGAAGACCCGGTGCGCATGCTGCGTGCGGTGCGCTTTGCTGCCAAGCTGGACTTCGGCATCGAAAAGCACAGCGCCCAACCGATTCGCTCGCTGGCACCGATGCTGCGCGATATTCCGTCGGCACGCCTGTTCGAAGAAGTGCTCAAACTGTTCCTCTCCGGGCATGCTGCTCCCACCTTTGAAATGCTGGTGGACCTTGAACTGTTCGAACCGCTGTTCCCGGCCAGTTCCAAGGCGCTGGAATACAACCCGACCTACACCCATACACTGATCAGCAATGCCCTGATCAACACCGACCTGCGCATCAAGCAGAACAAACCGGTCACGCCTGCATTCCTGTTTGCCGCGCTGCTCTGGCCTGCCCTGCCGGCCAAGGTACTGCGCGCCCAGGAGCGTGGCATGCCACCGATTGCAGCTATGCAGGAGGCCGCTCACGAACTGATTATCGAGCAATGCCAGCGCATCGCGATTCCAAAGCGCTTCACGCTGCCGATCCGCGAGATCTGGGATATGCAGGAGCGCCTGCCGCGCCGTTCGGGCAAACGTGCAGACCTGTTGCTGGACAACTCAAGGTTCCGTGCGGGTTACGATTTCCTCCTGTTGCGTGAAACTGCGGGCGAGCAGACCGATGGTCTGGGCCAGTGGTGGACCGATTATCAGGACTGCAACGACAGCGAACGCCGCGACATGATTCGTGACCTGAGCAGCAAGCCCGAAGCGGCGGGCACAGCGCCACGCAAGCGTCGTCGTAACAGCGGTGCCAAACGCAAGCGCACCACCGGCGAGGCGCAAAGCGGTGAATGAACCGCTGTTGACCACTGAACGCGTTTACATCGGCCTGGGCAGCAATCTTGCTGACCCGGCCGAGCAACTGCGCAGTGCCCTCAAGGCAATGGCGCAGTTACCCGGCTGTGAACTGACCGGCGTGTCTTCGTTCTATGTCAGCGACTCGCTGCTGCCCGGCCAGCCGCGCTTTACCAACGCCGTCGCAGCACTCGACACTGCTCTGGCACCACTGACCCTGCTTGACGCGCTACAGGCCATCGAGCTGGATCAGGGCCGCGAACGCCACGAACGCTGGGGGCCTCGCACGCTGGACCTAGACATTCTGCTGTTCGGCAATCGCCTGATCGATGAACCGCGCCTCAAGGTGCCGCATTACCACATGCAGGCGCGGGCATTCGTGCTGTACCCGCTGGCAGAGCTGGCCCCAGGCCTGACGCTGGCCGACGGACGCGAACTCGATCGTCTACTTGACGACTGCCCGTTTACGGGCCTTGAACGCCTGCCCGCCGAGGCATAAAGCCTGTCTGTCACCGCACATGTGTAACCGGTCCGACGCACAGGTAACACCTTCAATTGACTTCACGCCCCCTCCTCACGAAGATAGGCCTCCCGCCGCCGCACCACAGGCGAACGGGCGCGAAACAGGCCTTTGCAAAACACCGCGACACGACGGTGTGCCTGCTTTTCCAGGATGACTCTCACGCGCTGAACACCCGTCTTCACAGCGCCTGATGGAGGACTTACATGCCGAACATAACCGTTACGTCGCTGCTGGCCATGAAACAGAAAGGTGAGAAAATCACCATGCTGACCTGCTACGACGCAACCTTCGCCCACACCGCCTGCCAGGCCGGTGTCGAAGTGCTGCTGATAGGCGACTCGCTGGGCATGGTCCTGCAAGGTCACGACAGCACCCTGCCCGTCACGACCGCCGAAACCGCGTACCACGTTGCCTGTGTCAAACGCGGTAATCAGGGCGCGATGATTCTCGCTGACCTGCCGTTCATGGCCAACGCCACGCTGGAGCAAACCTTCATCAACAGCGCGACGCTGATGCAGGCAGGTGCGCACATGATCAAGGTCGAAGGCGCTGCATGGCTTGGCGAGTCGATCCGTTTGCTGGCAGAACGCGGCATCCCCGTGTGCGCACACATGGGCCTGACGCCGCAGGCAGTCAACGTACTGGGCGGCTACAAGGTTCAGGGTCGACTGGAAGCACAGGCACGGCAGATGCGTGCCGACGCGATCGCGCTGGAACAGGCGGGCGCAGCGATGATCCTGCTGGAGTGTGTGCCGAGCGAACTCGCCGAAGAAATCACCCAGGCGGTGAAAATTCCGGTCATCGGTATTGGCGCAGGCAGCGCTACCGACGGCCAGGTACTGGTGCTGCACGACATGCTGGGCCTGTCCATCAGCGGGCGCGTACCCAAATTCGTGAAAAACTTCATGACCGGTCAGCCCGATATCCAGTCGGCTATTCAGGCCTACGTGGCCGCGGTCAAAGACGTCAGCTTTCCGGCAACTGAACACGGATTCTCGGCATGAACACAGTAAAGACCGTACAGGAACTGCGTGCCGCCGTTGCGCGGGCACGCAGCGAAGGCAAACGGATCGCGTTGACCCCGACCATGGGCAACCTGCACAGCGGCCACGCCGCACTGGTCGCCAAGGCGGCCCAACGTGCCGACTTCGTGGTCGCCACCATTTTCGTCAATCCGCTGCAGTTCGGCCCCAACGAAGACTTGGCCACTTACCCTCGCACCCTGGCGGCCGATCAGGAAAAACTTCTGCAGGCCGGGTGCAACCTGCTGTTCACCCCAAGCGTCGAGGAAATGTACCCTCACGGCATGGCCGATCAGACGCTGGTCAGCGTGCCACACCTGTCGCAAGGCCTGTGCGGTGCGAGCCGTCCCGGCCATTTCGAGGGCGTTGCTACGGTCGTCAGCAAGCTCTTCAACATGGTGCAGCCAGACCTGGCGATTTTCGGCGAAAAAGACTTCCAGCAGCTGGCGGTGATTCGCGCCATGGTCCGTGACCTGAACATGCCGATCCAGATCATCGGAGAACCTACCGTGCGTGCCGACGACGGTTTGGCGCTGTCCTCGCGTAACGGTTATCTGAATGAAGCTCAGCGCGCTGCGGCACCCGCGCTGTATCAGGCCATCCGCCAGACCGCCGACGCGATCAGCGCAGGCGAGCAGGATTTCGACGCACTGCTGACGAGCAAGAAGCAGCAATTGGAGGCAGCCGGTTTTCGTATCGATTATCTGGAAATACGTGACGCCACCAGCCTGCGTCCGACCACTGCCGAAAATCGCGACTTGGTCATCCTCGCTGCCGCATTCCTGGGTAAAACCCGCCTGATCGACAATCTGCACCTGACCAGAAGCTGACGGGATGCGCCGGGGCAATGAACTAAGCCACACCGGCAATGCCATACCGGTACAGGTTGCCTGAACCACAACCGACAGCATTTGAGCGCAAGCCCCGGTTTCTTGTGTGCGAAAAAGTACCGGGGTCATGTAAGGCGAGGCGCAGACAAACGGGTACGCGAAGGGTAGTCTGCTATGTATAGCCCGTGAGAAAGCTTGCGACCTCGCCCCAAGAATATCCAAAGACAGAACCAGTTAAAGGAAACCCGCAGCGATGGCGTACTACCGCAATCCTTCCGATGTGACCGCTCTGCCCGCCTGGCAAGCGTTGAGCAAACACCGCCAGTCCATGCAGAATTTCAGCATGCGCGAAGCGTTCAATTCTGATCCGCAGCGCTTCAGCCAATTCACCCTCAGCAGCGCCGGCCTGTTTCTCGACTACTCCAAAAACCTGATCACCACCGAAACTCGTGATCTGTTGGTCAGCCTAGCGGGCGAAGTGAACCTCAAGGACGCTATCAAGGCTCAATACGATGGCGAGCTGGTCAACTCATCCGAAGGTCGCCCGGCGCTGCACACCGCTCTGCGCCGGCCGGTCGGCGACAAGTTGAAAGTCAACGGTGTCGATTTGATGCCGGACGTACACCGCGTACTCAATCAGATGACCGAACTGGTCGGCCGAATTCACGACGGTCTGTGGCGCGGTTACACCGAAAAGCCGATCACCGACGTGGTGAACATCGGCATCGGCGGCTCGTTCCTCGGCCCGGAGCTGGTCTCCGAAGCGCTGGTGGCCTACGCGCACAAAGGTGTGCGTTGCCATTACCTGGCGAACATCGATGGCAGCGAGTTTCATGAACTGTCGATGAAAATTCGCGCCGAGACCACGCTGTTCATCGTCTCGTCGAAGTCCTTCAACACGCTGGAAACCCTGAAAAACGCTCAGGCTGCACGCGCCTGGTACCTGGCGCAGGGCGGCTCCGAAGTTGAACTGCATCGCCACTTCATCGCGGTTTCCAGCAATAACGCGGCAGCCGTAGCCTTCGGCATCCGTGAAGAAAACATCTTCCCGATGTGGGACTGGGTTGGCGGTCGCTATTCGCTGTGGTCGGCCATCGGCCTGCCTATCGCGCTGGCTATCGGCATGTCCAACTTCAAGGAACTGCTGTCCGGCGCCTATACGATGGACCAGCATTTCCAGAGCGCCCCTTTCGAACAGAACATGCCGGTGCTGCTGGCGCTGCTGGGTGTCTGGTACGGCAACTTCTGGAATGCGCAAAGCCACGCGATCCTGCCGTACGACCACTACCTGCGTAACATCACCAAACACCTGCAACAACTGGACATGGAGTCCAACGGCAAGAGCGTCCGTCAGGACGGTACGCCAACCTCCACCGACACCGGCCCGGTCATCTGGGGCGGCGTGGGTGCCAACGGTCAGCACGCTTATCACCAGTTGCTGCATCAAGGCACACAGATGATTCCGGCCGACTTCATTGTGCCGATCGTCAGCTTCAACCCGGTTGCCGACCATCACCAGTGGCTGTACGCGAACTGCCTGTCACAGAGCCAGGCATTGATGATGGGCAAGACCCGCGCTGAAGCCGAAGCCGAGCTGCGCGAGAAGGGCATGAGCGAGGAAGAGGTGCAGAAACTGGCACCGCACAAGGTCATCCCCGGTAACCGTCCGAGCAACACCCTGGTAGTCGAACGCATCAGCCCTCGTCGTCTTGGCGCACTGGTGGCGATGTATGAGCACAAGGTGTTCGTGCAGAGCGTGATCTGGGGCACCAATGCCTTTGACCAATGGGGCGTGGAACTGGGCAAGGAGATGGGCAAGGCCGTGTACCAGCGTCTGACCGGAGGCACCGAAGAGCCGGCTGACGATGCATCGACCCAAGGCCTGATCAACTACTTCCGCGGCCGTCACCGCGGCTGATTTGTCCCTCTCATGGTTATGACCATCGTTCCCGCGCTCCGCGTGGGAACGCCGTTCGTGACGCTCTGCGTCACAAAGAGGACGCAAAGCGTCCAGAACTGCATGCCGACGCGGAGCGTCGGCACGATAGTCAGTTGGACTTGTGCATCACAGTGAGCGCTGCGCGCTTGGCATGAGAGCTTCAGTCAGTTTTATCCACGCCCTCCCCGATGCACGAGCACGACATGGAATTCATCCGCACCCGCATCGAAACCCAGGTCATCAGCCTTACCGGCCTGGCCCTGGGCCAGCTGGATCTGGAGAACCCCAAGGGCGACCCCGGTCTGTTTGGTCCTCAGGCAGTGTGCTGGAAGGTACACGGCGACTTCACCAGCATGCTGGTCGGCGGCATCAGCGCCTTGATGTTGCAGGCTTTGCACCCGCTGGCACTGGCGGGCATCTGGGACCACTCCAACTTTCGTCAGGACATGCTCGGCCGCCTGCGGCGCACCGGGCAGTTTCTGTCCGGCACTACCTACGGCTCCACGCGAGATGCCAACTGGCTGATCGACAAGGTGCGCAACATTCACCTCAATATCGTCGGCACCGCGCCCGATGGCCGGCCGTATGCCGCCAGCGATCCGGATTTGCTGACCTGGGTGCATGTGGCCGAAGTCAGCAGCTTTCTCGCAGCCCACTTGCGCTACCTCAACCCGGATATGTCGCTCGTCGATCAGGACGCGTACTACGCTGAAACAGCGCTGGTTGCCGAACGGCTCGGGGCTCGTAATGTTCCGCGCTCACGTCAGGCCATCGCTGATTATCTGGCAGACATTCGCGGGCAACTGGTATGTGACGAACGCAGTTACGAAGTGCTGCGCCTGCTGCTTAATGCCCCTGCGCCCAACTGGCTGGCCAAGCCTTTCGGTGTGTTGATGATGCGTGCCGGTATCGACTTGCTGCCGGACTGGGCCAGCGAAATGCTCGACATTACCCAGGGTCCCGTGCAGCGCCGGATGATCCGCCTGGGCGTCAACAACACCGCGCCCATTTTGCGTTGGGCCGTACGGGACGGATCAGCGCAACGTGCCAGACGCCGCATGGACGTTACGTAAAGGTTTTCGGCAAAACGTGACCGAGCGGTTCACGGTTGGAACCTGCCTGCCTATCTGTGCCACCATGAGCTCTCAATAACAATGAGGATCAGCACCATGCAGGACGTCGTTATCGTCGCCGCCACCCGTACCGCCGTCGGCAGTTTTCAGGGTTCTCTGGCTGCCATTGCTGCTGTAGATCTTGGCGCTGCAGTCATTCGTCAACTGCTGGTGCAGACCGGCGTGGACGGCGCGCAAGTCGATGAAGTCATCATGGGCCAGGTGCTCACCGCCGGCGCAGGCCAGAACCCGGCGCGACAGGCCGCCATCAAGGCGGGCCTGCCCTTCTCGGTACCGGCCATGACCCTGAACAAAGTCTGCGGCTCGGGTCTCAAGGCACTGCACCTGGCGACCCAGGCGATTCGCTGCGGTGATGCCGAGGTCATCATTGCTGGCGGCCAGGAAAACATGAGCCTGTCCAACTACGTACTGCCGGGCGCACGCACCGGTTTGCGCATGGGCCACACCAGCATGGTCGACACCATGATCACTGATGGTCTGTGGGATGCATTCAATGACTACCACATGGGCATCACCGCCGAGAACCTCGCGCAGCAGTACGACATCAGCCGTGAAGCCCAGGATCAGTTCGCTGCCCTGTCTCAGCAAAAAGCGATTGCGGCCATTGAAGGCGGGCGCTTTGTCGATGAGATCACCCCGATCCTGATCCCTCAGCGCAAGGGCGAGCCATTATCATTCGCCACTGACGAACAGCCCCGCGCTGGCACCACGGCCGAAACACTCGGCAAACTCAAACCTGCGTTCAAGAAGGACGGCACCGTCACCGCTGGTAACGCGTCTTCGCTCAACGACGGTGCCGCCGCCGTGATGCTGATGAGCGCGGCCAAAGCCGAGCAGTTGGGCCTGCCAGTGCTGGCGCGCGTCGCCGCGTACGCCAACGCAGGTGTCGGCCCGGTCAGTGCAACCCGGCGCTGCCTGGACAAGGCTGGCTGGTCGCTGGACGAACTGGATCTGATCGAAGCCAACGAAGCATTTGCCGCACAGTCGCTGTCGGTCGGCAAGGAACTGGGGCTGGACCCGCAAAAGCTCAACGTCAATGGTGGTGCCATCGCCCTTGGCCACCCGATTGGCGCGTCAGGCTGCCGCGTGCTGGTGACACTGCTGCACGAGATGATCAGGCGCGATGCCAAGAAGGGCCTGGCCACGCTGTGCATCGGCGGTGGCCAGGGGGTTGCCCTCGCGCTGGTACGCTGAGGGCGCTTGCAATCGGTAATCAGGCGCCTGCGGGCGCCACTTCCATGTCCACCGGCTCTGGACGCTTGATCAGCGCGTAGACCACGCCGGTCAGCACGCTACCGGCGATAATCGCCAGCAGATACAACAGCGCATGGTTGATGGCGTTGGGGATCAGCATCACAAACAGGCCGCCGTGTGGCGCCATCAGCTTACAGCCGAAGTACATCGACAATGCACCGGTCAGCGCGCCACCCACGACACTGGCCGGAATCACCCGCAACGGGTCCTTTGCAGCGAAGGGAATGGCACCTTCCGAGATGAAGCACAGCCCCAGCACGAACGCCGCCTTGCCTGCCTCTCGCTCGCTCTGGGCGAACTTGCGGTGGGCCAGGATCGTGGCGATGCCCATACCGATGGGCGGCACCATACCGGCAGCCATGGCAGTGGCCATCGGCGCATAGCTCTGGGACGCCAGCAGACCGACCGAGAACGCATAGGACGCCTTGTTGATCGGCCCACCAAGGTCGACGCACATCATTGCACCGAGCACCACGCCCAGCAGGATGGCGTTGGTGGTGCCCATGCTGTCGAGGAAGTGCGTCAAGGCTTCCAGCATGCCCGCAACCGGCTTGCCGACCACATAGATCATGACCAGACCGGTGAACAGGCTAGACAACAACGGGATGATCAGAATCGGCTTGAGCGCTTCGACACTGGCAGGCAGACGTGCGTAGCGGTTGATCGCGGCAGCACTGTAACCAGCCAGAAAACCGGCAACGATACCGCCAATGAACCCGGCACCCAGCGTACTCGCCAACAGACCACCGATCATGCCGGGTGCCAGCCCCGGACGGTCAGCAATCGAATAGGCGATGTAACCGGCCAGTAACGGCACCATCAGTTTGAACGCCGCCTCCCCACCGATCTGCATCAGTGCCGCAGCCAGCGTGCCCGGCTCTTTGAACGCGGTGATACCGAACACGAAGGAAAGAGCGATCAACAGCCCGCCCGCCACCACCATCGGCAGCATGAACGAAACACCGGTCAGCAAGTGCTTGTAGACGCCCGTCTTTTCTTGCCTGGCGGGTGACTTGGCGGTGGCCTCATCGGATTCCACCTGCCCTTCCGCCAAGGCTTTTTTCAGGGTCGCCTCGGACTGCTTGAGGGCGATCCCGGTGCCGCAACGGTAGATCTTCTTGCCGGCAAAGCGGTCGGTATTGACCTCGATATCCGCCGCCAGCAGCACCACGTCGGCATCGGCGATGGCCTTGGCGCTGAGCGGGTTGCGCGCACCGACCGAACCCTGGGTTTCGACTTGCAGGTCGTAATTCAGACGCTTGGCAGCCTGCTGGATCGCTTCGGCCGCCATGAACGTGTGCGCGACGCCGGTCGGACAAGCCGTGATCGCAACGATGCGCGGTTGCGCGCCCGTATCACCGCTTGCCTGAGGCGCCGCGGCTTCGGAAGCCACATGCACCTGCGCTTCTCGCTCGGCGCGCTGCAGAAAACTGTCGACATCCTGCAACGCATGCGCAGGCGAATCCTGAAACAGGCGTTTGCCGACAAAGCGGCTCAGGTCCACCGGACCGGTATTGACCACCAGGACAAGATCGGCGGCTTCGATGTCCTGAGCGGACAAGTGCTGATCGGCCTTATTGGGATCGATGATTTCGACGCTGGTTTCCCAGCCCTGGCGCAGGGCCGCCGCTTCGAGCAATCGTGCGCTGAGTACGCTGCTGACCTTGCCGTTCGGGCAGGCCGTAACTATGGCTAACTTCATGACGATCCTCTCTTATTGTTCTGAAAGGCTGCGTACAGTGACGCCGCCTTCAAGCCGTTTGAGTTGCGCGGCATCGGTGATACCGAAACCGATCTGGGTCACTGCCATGGCGGCAATCGCCGTAGCGGTGCGCAAGGTCTTCTGTGGCTCGTGAGCGCTGATCAGCCCGTGCACCATGCCGGCCAGAAGCGAATCGCCAGCACCTACCGTGCTGGCCACCGTGACCTTGGGCGGCAGCGAGTGCAGCGCCACACTTGGACTGAACCAGTGCACGCCTTCAGAGCCCTGAGAGATCACCACATGCTCGATGCCCTGCGTGTGCAGGCGAGCAGCCACTTCGGCTTGCGCGGCAATGGAAATGATCGGTGCGTCGAGCGCATCGGCCAGTTCTTCGGTGTTGGGCTTGATCAGCCACGGCCCGGCGGTAAGACCGGCGCGCAGGGCCAGGCCGCTGCTGTCCAGCGCTACTTTCAGACCGAGGTCCTTGAGCATCACCAACAGTTTGTGCAGCCACTCCGGCGTGACACCACGCGGCAGGCTGCCAGCAACCACGACGACATCGAAACCTGATGCAATCTGTTGCACACGGGCGAACAGCGCTTGCTGTGCCTCTTCACTGACCTGCGGGCCAGGGCCGTTCAGGTCGGTGATGCGGCCACTGCCTTCGGCCAGCTTGATATTGCTGCGGGTTTCTCCCGGCACACGGACAAACTCGTCAACAAAGTTGCGACGTTCGAACAACGCCTCGAACGCTTGCTGGTTGTCGACACCGAGAAAACCGGCAACGGTCAGGTCGTGGCCCAAGTCTGCCAGCACCTGCGCCACATTCAGGCCTTTGCCCGCTGCGTGAGTGAGCATTGCATTGCTGCGGTTGACCTGGCCCAGCTCCAACTGGCCCAACTGCACAGTCAGGTCCAGCGCCGGGTTCATGGTCAGGGTAAGAATCTTAGCCATTACACAGCCTCCACAAGCGCACGAACTTCGGCGGCGCTGCCCGCCGTCAGCGCATTTTGCGCCAGTTGTTGCGCGCTGCTCAGGGTCAGCTCACGCACGCACGCCTTGACCTCGCCAATGCTGCGCGCCGATACACTCAATTCATCCACGCCCAGCCCGACCAGAATCGGCACCGCCAGCGGGTCGGCGGCCAGTTCGCCGCATACGCCCACCCATTTACCGTTGGCATGCGCAGCGCGCACGGTCATGTCGATCAGTTGCAGCACCGATGGGTGCAGGCCGTCAGCCTGGGCCGACAGCGTCGGGTGACCACGGTCGATGGCCATGGTGTACTGCGTCAGGTCGTTGGTGCCGATGCTGAAGAAGTCCACTTCCTTGGCCAGCACCGGGGCAATCAGCGCCGCCGATGGCACTTCGATCATGATCCCCAGTTGCAGGTCGCTGACCGGAATCTCCTCGCGCAACCGCTCGGTCATTTCCCGCGCCTGACGCCACTCTTCAAGCGTGCCGATCATTGGGAACATGATGCGCAGCGGGCCGCTGTCTGCGGCGCGTAACAGGGCGCGCAACTGGCTTTCCATCACATCCGGGCGTTGCAGGGTCAGGCGGATACCGCGTACGCCAAGAAACGGGTTTTCCTCTTTGGCGATCGGCCAGTAAGGCAGTGGTTTGTCGCCACCCACGTCCAGCGTACGCACCACCAGCGGACGGCCGCCCAGATCAGTCAGCACGCGACGGTATTCAGCTTCCTGCGTCGCTTCATCGGGGGCCTGAGAATGCGCCATGAACAGCAACTCGGTGCGCAGCAGGCCAACGCCTTCCGCGCCCTGCTCCACAGCCGCTGGCGTCCCGGTGCTATCGCCGATATTGGCGAACACTTCGACGGCATGCCCGTCACGCGTCACAGCAGGCTCCATACGCGCTGCCGCTGCGGCCTTGAGACGCTCTTCGCGGGCATCGCGGTCCTGAGCGGCGCGCTGCAGGGTTGCTTCATCAGGTGCGACGGTCAGCCGCCCGCGCTGGCTGTCGAGCAGCAGCACGGTGCCCGGCTTGAGCAGCAGCACTTCGTCACCGGCACCGACGAGGGCAGGAATGCCCAGCGCACGCGCCACGATGGCACTGTGCGCGGTCGCGCCGCCACGGGCAGTGAGGATGCCAGCGACCTGCGCCGGGTCCAGACGGGCTACGTCGGATGGGCCGACTTCGTCCATCACCAGAATGTAAGGTTCGTCCGGGGCTGCGACGGTTTCGACGCCGCAGATCTGCGCCAGCACGCGCCGCCCCACATCACGCAGGTCGGCGGCACGCTCGGCCAGCAGCGCGTCCTGCAGTTGTTCCTGCTGAACGGCAGCGGTCTCGATGACCGTGGCCCAGGCCGCAGCCGCACTTTCGTCGTTGTTGAGGCGCGCCTCGACTTCGTTGGTCAGTTCCGGGTCTTCGAGCATCTCCTGGTGGGTGATGAAGATTTCCCGGATAGCCTTGGACTTGCTGCGCTGAATGAGGTTTTCGATGTCGCTGCGGACTTCACCGATCGCCTTGTGCAGACGCTCGCGTTCGGCAGCCACAGACTCACCCTGCTGCGGATAATCAAAGATTTGCAGCACCTGAACGTGGGCCGGGCCGATAGCAATGCCCGGCGAAGCAGGCACGGCCTGCAACACGCTGCCGGCAGCCGGGGCGTTGAGCGGCTTGGCTACAGCAGCAGGCGCTGGCGCAGCTTGAGCCTCTGAAGCAACGGGCAACGGTTCGACTTCTTCACCCAGGCCCTGCTCCACTGCGGCGATCAGGGCAGGCAACGCGTCGTTGGCAATCGTCGGTTCGGCAATGAACTCCAGCGTCTGACCACGGCGTGCGCCGAGGCTGAGCAGCTTGCTCAGGCTCTTGGCCGACACCGCAGATTCGCCGCTTTCCAGCACGCGCATGCGGATCTCGCCGTCAAATTCCTTGGCCAGTTGCGCCAGTATCTTCGCCGGGCGGGCGTGCAGGCCGTGGGCGTTGGCCAGCTGGACGCGCTGGGTCGGCCATTCGGCAGGCACTTCGCCGCCCAGAGCTTCCAGCACAACGCGACTGTTGGTGGCGTGGCCCAACTCATGACCACGGCCTTCGATCAGCAACAGGCACAGACGCTCCAGCAGCGCCTGATGCGCCTCACCCAGACTGGCGAGACAGAACAGACCGGTCAGCGGCTGGCCCAGATAGCGGATAGGTTTGTCCGGCGTGACGAACGCCAGACCCGGACGTTTGACGGTTTGCTCGCTGTGCAGCCACCACAGGCCATCACCCAGCGACAACGCTTCAACCTGCTGCAGCACGGCAGCGAACCCGTTGCTCACGCAGTCGGCTTTGCGCAGCAGGCGTGCGCCGCGCCAGACCAGTTCTTCAAAATCGTCGGCCGATACGCCGAGGCTGATCATCTGTGCGTCGAGCGCCAGTTCCTGAGGTGCGCCCTGCAACAATTTGAGCAGGTCTTCCGGCGTCCTGGCTTCGCGCAGCGCCTGGCCCAGATCCTCTTCACCCAATGCGCGGGTCAGCAGTTGCAGCAGACGCAAGTGCTCATCGGACTTGGCCGCAATACCAATCGCCAGATAGACCATTTGCCCGTCGCCCCAGTCCACCCCTTCGGGGAACTGCATCAGACGCACACCGGTGGTAACCACCAGATCGCGGGTTTCGGGGGTACCGTGCGGGATGGCGATGCCCTGACCGAGAAAGGTCGAGCCCTGCTGCTCACGGCTCATCAGCCCGGTGAGGTAGCCCTCGGCAACCAGGCCATCAGCGACCAGGTGGTCGGCAATCAGCTTAAGTGCGGCAGTTTTATCCACAGCCGACCGGGCCATGGATATTTGCTCCAGAGTGAGTTCGAGCATTGCCTTGACTCCTGTGCAGCGCCAAGGCGCCACCTGATTCTTGTTTTAATGACGATCACGTGATCGACAGCTTGGGGGATGCAAGTGATGCTTGTCCGGACATCGTATCGGACATCACTTTCATCTCGATTGCAGCAGACAACAGGCGTGCTGAATCGTTTAATCTACAATTGCCCGGCACGTTACTCGATTCTAGGGATTCATTGAAGCCCAGTCGGTCTGATCACTGTGGGACACTTCCCAAAATACTTGAAGCACATGGGAATTTCCTACGGTCTGGTGTAAAGATCATCGTCATAGCAAAAATAATTCGACTGTCCAGAGCCACTTACCTGACTAAAGGAAATTTCGGGGTGAAACTGAGCGATATCGCACGTCTGGCAGGTGTTTCTGTCACTACGGCCAGTTACGTGATCAATGGCAAGGCCGAACAACAACGCATCAGCCCGGCAACGGTCGAGCGCGTCAAGGCAGTGGTCGAGCAGCATGACTTCCGACCCAACCCGCAAGCGGCGGGCCTGCGCAGCCGTCACAGCAAAACGCTGGGCTTCATCCTGCCGGACCTGGAAAACCCCAGTTATGCGCGCATCGCCAAATTGCTTGAACAGGGCGCACGCAGTCTCGGCTATCAACTGCTGATTGCCAGCTCCGATGACGACCCTGTCAGCGAACTGCAGCTCTTGCAGCTTTTCCGTGCACGCCGTTGCGATGCGCTACTGGTCGCCAGTTGCTTGCCACCTGATGACGACAGCTACCGCGACTTGCAGCTCAAGGGCATGCCGATCATCGCCATCGACCGGGAAATGAATCCCGAATTTTTCTGCTCGGTGGTCAGCGACGACCATGACGCGAGCCTGCAACTGACCCGCAGCCTGCTGCAAACCCGACCGCGACACATCGCCCTGATCGGAGCACGCCCAGAGCTGAGCATCAGTCGCGCGCGTGCCGCAGGCTTCGAACACGCACTCGACGGTTTTACCGGAGCCACCATCATCGAGCACGGCGAAGCGTTCAGCCGTCAGTGTGGCCAGCGTTTGATGACCGAGATGCTACAGCGTGAGGGGCATTTTCCCGATGCGCTGATCACCACGTCCTATGTGCTGCTGCAAGGCGTGTTCGATGTGCTGCAAAGTCAGGCACTGCAATCGACTCAATTGCACCTGGGCACCTTTGGCGATACACAACTGCTGGACTTCCTGCCGTTGCCCGTCAATGCCATGGCCCAGCAGCATCAGTTGATCGCCGACACGGCGCTGCGACTAGCCCTGGCCGCTATCGAGAAGGATACTTATCAGCCTGGCGTCCATGCCATTGCACGCGCCTTCAAGCAACGTATTCACGAGGTGTGAATGTGACGCTGATCGATACCCACACCCACCTGGACTTTGCGGATTTCGATGCCGACCGCGCCCAGGTCCTGGATAGCTGCCTGGCACTCGGCGTGCAGCGCATCGTGGTGCTTGGGGTGTATCAGCGCAACTGGCAGCGGCTGTGGGATCTGACCGAAGCAAACCCTGCCCTGCACGCAGCTTTCGGGCTGCATCCGGTGTATATCGATGAGCACCGGACCGAACATCTGAACGAGCTGGCGGACTGGCTGACGCGTCTACAAGGCCATCCGCAGCTGTGTGCAGTGGGCGAGATCGGTCTGGATTATTACGTCGAGCATCCGGACAAGCCACGTCAGCAGGAGCTCTTTGAAGCACAACTGCAATTGGCATCAGACTTCAACCTGCCCGCCCTGCTGCATGTGCGCCGCAGCCACGCTGACGTAATTGCCGCCCTCAAACGCCACAAACTCAAACGCAGCGGCATTGTTCACGCCTTTGCAGGCAGTCGTGAAGAGGCGCGTGAATACATAAAGCTGGGTTTCAAACTGGGCCTCGGCGGCGCAGCGACATGGCCCCAGGCGCTGCGCATGCATCGTGTCATCGCCGAGCTGCCGCTGGACAGCGTCGTGCTGGAAACCGACTCACCGGACATGGCACCTGCCATGCATCCCTACACGCGCAACAGCCCGCAGCACTTGCCTGACATTTGCCAGGCGCTCGCTGACCTGATGAAGATCCCCTCGGAGCGCATGGCCCAGGCGAGCACCGAGAATGCCTGCGAGCTGTTCGGCTGGCCTCGTACGGCCAGCGCATAAGTCAAAATCGTTGGGTCAAAACTGCCGAGCCGATCAGCGCAACAGGGTCCACAACGCAAATCCTGCGTACCAGACAATTGCAGCACGAACCAGCAGCTCCCAGAGCATGTCGAGACCGGTGACACCTTGCGGACCGATCACCGGCGGCGGCACCTCGCTGGCAGCGCAACCCACACGCGTAATCAGCTGTGCGGCGCTGATGTTCCAGTTGAGCAGTTCGTGCAACATCACGCGACTCACGGCTACAAAGTTGCCGACCAGCGCAAAGCTTGCGGCGAGCAGCCTGACCGGCACCCATTCAAAGGCGTGGCGCAGTTGTCCTGCCCGCTCTACCAGTGCAGGTGTCGTGCCCTGTTCAGCGGCAAGCGCCAACAGCCTGTAGGCCAATGCCGCTACCGGGCCGAGCACGAAATACCAGAAAATAACGGCGAAGAAACTCTGAAACGCCTGCCAGAGCATGTAGCCCTGCACGCCTTGCAGCAATTGCTCGCCGTTATCTGCCTGCACACCCATGTCGCGCCCGGCCACGTGCACCGCGGCCTGCGTATCACCACGCCTGCAGGCATCACGAAACGGCCCGAGTACCGCGATCAGGTCAACCCGACCCAGGCTGTAGATCAGCACCAGCAGGTGGATAGGCAGGACCAGCCAGCCATAAGCCACCGAGCCGATGATGGTCAGCGCCAGTTGCAGCAGCAGGACAGGCACTAGAACCAGCAGCGCCAGCATGACCCAGGGACGTGCCGCCGTCCGCGGGCTGGCTTCGAGCCTAGCCAGTTCCTTCAGCCAGGGCCCGTCACGCTGAACGCGCTGACGCAGCGCCGAAAACTTCTCGACAAGAACGGCCAGCAGTAGCACCAGAAAACTCATTGTTCGTCCCTCACATCAATCCAGCAAAGCCGCTTGAAACCTGGCCCAGTCGAAAAAGGGGCCTGGGTCAGTCTTGCGTCCCGGCGCTATGTCACTGTGACCGCAGATGCGCTCGGGGGTGATTGCCACGAAAGCCTGACGCAATTGACGCGTCAGCTCGATCAGAGCGTGGTACTGCGCCTCGGTGAACGGCTGCTCGTCAGTTCCTTCCAGCTCAATGCCGACAGAGAAGTCATTACAGCCCTCACGACCCTGAAAACTGGAAACCCCTGCGTGCCACGCGCGATCAAGACAGGAGACGAACTGAATGACCTCGCCATCACGTTCAATCAGAAAATGCGCTGAAACGCGCAGATCGGCAATCCCCACAAAGTAGGGATGCTCGGTGCTGTCGAGCTGGTTCTGAAAGAAAGCCTGCACCTTGCCAGTCTTGAATTGCGCAGGCGGCAGACTGATGTTGTGGATGACCAGCAGCGAGATTTCGCCTTCGGGCCGCGCATTGAAGTTGGGTGAAGGGCAATGCTGTACGCCATCGCACCAGCCGCTTGCGGAGTCCAGTTGCATGAGCGCTCCTTGAACGGGCGGATAAGTGGCGCTGATTATGCCCGCGACAGGAATGGATGTGGAGGTTTAGCCGTTGACCCGCGGTGTAGGAAACACGCTCTATACACCAGAGACGTGTGACGCAGATCGTCGAACTGCATGCCAATGCGGAGCGTCGGCAAGACGGTCAATCAGATAACGATCAGGCACCCTTGAGCTTGCGCAGGTTGCTGATGACCGATTCCAGTGCCCGGTCGAACAGCAGCGCATCATCGAGAATCCGCACGGCACCGCGCCGAAACTCGATGGCAAGACCGGTACGGGTCTTTTCCAGGACCTTCATGCCGGTTCGGTTGACGAACACATAGCGCCCGGTCGGCTCGACAATCGCGGTCAGTTTGCAGCGCAGCTTGTGCTCTTCATCTTCCTGAATCTCGACCCAGCAACCGACGCGCAATTTGTCGACCATCTGCAGACCGGCATCGTCGGCAGGCAGCTGCACAGTCGGCTCATTGAGCATCCGCTCTTCGGGGGTGACCAGAACGATTTCTTCAACAACGGCCATCATCGGCGGGCTTTCAACGAGCTGTGCGCCTGTCAACGACGTATCACCACCTTGTGCATCATCACCACCTTCCTGCAAGCGCGAGAAGTGCTGGAACGCCTGAACGTGCAGCGATTCCAGCTGGCTGAAGAATTCACTGGTGGCAAACGGGTCGAACGCAGCGCTGGTCAGGCCATCGCGCAGGGACTTGAGCAGCCCGGGCACCAGCTCGAGCAAGCGCTGCAGCGCCTGGGGGTCGTCATGTTGTTCGACGCTCCAGATCAGCTCATCCATGGTTGCCAGTCCGGCCTGCCATTCGCTGGACTCTTCGCCATGCTTGAGACAGGTCAGCAGAAGCACCTTGCTCCAGGCTTCCTGCAGCAGACGCACAACCATCTCCGGCAATGTGCGGCCCAGCAGGCGCTGATTCAACTCATGCTGCACCTGCTGCCGTGCCAGTTCGGCACGAGCGCGCCCCTCTTCGGCATCGCGGGTGCGCTGTTCAAGCAGCTCGCTGCGACGACGTTCGTCACTGGTGAACGCCAGAAAATCCGCCAGCAATTCAGAGAAGATTGCCGGATCATCGACAAAGTCATTGAGCAGGCGCTGCACGATCTGCTCGACGCGCTGATAAAGCGAGTCGCGCTGATAGTCATCACGGCTGCCCCAACCCAGCGCGGCAGTGGCAATTTCGTTGAGCAGGCGGCGGGCCGGATGGCTGCCGCGGCTGAAAAAGCTTTTATCGAGCACAGCTACTTTAAGCATCGGAATCTGCAAGCGCCCGATCAGCGCACGCAATGAAGGCGTCAGGTTGCGATCATCAAGGATAAACTCGAAGAGCATGGCAATCAGGTTGATCACATCCTCGTCGCCGCCGCCGACAATCCTGGATTTGCCGGTTTTGACGTTGACTCGGGTCAGCAACTGTTCCAGCTGATTGCGCAGGTCAAAATCGTCTGCGGTGTCTTGAGACGGGACGTACTGCTGCAGGTGAGAAAGCAGGCGCAGCAGGTCCCTGCTGGAAATCGGCCGAACCTCGGCATTGGGCTCATGACGCGGAGCAAGGTTGCCGCGAACCTGCAGCAACAATTCCTGCAGGGCAGAGAAAACCTCCTGCACCCCCTTGTCGAGCTTGTCGGCGGCTTCATTCAGCGCAGGATCGGACATCTCGGAGACGCGATTCCTGGGAGCCGCCCGATCAGACGATCGACGGGCCGGCAGTGCTTTCATGTCCGGCAACACACCCGTGGCAATCAGCAGTTGATTGGCTTCACTATAAAGGTGGTCAGTATTGGCCAGGACGTATTTCTCGAATAGTTTGAGAATGATCAGCTTGACCTTGATCTCGACGCCAAGGCTACGTCCTGCATCGAGGAAAAACCGGCACAGCATTGCCGGACCCAACGGGTTGGAATCCTCGGCGATAGCTTGCGGAATCAGAACATTCAGGCGTGCAGTGAGCTGGCCCAGCGCGAGGCTGTCACGACTCATGACCTTGCTGACCATAGCATCCACAGCCACGGTCTTCTCGAGATCATCGTTATGCACCAGCGCCAGCTTATCGAACGACACGGCGGTGGGCAGCACGGGCTCGTGAATCTGATACTGGCCCAAAGCCAGAAAAGACTCATAAAACTTGTCGAGGAAGCCACGCTCGATACTTTTGCGCTTGAGGCGCAGGTCGCGCATGGCTTCAAAGAAGATGTTCTGATCAGTATTGCTGCGGGCGCGGTCAGCCATTTCGAACAGCGTATCGTCGGCGTTGTCGAACAGCGCCTGCAACGCATCCTTGAGCTGCTGGGCCGCCTTGTCGCGGACCTGCAACAACACAACAGGTAATCGGGCCAAAGGAGTACCGGCCCCCTGCGCGGGGAGCAGTTTGCTCAACGGCACTACTTTTTCGTCGTTCGGCATTACACCCCCTGACAGGAAACAACCTGAACCCCATCACAAACGTGGCTTGCTACCCTCGCACTGTGAAGCGACCCGCTTGGCCTTGCAAAACGTCAAAGTCATGACGTCAATTACAAGTCGGATTATCTTTCAAAACTTGTCATCAACGCCAGTGACACTTCTATGGTTGTCGTTGGAACTGTGACAAGGCACTCATATGCTGCGATAGACCGCGATATTCGCTTTCCATCGCAAACGAATTTGCCAAACCGACCAACTGCATGTTCTCAACGCTGCACCGGAGCATCGCCGCAGGTGGGTTAGCGGTGTGCGGTGCCTTATACTCGGACGACTTTGCTACTGGAGCCCGCTATGCCGAATTTACGAATTGCCGACCTGACCGCCGAGATCGAAGCCAATGTGCGCCGCGCATTGCTTGAGGATGTCGGCAGCGGCGATATCACCGCCCAATTGATTCCGGCGGAACGGCTGGCCAAGGCCACCATCATTTCCCGCGATGCAGCGGTGATCGCCGGCACCGCATGGGTCGATACGGTCTTCCGCCAACTGGACCCTCGCGTGGCGGTGCACTGGCAGGTGACCGATGGCGACCGGGTCAGCCCGAATCAGGCGCTGTTTCACCTGGAAGGTCCGGCTCGCTCGCTGCTAACCGGCGAACGCAGCGCGCTCAATTTTCTGCAGATGCTTTCGGGTGTGGCCACGCGTGCGCAGTACTTCGCAGACATGGTCTCGGGCACCCAGGTCAAATTGCTGGACACCCGCAAGACACTTCCGGGCCTGCGCCTGGCGCAGAAATACGCCGTCACCTGCGGTGGCTGTCATAACCATCGCATCGGTCTATACGACGCGTTTCTGATCAAGGAAAACCATATCGCAGCCTGTGGCGGCATTGCCCAGGCAGTAGAGGCAGCCCACCGGATTGCGCCGGGCAAGCCTGTGGAAGTCGAGGTGGAAAGCCTGAGTGAACTCAAGCAGGCGCTGGACGCAGGCGCCGATATCATCATGCTCGATGAACTCAGCCTCGATGACATGCGCGAAGCCGTGCGTCTCACCGCAGGCCGCGCCCGTCTGGAAGCCAGCGGCGGCATCAATGACGACACCCTGCGGGTGATTGCCGAGACCGGTGTGGATTACATTTCCATTGGTGCGATGACCAAGGACGTGAAGGCCGTGGACCTGTCCATGCGCCTGAGCCTCTGAATATCGCGCAAAAACGCGCGCACAAACGACTGTCACGATTCGCTCGGGAGTAGACGCTTTGGAACAATGGTTTGTGATGAATGCGGGCCGACAGCTTGGCCCGATGGATGCGGACGCTGCACGGCTGATTGCCCGTGAGTCACCCGGCGCATGGTGCTGGAAACAGGGCATGCCGGACTGGCAACCGATCTATCAGGTGGCGCAGGTGCGCGCCATGAAGAAGGACGGCGTGACGCCCTTCCCGGACCCGACGCCGGACATGATCCAGCCGAAGCCGTCCGGGCTGCCCGCACAGGCTGCACCTACACCTACACCTACACCTACACCTGCCAAGCGTCCTTCATTCACGCCAGACCCGAACGCCTCGGGCGGCTATGGCCTGGCGCAAACCACCGATGGCGTGGACTTCAAGCTGTACGGTGCGGAAACGCAATTCGTCGAGCTGGAGCTTGATCCCGGCGAAAGCGCCGTCGCCGAAGCCGGGGCGATGATGTACAAGACCTGCGACGTGCAAATGGAAACCATCTTCGGCGACGGCAGCAACCAGTCTTCAGGGCTGCTGGGTTCGCTGTTCGGTGCAGGCAAGCGCATGCTGACCGGCGAAAGCCTGTTCACCACGGTGTTTTCGCAACAGGGTTCGGGCAAAGGACGCGTGGCGTTTGCAGCGCCCTACCCCGGCACCATCCTGCCACTGAACCTGCGGGATTTCGGCGGCAAACTGATCTGCCAGAAGGACAGCTTTCTGGCCGGTGCCAAAGGTGTATCCATTGGTATCCAGTTTCAGAAAAAAATCCTCACTGGCCTGTTCGGTGGCGAAGGTTTCATTCTGCAAAAGCTGGAAGGCGACGGCTGGGTATTCGTGCACATGGGCGGCACAGTGCGCAAGATCGAGCTGGCGGCAGGTGAATCGCTGGATGTCGATACCGGATGTCTGGCGGCCATGACGCAGACAGTCGATTACGATATCCGCATGGTTGGTGGCGGCATCAAGTCGATGCTGTTCGGCGGCGAAGGCGTGTTTTTCGCCAGGCTGACCGGGCCTGGAACTGTGTGGCTGCAAAGCCTGCCTTTCTCTCGACTGGCCGGGCGCATGCTGGCAGCAGGGCCTGCCGGGGTGGGCAGAAGCGAACGTTAACGTCAGCACTTCGTCATTCGACCGAGGGCTATGCTGCGCCCTCACTGCCAAGGAAGAGACATGCAGATTACTCAAGGTCAACGTGTTCCCCTGTCCAGCCTGATTCAGGACTCTGATCTCACCCTGTCGATTGCCATCAAGTCCGCACAGGTCATTGATTACGTCTGCTTCGGCGTCGATGCCAACGGCAAGCTGTCGGACGACCGCTACATGGTTTTCTTCAATCAGCCGAGCAGCCCCTGCAACAGCGTCAAACAAGTCAATGGCGGGGATTTTCAGCTATCGCTCGCGGGCTTGCCTGCCTCGATAGAGCGATTGGTATTTACTGCGTCCATCGATGGTGCGGGCACCATGAGCGAGATTCAGGCGAGCCATTTCAGCATCCAGAGTCAGGGCCGAGAAGTGGCTCGCGGCGAGTTCTCCGGTGCAACCTTCACCGCCGAAAAAGCCATCGTGGTCGCCGATATCTATCGCAAGAACGGCGAGTGGCGCATCGCCTCCAATCTGCAGGGCTATAACGCCGGGCTGGACGCGCTGGTGGTGCATTTCGGCGGCGAAGTGGCTGATGCTCCAGCCCCCCCGCCAGCAGCACCCCCGCGTATTTCGCTGGAAAAGAAAATCGCTGACGCCGCACCGCAATTGATAAGCCTGGCCAAAAAGGCTCAGGTCAGCCTGGAAAAAGCCAGACTGACCGATACCAAGGCCAGGGTTGGTCTGGTACTGGATGCGTCCGGTTCGATGAACCCGCAGTACACCCGCGGTCATGTTCAGGAAGTGGTAGATCGCCTGATTCCGCTTGCCGTGCATTTCGACGACGACGGCGCACTGGACTGCTGGGCCTTCGGAGCAAAGCCCCAGCAGTTAAGTGCGGTGACGCTGAGCAACTTCCAGAACTTCATCAAAACCGATCATGGCGGCTGGAAAGACTGGGAACTGGGCGCACGCATCAACGATGAGCCCAAGGCAATGCGCATGGTCATCGACTACTACAAGAAGTCCGGTGACAAGACTCCGGTCTACATCCTGTTCATCAGCGACGGCGGCGTGCATCAGGATCGCGAAATTACCAGGTTGATGACCGAAGCGGCGAAGCTGCCGATCTTCTGGCAGTTCGTCGGCCTTGGCGGACGCGGTTACGGCATTCTGGAAAAACTTGATGACATGGGCGGTCGCGTTGTCGACAACTGCAACTTCTTCGCCCTCGACCGGCTGGACGAGATCCCGGAAGAAAAGCTTTATGACCTGCTGATGGAAGAGTTTCCCGACTGGCTGAAAGCGGCAAAGGGTGCAGGGATTTTGTAACGCATCGAGCTCTCAACTATCGTAAAACGCAGAGCGTCGAGAACTGCTTTCCCAGCCGGAGCCTGCGGAACGACTATCTCAACTATCTCAACCATCGTGCGACGCTCCGCGTCGCATGCCGTTCCGGACGCTCTGCGTCCTCTTTGCGATGCAGAGCGTCGCAAGATGCGTCCTACGCTGGAGCGTGCGCAACGATAGCCTCGTAATCAGCCCCAATAAAAAACCCCCGCCATTGCTGGCGGGGGTTTTTATCGTGCGCTGCTCGGGGTTTAGCCGATTGCCACGCCGTGCGCTTCTGCCAACGGCTTCAGACCGCCTGCAAAGCCTTGACCAATGGCCTTGAACTTGAACTCGTCGCCATTGCGGTACAGCTCGCCGAAAATCATCGCGGTTTCGGTCGACGCGTCTTCCGACAGGTCGTAACGAGCAATTTCCTTGCCGTCAGCCTTGTTCACAACGCGAATGTAAGCGTTGGACACCTGACCAAAGCTCTGCTTGCGCTCTTCAGCCGAGTGGATAGTGACCGCAAAAACCAGCTTCTTGACCGCAGCAGCCAGACCGGTGAGTTTGACGTTTACCGACTCGTCATCACCATCGCCAGCGCCGGAACGGTTATCGCCAAGGTGCTCGACCGAACCATCGGCCGATTTCTTGTTGTTGTAGAAAATGAAGCTGTTGTCATCCAACACCTTGCCACTTTCACCAACGATGAAGACCGATGCGTCCAGGTCGAACTCGGTGCCATCGGTAACACGTGGATCCCAGCCCAGGCCAACGGTGATTTCTGTCAGGCCCGGAGCCTCTTTCGACAGCGAAACGTTACCGCCTTTACTCAGACTTACTGCCATGTTCGTAATCCTTTCTGGAAAAATGGTTAGGCGCGAATAAGAAATTCATGCCGAAAGAGTTGGCCACAGCTTTCAGGCCACCGGCGAAGCCGCTACCCACTGCGCGGAATTTCCACTCGCCATTGTTGCGATACAGCTCGGCGAAGATCATCGCGGTTTCAGTCGAGGCGTCTTCCGCCAGGTCGTAGCGAACGATTTCCGAGCTGGATTTTTCATTCAGCACACGGATAAACGAGCCGCCCACCTGACCGAAGTTCTGCTTGCGGCTGTCAGCGTCGTGAATGGTCACAACGAAGACGATCTTGTCCACGTCAGCAGGAACGCTGGTCAGATTGACCTTGAGCACTTCGTCAGCGCCATCACCAGCACCGGTACGGTTGTCACCGGTGTGTTCGACGGAACCATCGGCGCTCTTGAGCTGGTTGTAGAAAATGAAGTCAGCTTCACTGCGGACCTTGCCATTGGCGCCCAGCAGAAATGCGTCCAGGTCAAATTCCTGGCCGTCAGTGGCACGCGGATCCCAGCCCAGGCCAATCAGTACATTGGTCAGGGTAGGGTCGGTTTTCGACAGCGAAAGGTTGCCACCTTTTTGCAGAGTCAAAGCCATGATTCGGTTATCTCCTTTATCCAGTGTTTACGCTTTTTCTTCAGCGGATTCTTCTTTACCCGGGAAGAGCAGGCTTGCAACGATACCGATGATCAACACGACGACCACAACCAGCAGGCTGGTATTGGCGCTGATCTCGTAACCGTGGTGGAACAGGTGGTTGGTTGCGTTCAGGCCCAGTTTGATGGCGATGAAGAACAGCAAGGCGATAACCGCTTTCTCCAGATGCACCAGATAGCGCTTGAGGGCTTCAAGAACGAAGTACAGGGTACGCAGACCAAGAATCGCGAACAGCATGGCCGAGAACACGATCAGCGGCTCGCGGCTCACTGCAATGATTGCCGGCACGGAGTCGAACGCGAACAGCACGTCGGAGATTTCAGCCACAACCAGACACAGGAACAATGGGGTCGCGAACAGAGCGCCCTTGGCGGCCAGGGTGATACCGGCGTTTTCCGGTTTTTTGACTTCTTCTTCCAGTACCGAGCGACGGACGAAGAAGTTGCTGCCGTGCAGCTTCGGCCATACCGGGAACAGTTTCTTGGCGAAGCGATACGCCATGTGTTGCGAGTAGTCGACTTCTTCGTCGTCGTCATCACCCGCTCTGAGCATCATGATGGCGGTCCAGGCAACGATGACCGCAAACACCACTTCGACCCACGGCCCCAGGGCCAGCAGGCCCGTACCGATGGCGACGAAGATGCCGCGGAAGACGATGGCACCGATGATGCCCCAGTACAGAACGCGGTGGCGCAGGCCATCCGGAATCTTGAACCAGGAGAACAAGGCCATGAACACGAACAGGTTGTCGACGCTCAGCACTTTTTCCAGCGCGTAACCGGTAACGAACAGCGTGGCGACTTCGGAGCCGTGCTGCACATACAGGAAACCGGCAAAAGCCAGCGAAATGGCGACCCAGAAAATCGACCACGCCGAGGCTTGCGCGAGGGTGATCGGCTTGTTTCCCCGGTGGGAGAACATGTCGATAGCCATGGCCGTAATGGCCAGGCCGACGAAAACCGCCATCGTGAGTGGAGGGAAGCCTAGAGAGGTGCTTTCCATTTAACTGCGTTCCTTAGGGTAAAAAATTACAGGTCGAAATCGGACGGGTTCAGGCCAAGCTCTCGGCAGATCGTGCGGCAGACTTCCCGCTCTTTCTCGTCGAAGCTGCCATCAGCGCCACCGATAGCACAGCAGACGCGCACCAGCAAACGGGCGGCATCTTCTTTCTTTTTGATCTTGCCGATGGTTTTCAACGCTTCGGCACGACCAATTTCAAAATCGAACTCGAACTTGGAGCACGCTTCCTGAAAACCCTGGATGACTTCCTTCATGTCAAAAACTTTCAGCTCCTGAGAGTTCTGGATGAAGCCAGCCATTTTCTGCTTTTCACTGGAGCTGATATCGCCGTCAGCGGCCGATACCAGAGCACAGCCGGAAACCACAGCTTCCATGAATTCGCGGTTCTTGAACTTCGAAACTTCCGAAGCCAGCTTGTCGCGAGCAGCCGTTGCGTTTGTTTTCAACCAGTCCAGCATGTCTATCTCCCATGAGGCGGCACAGCCAGCCCAGAAATACCACGGTATTGTTTACTTGGAACCGGCAGCCCAGCGCATGCCCCAGCCATAGGCCTTGTCCATGTTGCTGTGGCCATTGTGGAAATCCACCCGACGCGTCACCTTGACTGCACCATTGTCATTTTCCAGCAAGGCAATTGCACACATGCCCTGACGACCACCTTCTTCGTTGAGGCGAACCTCGATGGGCGGCTGGCCCGGCGCATGAATGGTGACAACACCGTCGGTTTCTTTCCAGTTCGGCGCACCTTCATAGATGAACGCATAAACCAGAATGCGACGGATCTTGCTCCAGTGCGCGCCATTGATATGCAGCCACTCACCGTCACTGATCGAGCCAGTACGGTCATCGCCCATCAGTTTGATGAAAGGCTCGGTGTTGAGCGAACCGAACGAGTTGCCCAGCGCCTGAACCGCGCCTTTCAGGCCATCCTGCAGTTCGAAGAGGCAGCCTACATCAAGGTCGATGGCATTGCTCTTCTTCATCGAGAAGAAGCCGCCGCCCTTGCTGTCGCTGCGACGGTTCCAGTTAAGGTTGACCCGAATCTCACCGAAACCTGCGCTGGACTTTTCCAGGCTGATCGAAGCACGGGTCTTGTCGAGCGTGATCTTGCTCAAACTGACGGTCGACTTGGGTGCAGGCGCGGGAACAGGTGCAGGTGCAGGTGCAGGTGCAGGTGCAGGTGCAGGTGCAGGTGCAGGTTGATCCTGGGGCGTTGCGACCTCTACGCCAAAGTTTTTTGCCAAGGGTTCAAGCCCGCCGGCAAAACCCTGGGCGACGCAGCGGAATTTCCACGCGCCCTGACGCAGATAGAACTCGCCCAGAATCAATGCGGTTTCTTTCATGCCGCTGGTAGGGATATCGGCTTCGATACCGCCAGTGATGCTCAGCGCCAACCGTGACACGCTGCCAAAACTGGCCTTGTTCTCGTAGATGGTTGCCGTCAGGGCGACCTTCTCGATGACCGAATCCAGACGGCTCGGGTCAAGGCTGAACACAGCGCGCCCGGCCGACGCTTCAGTCTGCTGGACCGCACCGCCGTTGACGCTTTTCTGGCCGTAGAAACACATGTCCTGATCGCCACGCACCTTACCGGAGCCGGTCAGCAGGATTGCAGACACGTCGATATCCGCATCCGCCAGCGGGGAGTAGCTGACCTCGACCGTCAACGGACCGGCAGCGACTGGCGCGTTGGCGCCTGGGACAAGTTGGGTCATGCGCGTACAGCTCCGATGGCCAGTTCGACCAGATCATCTGCAGTACGGCCGTTGGTAACCTGACCAACTGCGGTGAAATCCCAGCCTGCGGGGGTGCGCGCCAGATAGGACATCACAACGCCGGTGTGCTGGCCTTTCTCGGACAGATCAAAGCGGCCCAGTTCGTTGCGGCTGCCCAAATCGACAATACGGCAGTAGGCGTTGGCGACTTTTTCGAAATTCTGACCGGTGAACGAGTTAACGGTGAACACCAGGTATTTGACCGTGGCCGGCAGTTTTTCCAGATCAACGCTGATGGTTTCATCGTCGCCCGCGCCTTCGCCGGTACGGTTGTCACCCGAGTGTTGAATGGCACCGTCGCGCGACTGCAACTGGCGGAACCAGACCAGGTCGAGGGGCTTCTTGTCGGCGTCGAGCATGATGCAGGAGGCATCCAGGTCGATATCGCCGCCGCCACCGCCGAGCAACTTGCCGAAGAAACCGCTGGCTTTTTCAGGGTCCCATCCAAGGCCCATACTGACTTTCTTGAGGCCGGTACCAGCGGTTTTCTCCAGTGAGATCGTCTGGTTCTTTGCCAAAGTGAGTGCCATTTTTCGCTCCATGTGAACGTCGGAATTCGGATAAAAGTGTTACAGTCTTACCGTGTTGGCCCATCTTTGCCATCAGGATTGTGTAACTTGGCGTTAACGGGGCCTTTATAACGGCCTCGACGCCACGTCGGATGGAACAAACGCCAGTGCGCATCCTGAGCAGCGGCGAGCAATTCGTGATCACCCCGCGTGTCGCCCCAGGCACGAACCCGGAACTGCGTGAGCGGCCCATAAACACTTTCAAGGCGTGCGACTTTCGAATCGCAACGGCAGTTGCTGCCTTCGATCAATCCAGTCAGTTTGCCGTCGATGACTTCCAAATTGGTGCCGATCAGCTCTACTTTCAAGCGATCAGCGAAGGGTTGCAGAACCATAGCAGGCGATGCTGAACATAGCGTGACAATGGAGCCCTTCTCGATTTCGGCGGCGATGGACTCCAGCGCAGCCGGGCGCATCAGGCGGTTCCAGTGCGACTGGCAGAACGCCTCGGCCTTTTGCTGCAGCCATTGCACTTCAACGCCGCTGAGAAACGCCTTTATAAGGCGGCCCTTCAGTTCGTCGCGGGTCACACGCTTGGCGAGATAGCCGATGCTCGGTAGCACCAAACGGGCCATGCGCACGGAAAAGGCACGTTGCCCAAAGGCGAACTTGAGAAAAGGCACAAAGCTGTCATGCCGGGTGATGGTCCCGTCGAAATCGAAAACCGCCAGCAGGCGTTGTTCCACTTCGATTTCAAGATCAGGTCCTACAGGTTCAAGATCAGGTTCTACGGTTTCAAGGTCAGGTTCTATCATCTAGCTAACTGCCTCAGCGAGTCGAATGCTGGCATCCATGATCGAAGCGGGTGCGGATAACACTCCATGCCATTTGGCGCGCTCCATGATGTGGGTTGCCCATTTGTAATGGGTGGCCGGTTCACACATCGCATCGTTGTACTTGAACACTGCGGGGGCCACAGAGTTCAAAATCATCCGGGCGGAGTTCATGTCCTCCAGACTGACGCGTAGTGCATTCTGAATGATATTGACCTGCGAGGGGTGAATTGCCGTTTTACCGACCAACCCATTGGTAATATCCAGCGCCAGTTCATGTTCCAGAATGTCAGGTGTGGCCAGTTGCTCGAACACCGGCGCGGTGAGTGCAAAACCCTGCGAGCCCATCACTCCCGCCAGCATCGGGATCACATAGCCCATGGGCGTCGAATACAGGGTCATGGCCGGGTTGCGGCGCAGCCCCAGACAGCCCATCAGGTCATTGCCACCGATGCGCAACGCGATGATCCGCTCGTACAGACTGGCTTTCAGCGCTTGCCCAAGTTCGACCATTGCCGTCGGATCGAACACTTCCGGCGTTTCCAGTGTGGGCATCAACGCCAGCGCCGGGTTGGTAACGGACTGCTCCCAACTCGTCAGACTTTTCAGCGAAAGCTTGGGGACAACGAACCCGTCAACGTGCGCCATCAGCGGCCAGTCGTTGAGAATCCGCGCCATTGCGGCATCTCTCGGACGAACGAACAACAGCGGACCGTTGGCCGGGCGGCCGCCACGGTCCTGAATGCGGGTCAGCACCTGGCGAAGGTTGACCAGCGCTGTATCGACATCAATCAGCGCCACCGCATCTTCCAGGCACACGACCAGCGAACGCAGTTCGGGAATCTTTTCACCGAACACCACATCGACGATGTCATCGCGGGTGGCGGGCATGTACAGCGTTGCCCCCAGCGCGTAAGGCGAAAATAAGGCCATTAGCTCAGACTCCGAATGATGGTCACTGCCCGATAAGGCCCCAGCACATCGCCGACTTCTTCAACGGGAATCCCCGCTTTTTCGGTCAGGTGCAGCAGCAGTTGCACATCGCTGTCCGCCCGATTGCGTACCAGCACATGGTCTGGAACACGGCGCATGACCGCGCGAGTGGCTTCGGCAATGCCCGGCTTGATGCGATTGAAGTTAGTGATATCAAAGCGCTCGGCCAAGCGGTCGACCACCTGCGTTGCAGCGTCCTTGAGCCCGGCTCGCTGCGTCAGCGTCCAGGGTGTCAGCTTGAGCGTAGAACTGTTTTGACGACGCTGGCTGTCGATGTGTTCAATAAAAGACTGCGTGACGTCGTGGCCCTGCAATTGCTCGTAAACCACACAACCATGCAGCCCGCCGTCCGTCGGCCAGATAGAGCGCGACACCAGCCCGGACACGGTCGCGCCAAGAATACCGGACGGAATCACCCAGTCTTCTGCCGACGCCGCCAGCCAGGCACTGCCGCAGGGATCGGCCAGCACTACCAGTCGTGGTTCTTTCGGGAAGCGCGTGTCACCTGCCAGACTGCGACGGATTTCACCCGAAATTGCGCCCTTGCCGGTCCAGCCGTCGACAAATACGATGTTCTGCGCGCCGTGGGCCAGAATGATGGCCTCCAGCGCGACTTTATCGATACCGCGATCACGCACGATACTGATGCCGTAGTGATGCGCTTCGCGGTGCAGATCGATCAGTGCCCGACGCAACAACACACCCAGCGGCAAACCGGCACGCACGAACGACACCAGAACGATTTCAGCGCCGGTGCATTCGCGGTCAAGCGCCTGTGCCAGGGCTTGCACGTCATCGGCCATGCGCAAACCGTTCTGGCTGAGTGCACGCTCATACAACGCCTTGTGAGCGGCGCTGGGAGGCGACTCCTCGCTGATCATTTCCGAGTAGTGCTTCTGGTGTGTCTGGATCAGGCGCTCCTTCTCCGCCACGCTAGTGGCCTGCATCGCAACGCTGCGCAGCAGAAAATGCACGTCGTCGTACAGATAACTGCCACTGCCGACCGTATCGAGCCCGTGAACGGGATCACTCATGCTCTGCTCCGACAAACATTTTCGCCAACTGACTGCGGGCAGGTGTCGCCCACCAGTGGCACTCGTCCATGAAACCCAGGTCGGTAATGCTGTCGCCAAAACCGAGCACCGGGCGTTCGCCATTGATGGCCTTGTCGCGCCGCAGCCATTCCTGAACCGCGTAGCGCTTGGCCAGCCCCTCGGGCAGAAAGGCCAGGTTGTTGCCGTTGTCGTGGATGTGCATGCCATCGAGCAAGCCGCGGGCCTGCACTTCGGCCAGCACTTTGCTGAGGACGTTGTCATCACTCTCGTTATGCTTTGTCACCACGTAATGAAACAGCTGCGCCTCTTCAACCACCCAGCCGCGCAGTGAAAAGCCCAGCTCATGACCAATCGCCAGTGTGGCGGCAGACAATTCATGCAACCGCGATTGATAGCTGGCCAGGGTATTTTTCATCTGCTCGTTCCAGTCCTGGTCCAGCCGCCCCATGACATCGAGCATCACACCGCCGTGCGAACAGATTGCGCCTGCAGTGAACGGCAGTTTGACCCGGCTGTAGGCCTCGACACTGCGCGCCGTCACCGGCACCACATCGGAATGCGCCAGCAGCCAGTGCGCGAAGGACTTCTGCACGTTAGTCATGTAGCCATTGGCGTTACCGCTGATATCCAGCGTTGCGACATGTTTTTCAATGTTCGCGGGCGTTTTGCGGGCGGTCTGGAAGAGTGTGTCGTCCAGATCGACGAAGATCAGCGGGCGGTCGTTACTCATCGCAGATAACCTCGGCGTTCAGCGCTTCGATAAGCTCGGCGGGTACGGCCTGCCTTGGGGTTTCGGTGCAAATCAGCACCCGGTCAAACTGACCCGGCCGCACGTTGTACAGGAAGTTGGGAATGCCCAGGCCATAGTTGTCGGAGAACGACAGCGCATGGTCGATGGCATGCCCCAATGCAATCGGTGAACGGCTGGTAGAGCTGAAATGCACATCGGCACCGGCTTTTTCCAGACGCTCGGCCAGCAGAAACGGCCGCCAGACGAACTCGCTGGTGCCTACCACCAGAACGCGTTCACCCTTTTGCACGCTAAGCCCTGGCGCCAGGGTATCGGCAACCGATAACACCCCCATCCGGCCCCAGTCATTGGCGGTCACCAGCGGCCAGTCGCCCATTGCCACGGTGCCAACCTCAGGCATGTCCGGCAATGGCGCGCTCACGTCTTCATCGAAAGAGTACGAGCCCTGCAACAACGAGACCTGCTCGGCCACTGCGCCCATCGACGTGCTGACTGCACCTGCCGACCAGTCGGTAAGCACACACGTCACCACCCGCTCGATGTTGCTGAGCCCGGCCTCGACCAGCGCCTGATGGAGATTGATGAAGGTCTTGCCCGTCGACGCCTCGTCATCGACCAGCACCAGGGAGCGTGCGCCAAGCATCATCTCGCGTAACGCCGGATCGACAGGCAGATGGATAAGGTGAGCGCTGGCGTGGCTGTGCTCTTCTTCAAAGCGGGCGAACAGCTCGCTGCCGGTAGGATGGCGCGTGCTGACCAGATACAAGGCATCAGATCGCGTTGCGCTGTAGGCACGGTGCACGCCGGCACCGAGACCGACTGCGGTTTCGGCCATGCCGATGACGAGCACCGGGCCGGGCAGGTCTGCCGGAATCTTGTGCGCCAGGTCCTGAAAACTTTTCAGCATCACGCCCGGACGCGCGGGAATATGACGCCCAAGCACCCGGGACACGAACAGAAATGCGCGCTTGGGGTTGCGCCGTTCAGCGAAGCCGAACAGAGAATCCGGGGCAATAGTGGACGAGTCGACGCTGACGTCGAGACGACCACGAAGCAGGTCAGCACGAAGCTTTGTAGAGTTGGAAAAAGCTGCGCTGCTGTCCATTGATAAATTCCTGAGTAACGGGGCCGAAGCCCCAGACGCCTGCCACTTGAGCAGGCAACACCGACGTCACTGGCGAGAAGCTTCAACGAGCCATAACGATGACTGTGCGGCGCGTGAGATTTCTGTGGTGGTGTACGACCTTTCCGGGCGGGCATGCGGCGCATCGATACGGCATGCCTGCAGAAAGGACAGCAGCAGTGCGGACTTCACTGCGAAGTTCATGTTTTGCCCGTCCGGCACGGTGGATGTCACCATGCCGATCACCGCGCCACCGTTGTCAAACAGCGGGCTGCCACTGGACCCTGGCTGAATCGGTGCCGTGAACTGGAACAGGCTGGCGTCATTGTGCAGACCGAACAGACCGGAGATCCCGCCCTGCGTCACCTGCAGCCCGCCACCGGAAATGGACGCCAACGGGTAACCCAGGACCGTTACGGTATCACCCGGCTCACAGCCCTGCCCGTCCCGGAATGTAACCGGAGACAACGGCGGCGCGCCCTGCACCCGCAGCAGCGCGATGTCGTTGCGACGGTCGATCACCACTGGTTCGGCCTTGTAACGGCCTTCCAGTGAAGTGATGTAGAACACGCCCATGTCTTCGATGACATGGGCACAGGTCATGACGTGCGCCGGGCCGACCACAAATGCCGTGCCGGTCGCCGACTCATGCCGAGGCCCGCCACTGGAGCCACCGGACGGGTGGCGCGGGTGACGGTCATCAACGTCCAGGCCGATCTTGCGCCCGAACGCCGACAACCCATACGCCGAGCCTTCGCTCAGCGCGCGGAATTTCCACTGTTCATTACGCTTGTAGAACTCGCCGATGATGATCGCCGCTTCGCCGTTATCGCGCAGATCCAGCCGATGCTCGATGTCGGCATCCACTTTGAGATGCAGGCTGGAAACGTCACGGACCGGCCCCATGGCTGCATATACATAGACCATCAACAACACGCGATCACTGCCAGCCGGGAGCCTGTCCAGCCGAAGCGTACAGCCAACATCCTGAGGCCCGCCGCTCCACTCCATCCAGCTCTGTTCATGATGCAGCAGCGCCGGGTCGCCCATGGGCTGGCGCTTGTCGTTGACCGCCAGCAAGGCGACGGCAGTATACTCACCAAAAACCGAAGACTTACCGCTCTCCAGGTTCCAGGTGCAGTGGGCGTTAGCTAAAGCAGTGTTTGCACCTGGCGCAAGAAGCTTCATGCCCGATCCTCCCTGATAAGAGCGATTAGTGATAGCAAAAATCTATTATCCCGATCAAACCGTGGCCCGTACAGCGACCGTGATGGCCTTCACGCGGATATCCTCAAGCCAATGTGTTTCCGATTCTTTCAAGCCGAGACGGCGTGTCGCAAAAATACCCGGCAGGTTGACGCCGGTTTCACGCGTATAACCGATCCCGCCCGAGTAACGCGGGTTGATTTCCAGCAAACGCGGCTTGCCGTCAGCGTCGTCACGAGTCTGCACATTGATCAGCCCGTCGCAGGCAAAATGCTCCGCTGCGCGCACCGCCAGTTGCACCGCTTCGCTGTCGCGCTCGAAGGTCTGATTCAGCCCCACCTTGCGCCGCCCGACAAAGGCAACCGCCTTGCCGTGTTCACAGACCATGTCCACCGAGCATTCACTGCCGGGCATATACGGCATCAACAGCATCGCCGGAACGTCCTCGGCCTGACGGTAAGCGTTAAGGTACGCCTGAAAAGTCGTTTCACGCGCATCCGGATTGGCGAAACAGCGAAAATCATCGACATCGGCCTTGAAGCGCCAGAAGCCCCGTCCGTAAATCCCGACCACCGGCTTGATACAGACCTCGCCAGACACCGACAACGAATCGTAAGCCGCCTGCAACTCCTCGGCGCTGCTCGCGGCGATTCCCGGAATGCACGCCAGACCCGCCGCCTCGGCCGCCGCAGTGAAGCGGCTCTTGTCATCGACATCCATGAAGGTCTGCTGGGACGTTCCGCCCGTGACGAGGTCCAAACCTTCGGCAACAAAACGTGCACGCTGCGCTTCGTAAAAGCTGCCTATACGCCCGGCGACGATAGTCCGGACGCCCAGCGAGCGAGCGGTCTCCAGCACCCAGTCGATACGCTCTTCATTATCGACCGGCTCTTGCAGTGCCACATGGGCCTGCCCGGTAATTTCGGAGCGCTGCTGGCGATGTGAGGCGATAATCTGCACCGACGCAGGCAGCGCATCGCGCGCGCCCATGATCACTTCACGCTGGCTGGACTGCCCTTCAAGGAACCAAATCATGTAAATCTCCGGAAGACAACGCCATCTGCAACGGCCTTGTCGAATTTTGTAATAACTGTTTTGCTTCGAAATGTTCGGATTAGGGCAAAGTCACGCAATTTTAAACAGAGGACGCTGGTATGAAGTGGCTGAGAAGGTCGATTTGGCTTGTGGTATTCGTGGCACTCGGGATCGGCGCATTAAGCCTTTATTACGTCCTGCCGCGCCATGATGTCGTGATGATCACCGGCGTGGAAGTCAAAAGAATGGACGCCGACGGCGTCATCAACGCCGAAAACCCGGCAGACGGCCCGACCCGCGACGTGTACTTCATCAACACCGAAGACCCGGACACCAAGAAAGTCGTGGTCTACCGCAACGAAGACACCGGCTGGAGCTTCCCGTGGTACTTCAAATTCGACTCCGCCGACATCCAGGCCAAAGCCCAGGGCTACTCGCGTGATTCCCAGCAACTGGCGCTGATTCGTTATTACGGCTGGCGCATAACGATCCTATCGATGTTTCCCAACGTGACAGAGGTTGAGGCGGTGACGAGTCGCGATCAGCCGTTTCCGGTTTTTAATACGGTGTTTTTTGTGGTGGTGGGGTTGCTGGTGGTGATGGTTGTGGTTGGGGTGAGGAGGAGGTTTCGTAGGCAGCCGCGGGTTGATGGGGTGGCGAGGTAACTTTCGTACTTTAGATACTGCGAAAAGCCCGGTCTATGATCGGGCTATATATGGAGCTGCTGGAACTTGCGTGCCGCAGAAAACGGGAGTATCAGTTTTTTTGTGTTCGGGCTGGTTAGGGCCTGCCGTCAGGCAGGCCCTTGTTTTACCAGCTCGG
>NZ_LKBW01000271.1 GCF_002699855.1 Pseudomonas amygdali | reverse complement strand
ATGAAATTTCATAACGGTCAGTCATGATGGCCCTCTTGGCAACCAGAGGACATCATTTTAACCAAGGCGACTTTTCAGACAAACCCTAGGACTCGGGCTGAGGGGGCTCCAATTCCTTCTCAAGTTGCAGATCAATTGCGTGGGGTACGCTTCAGCAATTTCGGCCGTCAGAGAGAATCCATCTGGAAAGCTGTGGCAAATGACTCAGAAATCAGTCAACAGTTTAGTCAGCGGAACCTGCAATTAATGAAGGCTGGTAACGCACCGCATCCAAAATTAGAAGATCAGGTAGGACGGCGTACAAAATTCGAGATTCACCACAAGGAAGAAATTGCAAACGGCGGGGCGGTGTATGACGTAGACAATCTAGTCATCATGACACCAAAACAACATATAGAGCATCATAGGAACCGTTCACAATGATTATGAAAGAAAAATTTGAAGATTACACTGAAGAAGAGTTTCTTGATTTTTTGAGGGAGTTCTCTCCCGAGCGCAACAAGCTTGAAGGGAAAGAATATGGGGCATATGTCGACGTATTGTTGCAGCATTTCATTAAAGTGACCGAACACCCCGCACAGTCGGACGTAATATTTTATCCTGAGGAAGGCCAAGAGGACAACCCCGAAGGAGTTCTGAAAGTAATCAAAGAATGGCGAGCTAAAAATGGCAAGCCTGGATTCAAAAGTTAAGCCCTCCATAAACTAACAGCTCAAACACTATAAAAAGGAAATTATCCATGGAAGAATTACATCATCACCTCCAGCAATTACCTGGCTTTCTGCAAGCCGAGCTTGCGGCTCACGTCGGCGACTGGAACGGAACACGTTACATCGATATAACCGATAAACACATACACGCTATCAATCATCTGGTTGCCAGCAAACGTGCGCCCTTGCGACAGGACCACATCGACAATTCGTATTTTTTGTGGGGCACTGACCCCTGGGATAAATCGTCTCTTGAGTTAAACGCACAGATGCGGGGTATGCCAAGCGGAGTGCCCACTGATTTTTACTATATGACGGGAGACGCCCGCTTTCATATGGAGAGCATCCGCTTTCTAAACGAACTCAAAGGCAATCTCGAGTCGCTGCATGCTCGGCTAATAGAACAGGAACGCGAGTATAACGAGCGCATGGCCCAAGAAGCCGCACACCGCCAAGCCGAAGAAGCAGCGCGCGCAAGAGCCGAGGCTGAAGCGACAGCTCGACGACTCGCGGAGGAACAAGCAGCGCAGCAGCGGGCCATAGAGGCCGCGTTACAACTTGCACAGCGTCAGGTCGAAGAAGCCAAGCACGCTTTGGCCTTGCGCAAAGCCGAGGAAGCTCGCGCTAAAAAGGCCGAATCCCGCCATGCGGTCGAGGTGACATTTGGACCTGAAGCGTCGCGAGAAATCGATAATGCAATCAAGGCACTGAGAGGCACTATCGAAATCGCGATCACGGACTTCTCGAACGCGATCAACGCTCACGGCGCGCTCGGACTGAGCCAGCTTGAAACGATTCAACATATGAGCGTCACTCACTAATCTTTCGCGACAAGGCCGGGACCAAGGCGATGACGCTTTGGTCCCGGCACTGTGCATCAAGTGGAACTGACGCAAGGCATCAAAACAGACCTGATCGCTACTCAGATCATGCTCGACCCTGACCTCCGCCTCCTTGAAATAACTGATAGCAACTTCGCCGTTAACACGATTAAAGCTGTGAGAAAATAGCCGCTTTCCCGACTCGGGCCTTGCTTGTTACGGACGACTTGATTTTGTCAGCATTAACGCCGCCGACCGAGCCTGACTTGGCTTACCAGGTAACACAGACTGTTTTGGCCACGGCGGATATGCCGACAGCTTATGACTTTTCCACTCTAGACAAAGATTATTGCATCCCTCACCCGACCTCAGGAGAGTTGAGCTTCGGTTACATTTCTACGTACAAAAGCCGCAACCTGACCTTGCCAGGCGGAGAAATTTATTTGCGTGTAGGTAAGCATTTCGGCTTCAGTAGCGGTTTTGGAGTCAACCACATTTGGCAGGGGCACGGTCATGAACTGGCCAAGTCTGGCTGCAAAACCATTCAGGATGTATCTGCATTTGTTGCCGGAATTTTAAGTGCAGGTGCACAGATTTATTGCGAGGGTTATCAGACGCGTGATGGGCATCGACTTACGGTCATACGCAATGCCAGAGGGTGCGCAATTTTGTCCCCACAAGAAGAAGCTGAACGAGGATTTTTCTACTCGGTGGTCACCGCCTACAAAATACTTAGGAGGCGACCGGCGATCAAAGTAGGGACTCTGAAACCAAAAAAAGCGCCAGAGGCGCCTTTTTCAGAGTACGAGAGGGCTGGTAGTCGCAGCGCTTGCTTAGCACGTCCAGACACGAGGCCTGAAAGGGGTCGAAAGCCAACCGTTGTCGCCAGTTGCCGCTACCGCACGAGTGACGCCTCGCACAATCCACACCTGCTCGCCGGTATCGTCATTGAATCGAGCAGGCCCTGCTCTTATTGAGCCCTCGCGAGCATTCTGATGAAACACAGGGTCGTCGTCAACCACAGGGCTGCATTCTGAAACTGCTTTGATACTGGCACTTCGCTGATGCCCCGCCCTTCCTACAACACCTTCCTCACATTCTCCGGCAAATAATCCACATACTTACGCATCGGATTTTTTTGACATTGGGCGATAATGCCCGGCGCCGCCTCCAGCAGCTCAACAACCAATGCCTGACGCTCGTCCAGGGTGAGAAATTGCTCTATGACCGGACCGCTCGACAGGTACAATTCTGTCCGCATTAGCGCATCCGGCTTGACGTCCTTGCGCCAGTTGCGACCCTCGAACATTTCCCTGTTCAACTGCCAGCACAACTCCTGCTTCAGCTCGGCATTGGATGTCAGCGGCGGGTTGGTGTGTGGTCGCCCTGTGAAGGTAAACGTGACCGTAACTGCTTCGCCCTCGGGATGAGAGGCCGGTGGCTCCCAGGGTTCAAAGGTCCATAGCTCAACAGCACTTCGGGTCAGGCTGATGAACCTCGGATCAGTTGCCCCCCGCACTTCAAGAAAGCGCACGCCGCCATCGGCCTGAATGAAAATCCTGACGGTGACACTGTTTTTTACCAAGGCATAACGCATCGACGCTGGATAGTCCGGCTCCGGCATATACAACGGCACCGGATACGACGGCAACGCCTGTGCTGTCCCCGCCGAGAGTAACCCCGCCAACACGATCACACTCAGCACGCGGCTCATTCGCTGCCCTCCGCTTGCTCGGCCAACCCGACCATCAATACCTTGACCGGCCCAGGCAGGTAATCCCCATACAGATGATCCGGATTGCTTCTGCAGTTGCTCACTACCGCAGGTATCGACGCTCCGAGCAATTCAAGCAACGCCTTGCGCTGGGGCTCGCTGCGCTGGTTGGCAACATGACTGCCGAACAGCGCCTGCCCGGTGTACCAGAACACGTCGACTTTACTCAGCGGCCCTTTGGGATAGTCCTGGCGGGCGGATTTCACTTCGTGGTTGAGGTAACCGCAACGGATGTTGCCCAGGCCGACGGTGACTTCGGTATTGAAACGCCTATAGCCATGGGAGCCGAAAATCACCGGCACGGTGATCGTGGTCATGGGCGGCGCGCCGACTGTTCCCACCCAAGGCTTGTAGCGCCATTGACGGAGCGCCTGCTCCACCGCTTCAGCGAGTTGCGGGTGGCCGCTCTCTACGGCCCTGACTTCGCGGACCTGACCGTCGGACTTTATCCACAGCTGTGCCCGGACCTTGCCTGCGTAGCGGGTCTTGACCAGTTCAGGAGGAAACACCGGTGCTGGCGTGTACACCGGCACCAGAAATGACTCCGTCGCGCCAACGTGCGGGGCCAGTGCGACGGCAATCATGAAGGCGAAAATTCTCATTGTTGTATGGGCTCATCGTCGTGGTGCGCCGCTGCGGCGCAATGACGACGATGGTAAAAGCCTGCCGAAAAGCCAGTAAGCACGCGTCTTCCGATACGCCTGTAGGACCCATCCCAAACTTTTGAAACACATACAAACGCTCGCCAAATGTTCATAAAAGAACAGGAAAACGTCGGTATCTCCTACAAAAAATCAGTCTAAAGGCACTGCTTTTTTCTGTAATGAAAATGTAATATTCGCATTCGCAAAAAAACAATAATCAGGAGCTTCTCCATGTTTGGGTTTTTCCGCCCTGCCAGGCATCAGGCACCCCTTCCCGAAGAAAAGGTCGATAGCACTTATCGGCGTCTGCGCTGGCAGATCTTCGCAGGCATCTTTATCGGTTATGCCGGTTACTACCTGCTGCGCAAGAATTTCTCGCTGGCGATGCCGTATCTGATCGACGAAGGCTATACGCGTGGCCAGCTGGGCGTGGCGATGTCGGCCATCGCGATTGCCTACGGCCTGTCGAAATTCCTCATGGGGATCGTTTCGGACCGCTCCAACCCGCGGTACTTCCTGCCCTTCGGCCTGCTGGTATCTGCCGGGATCATGTTCATCTTCGGCTTCGCGCCGTGGGCGACGTCCAGTGTCACGATCATGTTCGTGCTGCTGTTCATCAATGGCTGGGCACAGGGCATGGGCTGGCCGCCAAGCGGGCGGACGATGGTCCACTGGTGGTCGCAGAAAGAGCGCGGCGGCGTGGTGTCAGTGTGGAACGTGGCGCACAACGTCGGCGGCGGCCTGATCGGCCCGCTGTTCCTGCTCGGCATGGGCTGGACCAACGACTGGCACGCAGCATTCTATGTGCCGGCGGCCGTTGCGCTGCTGGTGGCGGTCTTTGCTTTCGCCACCATGCGCGACACCCCGCAATCGGTGGGCCTGCCGCCTATCGAGCACTACAAGAACGATTACCCGGAAGGCTACGATGCCAGCCACGAAGAGGAATTCAGCGCCCGGGAAATCTTCGTCAAATACGTGCTGCGCAACAAGTTCCTGTGGTACATCGCGATGGCCAACGTGTTCGTTTATCTGCTGCGCTACGGCGTGCTGGACTGGGCCCCGACCTACCTGAAAGAAGCCAAGCACTTCACGGTCGACAAGACCTCATGGGCCTATTTTCTTTACGAGTGGGCAGGTATTCCGGGCACGCTGCTGTGCGGCTGGATGTCGGACAGGATCTTCAAGGGCAATCGTGGCCTGACCGGCATGGTGTTCATGTTTCTGGTGACCATTGCCACGCTGGTGTATTGGCTGAACCCTGAAGGCAACCCGACCGTCGACATGATCGCGCTGGTATCCATCGGCTTCCTGATCTATGGCCCGGTCATGCTGATCGGCCTGCAGGCGCTGGAACTGGCGCCGAAGAAGGCAGCGGGTACGGCAGCCGGCTTTACCGGGCTGTTCGGCTATCTGGGCGGGTCGGTCGCGGCGAGTGCTGCGATGGGCTACACGGTCGACCACTTCGGCTGGGACGGCGGCTTTGTGCTGCTGATCGGCGCGTGCATTCTGGCGATGGCATTCCTTGCGCCGACGCTGCGGCACAAACAGGTCGCCAGCACCTCGCGCGATACCAGGGACTGGCCCAAAGGCCGGTCAGGCGGTCTCTGACTTGCAGCGTTTGAGCCGCGCCTCCAGATTCAGGTCTGGCATGGCGTGGCTACGCAGGGCCTTGGCCGTCTGTTCCACGTACTCGCGAGTGGTTCCATAGCGCCCGCTGGCGCTGGCCAGCACCTGGCTCAGCACGCTGTCGGGCAGGTTGCCAGCGTAGCTGGGCAAATGCCGTTCCAGCACGAAGCCCAGCGCCTGTACTTTCCTGCCGTCTTCAAGGCGGCAATTGAGCCAGTGCGGGCGATACGACGGATACGGCATCTCACGCTCCCACAAGGCCAGCAGCGATTTCTCCAGGCATTCATCCGGCAGGCGATAGGCAAAGCCGGTGCATGAACCGCCGCGATCCAGCCCGAATACCAGGCCTGGCACCTCAGGCGTACCGCGATGTTCGTGCGACCACAGGTAAAGCCCACGGTGATAACCGTGCACTCGACCGCGCTGGCTCTCTACCGCAGTGCACTCGGGACGCCAGATTAGCGAGCCGTAGGCGAACAGCCAGACCGGGCCGCCTTTGTGAAGACGCATGGTGGCGTCCATGGATGCGAGCAGTTGCTCGCGGGTAAGCTGCGGACCCAGATCGATAACGGGCGGGTACGTCAGCCCAAGGCCGTCATGCACTGCAGCGGCCAACTCGTTGATTGGATTCTCCATTTGCCCCCCTGACAGTCTGGCTGTCAGTTTTTACCGAGCACCGCTGACTCGCTCGTGGGTGAGCGGCATCAGGGTGTCGTGGTTCGGTTGTTGCCACAGACCAAAGGCCTGCCTCTACAAAAAGTTGTCTGGCGGCGAATTGACATCGCCGTAAGCTATAAGCAGCTGAAGCAATTTACACTCCAGTTATGCAGCCGTCAGTCCGGCGTTACGGACGCGGTGCGTAGGCGAATACGTCTGCGCGCATCTGGTGAGCGTCCATTCCGGCACTGACAAGAGCGTCCAGCGTTCCGTAAACCATGGCAGGCGAGCCGCTGGCGTAGACGTAAACCGCCGACAGGTCCTTGATGTCTTCGCAAACTGCCTCGTGCAGCAGACCACAGCGCCCTTCCCAGCCACACAGGTCACTGACGACCTTGTGCAGGAACAGGTTCGGCAGTGCCGTCCACTCATCCCAGTGGCTGACCTGGTAAAAATCCTCGGGCCGACGCACGCCCCAGTACAAATGCACCGGATGACTGAAGCCTGCTGAGCGACAGTGCTCAAGCAAACTGTTCATTTGCGCCATACCTGTACCGGCAGCGATCAGTACCAACGGCCCGTCCGGCAGCTCGGCAAGGTGGGTATCGCCAAACGGCAGCTCGACCCGCGCCATTTTGTTGCGTTGCAGTTGCTCGATCAGGCTGCGCGCACTGTCTTCACGAGCCAGTACATGCAGCTCCAGATCACGGCCACTGTGCGGTGCCGATGCGATGGAGAATGCCGACTTCTCGCCATTCTCCCGCTCGATCATCAGGTACTGTCCAGCGTGATAACGCGGTGGTTTGCCTGCCGGGGCGCGCAAGCCTACCCGCCAGACATCGCCACCGATTTCGACACACTCGCTCAACTGGCAGGCAAAGCTGCGCACCGGCAGCTCACCCTTGGCCAGCACGCCATCCCAGAGCACAACACAATCTTCAAGCGGCTCTGCTACACACGTATGAATCTCACCGTGATCAAGCTCCTGACCCGACTGCATCACCCGCCCCTCGACCAGCAAGGCCGAGCAGATATGACAGTTGCCGTTGCGACAGCTCTGCGGGCATTCATAGCCCAGACGCTGCGCAGCATCGAGAATCCGCTCGCCCGGCAGGGTGTCCAGCACCGCACCTGACGGCTGCAAGGTTACGCGCATCAGTCTATTCCCAACTGAGTCCAGATCTCGTCCACGCGGCGTGTGGTGGCTTCGTCCTTGACGATAGCCCTGCCCCATTCACGCGTGGTTTCGCCTGGCCATTTGTTAGTGGCGTCCAGGCCCATTTTCGATCCCAACCCGGACACCGGAGAGGCAAAATCGAGGTAATCGATAGGCGTGTTGTCGATCATGACCGTGTCGCGCTTGGGGTCCATGCGGGTGGTGATGGCCCAGATCACGTCATTCCAGTCACGAGCATTGATGTCATCGTCGGTGACGATCACGAACTTGGTGTACATGAACTGGCGCAGGAACGACCAGACCCCCAGCATCACGCGCTTGGCATGACCAGGGTACTGTTTCTTGATGGTCACCACCGCCATGCGATAGGAGCAACCTTCAGGCGGCAGGTAAAAATCGACGATCTCCGGAAACTGCTTTTGCAGAATCGGCACGAACACCTCGTTCAGCGCGACGCCCAGAATGGCGGGCTCATCCGGTGGACGGCCGGTGTAGGTGCTGTGGTAGATCGGCTTGATACGGTGCGTGATGCGCTCGACGGTCAATACCGGAAAGCTGTCGACTTCGTTGTAATAGCCGGTGTGGTCGCCATAAGGCCCTTCGTCGGCCATCTCGCCCGGATGAATCACACCCTCCAGCACGATCTCGGCGCTGGCCGGCACTTGCAGATTGCTGCCACGGCATTTGATCAGCTCAGTGCGCGAGCCACGCAACAGCCCGGCGAAGGCATATTCGGACAGGCTGTCCGGTACTGGCGTCACGGCACCGAGAATGGTCGCCGGGTCAGCGCCCAGCGCGACGGCAACCGGATAAGGTTCGCCGGGATGCTTGGCGCACCAGTCGCGAGAATCCAGCGCGCCGCCACGATGGCTGAGCCAACGCATGATGATCTTGTTGCGGCCAATGACCTGCTGACGGTAAATGCCGAGGTTCTGCCGCTCCTTGTTCGGGCCCTTGGTGACCGTCAGGCCCCAGGTAATCAGCGGTGCGACGTCGCCCGGCCAGCAGGTTTGCACGGGCAGCATGCCGAGATCGACGTCATCGCCTTCGATTACAATCTCCTGGCAGGGTGCATCCTTGACCACCTTGGGGGCCATGGCGATGACTTTGCGGAAGATGGGCAGCTTGGACCAGGCATCTTTCAGCCCCTTGGGCGGCTCGGGTTCTTTCAGAAACGCCAGCAGCTTGCCGATTTCACGCAGCTCACTGACCGCTTCGGCGCCCATGCCCATGGCTACGCGCTCTGGCGTGCCGAACAGGTTGCCCAGCACCGGGATATCAAAACCGACCGGTTTTTCGAACAGCAGGGCCGGGCCCTTGGCACGCAAGGTACGGTCACAGATTTCAGTCATTTCCAGCACAGGCGAGATCGGCATCTGGATGCGTTTCAACTCTCCGCGCTGCTCAAGCTGCTGCACGAAATCCCTAAGATCTTTGAATTTCATTAACCCGGCCATTTATCCAAATAGACGCACATCGTACCTGCTCCAGCCCTTCAAGGCAGCTAATCGGCGGCGCGCGGGCAAAAAAAATGGTGCCCCGAAGGACACCATTCTTTGTTTCAGCCTGCCAGTTACTTGCGTTTCATGGACAGGAAGAACTCATCGTTGGTCTTGGTCTGCTTGAGCTTGTCGATCAGGAACTCGATAGCCGCGACTTCGTCCATCGGGTGCAGCAGCTTGCGCAGGATCCACATGCGCTGCAACTCGTCATCAGCGGTCAACAGCTCTTCACGGCGTGTGCCGGAGCGGTTGATGTTGATGGCCGGGAACACACGCTTCTCTGCGATCTTGCGATCCAGAGGCAGCTCCATGTTGCCAGTACCCTTGAACTCTTCGTAGATGACTTCATCCATCTTCGAACCGGTTTCAACCAGTGCGGTGGCGATAATAGTCAACGAGCCGCCTTCTTCGATGTTTCGCGCAGCACCGAAGAAGCGCTTTGGCTTCTCGAGCGCATGAGCATCGACACCACCGGTCAGTACCTTGCCGGAGCTCGGGATGACGGTGTTGTAGGCGCGAGCCAGGCGGGTGATGGAGTCAAGCAGGATAACGACGTCTTTCTTGTGCTCGACCAGGCGCTTGGCCTTCTCGATCACCATTTCGGCAACCTGTACGTGACGGGTTGGCGGTTCGTCGAATGTCGAGGCAACCACTTCGCCGCGCACGGTGCGCTGCATTTCGGTTACTTCTTCCGGACGCTCATCGATCAGCAGAACGATCAGGTGCACTTCCGGGTTGTTACGCGTGATGTTCGACGCGATGTTCTGCAGCATGATGGTCTTGCCCGCTTTCGGCGGAGCAACGATCAGACCACGCTGACCTTTACCGATCGGTGCGCACAGATCGATCACACGACCGGTCAGGTCTTCGGTGGAACCGTTACCGGCTTCCATCTTCATGCGAATAGTCGGGAACAACGGCGTCAGGTTTTCGAACAGAATCTTGTTCTTGGCGTTTTCCGGACGGTCGTAGTTGATCGTGTCGACCTTGAGCAGAGCGAAATAACGCTCACCTTCCTTTGGTGGACGGATCTTGCCAACGATGGTGTCGCCGGTACGCAGGTTGAAGCGGCGGATCTGGCTAGGGGAGACATAGATGTCATCCGGGCCGTCCAGGTAGGAAGCGTCTGCAGAGCGCAGGAAACCGAAGCCGTCCTGGAGAATCTCCAGCACGCCATCACCGGATATTTCCTCGCCACTTTTGGCGTGCCGTTTGAGCAGGGAAAAAATGACGTCCTGCTTACGCGAACGGGCCATATTTTCTATGCCAGCCTGTTCGGCCATTTCGAGCAATTCGGTAATCGGCTTTTGCTTGAGTTCAGTCAGGTTCATATGGGGAATGACGTAATCATGTATGGAGGGGGAAATTAAGCTTTTGGCTTAATGAGGCCGCGCCGCAGAAAAGGCGACAGGATCGCGTACTAAATCGAAAGGAGAGCGTCGGCGACGGCTAGCAGGGGGCAACGGAGAAGCCGTTGCGGGGCCGAATGTACCACCTGATTTTCCAGGCGTCTAGTACGACACCCGAAAAAAACCCCGCTATTTGCGGGGCTTTGAAGTGCTTCAGATGTTGGCGTCGAGAAACGCGGCCAACTGCGACTTCGACAGAGCGCCCACTTTGGTAGCTTCGACGTTGCCATTCTTGAACAGCATCAACGTCGGGATACCGCGCACGCCATGCTTGGCAGGGGTTTCCTGATTCTCGTCAATATTCAGCTTGGCAATTGTCAGCTTGCCGACATAGGTGTCGGCGATTTCGTCCAGCACCGGGGCAATCATCTTGCACGGACCGCACCACTCAGCCCAGTAATCTACAAGCACAGCACCCTCAGCCTTGAGTACTTCGGCTTCGAAGTTAGCGTCGGTGACGTGTTTGATCTTTTCGTTGCTCATGGAAGTCTCCGAGGTCATAGGCGAAAAACGACGCTCATCATAGCGGGCCGCAAGTCATTCAGGAAGCGAAGGTTCATTGAGTCTGGCTATGGTGGTGCATGACTGGAGTTATGGCAGAGGCTCAGCTGGAAGGCGAAACGAAACAATGCCAGTACGAAGCGCTGCGCCACGGATGTGATCCTGCATGGCCTTTTGCGCGGGCCCCGACGCATGCCGGGCCAGCGCGCGAAGGATCTTGCGGTGCTCCTGCCAGGTTTTCATGACCCTTGCCGCACGTATGAACGGCATTTTCTGGCTCTCAAGGAAGATGTCGGCACCTGCGATCACGATCCCCAGCATGGCCTGATTGCCACTGGCGACCAGAATATGCCGGTGAAACTCGAAGTCCAGCCGGGCTGCGGCCTCGAAGTCGCCGGCACGCAATTCCAGACGCATGGCCTCGACATTGTCTTCAAGCACGTCTCGTTCATCAGCGGTCAGGGTGACGGCTGCCAAGCCCGCGGCGAAGCCTTCCAGCGCGTAGCGCAGTTGAAACGTGTCGGCCGGAGAAACCTGTGCCTCGAAAGGCCAGGAAAAACCACTCGTGCGCTGTTCTGGTTCAGAAATGGACTGCACGAACACGCCTTTACCCGGCTGGACGCTGACCACTCCCAATGCGCTGAGCGATGACAAGGCCTCACGCAATGAAGCACGACTGACTCCCAGCAAAACAGCCAGATCGCGCTGCGATGGCAGGCTTTCGCCGGGCTTGTAGCCTTGCTCGGCAATCAACTTGCGAATGGCCCGGAGGGCTGATTCGGGTACTGCGAGTGAGGTGTGGGGCATCACTGTTCAGGCCAGTCAGTCCAGTAAAAATCCCTTTTATCGCCATCCCGAAGATTCGGCAAGCGACGCCCAGTGCTGGGGCGGCGGCGCTTTTCAACGCGCCAAAGCAGGGCGAGCCACACCTTTACTGGTCAGACCAGTAAGACCATAAACACGCTGCAAAGCTTGAGTTATGGCACGTCACCGCCTGATGGCATGCGCTGTGCACTGGAGACGGACCAACATCCTACGTTTCGCCCGGAGATTTCTATGACCAAGCGTTACAGCGCCCTGCTTGCTGCACTGTTTGCCAGCCTGATGCTGAGCCAGACACCCGCCCACGCCAACGGCCTGGACGACGTTGTAGCGCGTGGCACCTTGAAGGTGGCCGTTCCGCAGGACTTCCCGCCATTCGGTTCGGTCGGTCCGGACATGAAGCCTCGCGGCCTGGACATCGACACCGCGCAACTGCTGGCCGACCAATTGAAGGTCAAGCTGGAACTGACGCCGGTCAACAGCACCAACCGCATCCCTTTCCTGACCACCGGCAAGGTTGATCTGGTGATCTCCAGCCTGGGCAAGAACCCGGATCGCGAGAAAGTCATCGATTTCTCCCGCGCGTACGCGCCGTTCTACCTGGCGGTATTCGGCCCACCTGATTCTCCGGTCAAGGACATCGCTGACCTGAAGGGCAAGACCATCAGTGTTACCCGTGGTGCGATCGAAGACATCGAGCTGTCGAAAGTTGCACCGGAAGGCGCAACCATCAAGCGCTTTGAAGATAACAACTCGACCATCGCCGCCTACCTGGCTGGCCAGACCGACCTGATCGCCAGCGGCAACGTGGTGATGGTCGCTATCAGCGAGCGCAACCCCAAGCGCATTCCAGCGCTGAAAGTGAAACTCAAGGATTCGCCTGTTTATGTCGGCGTAAACAAAGGCCAGCCGGAACTGCTGGGCAAGGTCGACGAGATCCTCAACGCCGCCAAGGCTGACGGCGCGCTGGAAAAAGCTTCCCAGAAATGGCTGAAGCAACCGCTGCCTGCCGATCTCTGATCACTGCTTTCCGGTAACAGGATTCACCAATGGCTTATCATTTCGACTTTACACCGGTCCTGCAGAACATTGATGTGCTGTTGCGCGGGGCTTTGTTCACGCTGGAACTTACGGCCATTGGCACCCTGCTGGGCGTCAGCCTCGGCATTGTCGGTGCCGTCGTGAGGGCCTGGAAGATCCAGCCCTTTGCGACGATCTTTGCGATCTATGTCGAGCTGATCCGCAACACACCGTTTCTGGTCCAGCTGTTCTTCATTTTCTTCGGCCTGCCGTCGCTGGGCGTGCAGATCTCGGAATGGCAGGCAGCGGTGCTGGCGATGGTGATCAACCTGGGCGCCTACTCGACAGAAATCATTCGGGCAGGCATCCAGGCGATTCCCAAGGGACAGCTTGAAGCGTCGGCAGCGCTGGCGATGAATCGTTATGAAGCGTTTCGCTACGTGGTGCTGGTTCCGGCGCTGGGCAAGGTCTGGCCGGCACTGAGCAGCCAGATCATCATTGTGATGCTGGGCTCGGCGGTCTGCTCGCAGATTGCCACTGAAGAACTGAGCTTCTTTGCCAACTTCATTCAGTCGCGCAACTTCCGCTCGTTCGAAACCTACATTGTGACCACGCTGATTTACCTGGCCATGGCGCTGCTGATCCGGCAACTGCTGGCCTGGATCGGGCGTCGCTACATATCGAGGAACAGCTGATGGATTTCACCCTCTGGGACATCCTGCGCAATCTGCTGATCGGCCTGCAATGGACCGTTGCCCTGTCGCTGGTGGCCTTCATTGGCGGTGGCTTGATCGGCTTGCTGGTGATGGGCATGCGTACCTCGGAAAAAACCGGCCCGCGTGTGACCGCCAAGCTCTATATAGAATTGTTTCAAGGCACGCCACTGCTGATGCAGCTGTTTCTGGTGTTCTTCGGTGTTGCCCTGATGGGCATGAACATTTCGCCCTGGGCTGCGGCGGCACTGGCCTTGACGCTGTTTACCAGCGCCTACCTTGCGGAAATCTGGCGTGGCTGCGTCGAATCGATTTCCAAGGGCCAGTGGGAAGCATCCGCGAGCCTGGCGCTGACCCCATTCGAGCAGATGCGTTACGTGATTCTGCCGCAGGCGTTGCGCATCGCGGTTGCGCCGACGGTCGGCTTTTCCGTGCAGGTGGTCAAAGGCACTGCGGTGACGTCGATCATCGGTTTCACCGAACTGACCAAGACCGGCAGCATGCTGGCCAACGCTACGTTCGAACCTTTCATGGTCTATGGCTTCGTTGCTCTGGGCTACTTCATCCTGTGCTACCCGTTGTCGCTGTGCGCGCGCCATCTGGAAAGGAGACTGCATGCCTCTGCTTAGAATTTCCGCCCTGCATAAATACTATGGCGATCATCACGTACTCAAAGGCATCGATCTGTCGGTCGAAGAGGGCCAGGTCGTGGCAATCATTGGTCGCAGCGGCTCGGGCAAAAGCACCCTTTTGCGCACGCTCAACGGCCTGGAGTCGATCAACGATGGTGTGATCGAGGTCGATGGCGAATATCTGGACGCCGCACGCGCCGATCTGCGCACCCTGCGTCAGAAGGTCGGCATGGTGTTTCAGCAGTTCAACCTGTTCCCGCATCTGAGCGTGGGCGAGAACGTGATGCTCGCCCCACAGGTCGTGCAGAAGGTGCCCAAGGCCGAAGCGGCAAAGCTGGCGAGAAAGATGCTGGAGCGTGTAGGGCTGGGCGAGAAGTTCGACGCCTTCCCGGATCGCCTGTCCGGTGGCCAGCAGCAACGCGTGGCGATTGCCCGCGCACTGGCGATGTCGCCCAAGGTGTTGCTGTGCGACGAAATCACCTCGGCGCTGGACCCGGAGCTGGTCAACGAAGTGCTCAGCGTGGTGCGCCAGCTGGCCGCCGACGGCATGACCCTGATCATGGTGACCCACGAAATGCGCTTCGCCCGTGAAGTGGGCGACAAGCTGGTGTTCATGCACCAGGGCAAGGTGCATGAAGTGGGCGACCCGAAAGTACTCTTCGCCAACCCGAAAACCCCGGAACTGGCGAACTTCATCGGCACCGTAGAGCATGCGTGACAAGAGTGGACGCAGAGCGTCGCACGATAGGTGGGGTCATCGTTCCTCCAGTGTAGGAACGCAGTAGTGGACGCCCCTGTGGGAGCGAACTTGTTCGCGAAAGGGCCGGTACATCCGCCGAAGATGCATCGCCTGGCACACCGTCTTCGCGAACAAGTTCGCTCCCACGGCCTTCGGCCAGAAGCCTGTAAGCTCAATTGTCCGGACTGTGTATCACGCCGAGCACTCCAACGTGGGAACGCAAAGCATCGGCACGACAATGACATAACTATCACATTGATTAGCTAGCCATCCGCCATCTCACAAGAGTAATACCGGGTATTTCCGCTGCCTGGACAGCTTCGCGTTGGCGGCAGGCATGGATCGTGGCACGATGGTCCGGTTATCGAACTGGATTTCCTGACCATGCCGCACTCAACACCCAAGAATTTTTCACTGATCGCCGCCATCGACCTGGGCTCCAACAGCTTTCATATGGTTGTGGCAAAAGCCAATCAGGGCGAAATTCGCATTCTTGAGCGCCTGGGCGAGAAGGTGCAGTTGGCCGCTGGCATCGACGAAGAACGCCAGTTGACTGAAGAATCCATGCAGCGCGGTCTCGACTGCCTGAAACTTTTTGCCCAGCTGATCAATGGCCTGCCGCCCGGTGCCGTACGCATCGTGGGGACCAACGCGCTGCGCGAAGCCCGCAACCGCAACGACTTCATTCATCGCGCCGAAGAGATTCTCGGCCATCCGGTGGAAGTGATCTCCGGCCGCGAAGAAGCGCGCCTCATTTATCTGGGCGTTTCGCACACGCTGGCCGACACCCCCGGCAAGCGACTGGTCGCCGACATCGGCGGCGGCAGTACCGAATTCATCATCGGCCAGCGCTTTGAGCCGCTGCTGCGTGAAAGCCTGCAGATGGGCTGCGTGAGTTTTACTCAGCGCTACTTCCGCGACGGCAAGGTGACACCCGCGCGTTACGCACAGGCCTACACCGCTGCCCGCCTGGAAATCATGAGCATCGAACATGCGCTGCATCGCCTGAAGTGGGATGAAGCCATCGGTTCGTCAGGCACCATTCGCGCTATCGGCCTGGCGCTCAAGGCCAACGGTTACGGCGCTGGCGAGGTTAATGCCGAAGGGCTGGCCTGGCTCAAGCGCAAGCTGTTCAAGCTGGGTGACGCCGAAAAGATCGACTTCGACGGCATCAAGCCCGACCGCCGCGCGATTTTCCCCGCAGGCCTGGCGATTCTGGAAGCGATCTTCGATGCGCTTGAGCTCAAGCGCATGGATCACTGCGAAGGTGCCCTGCGTGAAGGCGTGCTGTACGACCTGATGGGCCGCCACCATCACGAAGACGTGCGTGAGCGCACGCTCAGCTCGCTGATGGAGCGCTACCATGTTGATCTGGAACAGGCCGCACGCGTCGAAGCCAAGGCGCTGCATGCGCTGGAGCAGGTTGCCGAAAGCTGGGAATTGCAACACGAGAGCTACGCCGAACTGCTGAGCTGGGCCGCCAAGGTGCATGAGATTGGCCTGGACATTGCTCACTATCACTACCACAAGCACGGCGCGTACCTGATCGAGCACTCTGACCTTGCCGGTTTCTCCCGCGAAGACCAGCAAATGCTCGCTCTGCTGGTGCGCGGTCATCGCCGTAATATTCCCAAGGACAAGTTCGCCGATTTCGGCGCAGAAGGCATCAAGCTGATTCGCCTGTGCGTGTTGTTGCGCTTTGCGATTCTGTTTCACCACATTCGTGGCACCCAGGAGATGCCGCGTGTGATCTTGCGTGCCGACGGCCCGAATCTGGACGCCGAGTTCCCCACAGGCTGGCTGGAAAACAACCAGCTGACTCAGGCCGACTTCGCGCTGGAAGCGGAGTGGCTGACCCGAGTCGGCATCGTCTTCAGCGTACGCTGAGAACCGGGTTGCTCAGGCGCTCCAGCAGGGTCGCCTGGGCGCTTCGGGCGTTCTGATTGCCGGTCGGCGTGCTGCGCACGTAACGCCCGTCTGGCTGCAACAGCCAGCTGTGGGTGTTGTCGGTCAGGTAGCTTTCCAGCTCCTTCTTCACACGCAGAATCAACTTCTTGCCTTCCACCGGGAAGCAGGTCTCGACACGCTTGTCGAGGTTGCGCTCCATCCAGTCGGCACTCGACAGGAACATTTGCTCGTCGCCGCCGTTAAGGAAGTAGAACACCCGCGTGTGCTCCAGGAATCGGCCGATGATCGAGCGCACATGGATGTTGTGCGAAACCCCGGCGATGCCCGGACGCAAACAGCACATGCCGCGCACCACCAGATCGATGCGCACACCGGACTGGCTGGCCTTGTACAACGCCCGGATGATCTTCGGATCGGTCAGCGAGTTGAACTTGGCGATGATGTGCGCAGGCTTGCCGTCGAGCGCAAATTGCGTCTCGCGGGCGATCATGTCGAGCATGCCTTTCTTGAGCGTGAACGGCGCATGCAGCAGTTTCTTCATGCGCAGCGTTTTGCCCAGGCCGATCAGCTGACTGAACAGTTTGCCGACGTCTTCGCACAATGCGTCGTCAGAGGTCAGCAGGCTGTAATCGGTGTAAAGACGCGCATTACCGGCGTGATAGTTACCGGTACCGAGGTGTGCATAACGTACGATCTCGCCGGCTTCGCGACGCAGGATCAGCATCATCTTGGCGTGGGTCTTGAAGCCGACCACACCGTAGATCACCACCGCACCGGCAGCCTGAAGACGGCTGGCCAGTTGCAGGTTGGACTCTTCGTCAAAACGGGCGCGCAGTTCGATCACCGCGGTGACCTCTTTGCCGTTACGCGCCGCATCAACCAGCGCATCGACGATTTCCGAGTTCGCTCCGCTGCGGTACAGCGTCTGGCGCACAGCCAGAACGTGTGGATCCTTTGCCGCCTGACGCAGCAGGTCGACAACCGGCGTGAACGACTCGAAAGGATGCAGCAGCAGAATGTCCTGCTTGCTGATCACGCTGAAAATATTTTCGCTGTTCTGCAGCAGTTTGGGGATCGCTGGCGTGAACGGCGGGTATTGCAATTCAGGGTGGCTGTCCAGGCCAGTAATGCTGAACAGGCGCGTCAGGTTGACCGGCCCGTTGACCTGATACAGCTCGGACTCGTTCAGGTTGAACTGCTTGAGCAGGTAGTCCGACAAATGTTTGGGGCAGGTATCCGCCACTTCCAGACGTACCGCATCGCCGTAGCGACGCGAGAACAGCTCACCGCGCAGGGCACGTGCCAGGTCTTCCACGTCTTCCGAGTCCAGCGCCAGATCGGCGTTTCGGGTCAGACGGAACTGGTAGCAGCCCTTGACCTTCATGCCCTGAAACAGGTCGTCGGCGTGAGCGTGGATCATAGACGACAGGAACACGAAGTTGTCGCCTGGGCCACAAACCTCTTCCGGCACCTTGATGACACGCGGCAGCAAACGCGGTGCCGGGATGATCGCAAGACCCGAGTCGCGACCGAAGGCGTCGATACCTTCAAGCTCGACAATGAAGTTCAGGCTCTTGTTGACCAGCAACGGGAACGGGTGCGTCGGGTCCAGACCTATCGGGGTGATGATAGGCGCGATCTCGTCACGGAAGTAGCGACGTACCCAGGCCTTGAGCTTGGCCGTCCAGTGACGGCGACGAATGAAGCGGACCTGATGCTTTTCCAGCTCCGGGAGCAGAATGTCGTTGAGGATCGCGTACTGGCGATCAACATGACCATGCACCAGCTCGCTGATTCTGGCCAACGCCTGATGCGGCTGCAAACCGTCGGCACCGGCCTGTTCACGGGCAAAGGTGATCTGTTTCTTCAGACCTGCGACACGAATCTCGAAGAACTCATCGAGGTTGCTGGAGAAGATCAGCAGGAACTTCAGCCGCTCCAGCAACGGGTAGGACTCATCGAGCGCCTGTTCCAGTACCCGGATGTTGAACTGCAATTGCGACAGTTCACGGTGGATATACAGGCTGCTGTCGTCCAGGTTCGGAGCGACGATAGCGGGCACCGCAGCGGCAGGCGCCTCAATGGCCGGGATTACTTCGATGTCAGGTTCAACCGCGGGCGTCGCCTGCGGCACATCGACTTCAACAGCGGCTTCGATGAGTGCTTCGGTATTCATGAATGATCCTGTGAGGCTATTGCCCCTTCAACAGTTGAGCGGCGCGAACAGCGAAGTAGGTAAGGATGCCGTCGGCACCGGCGCGTTTGAAGGCTGTGAGGGACTCGAGAATAACCCCTTCACTCAGCCAACCATTCTGGATTGCTGCCATGTGCATCGCGTATTCACCACTGACCTGATAGACAAAGGTCGGCACTTTGAACTCATCCTTGACCCTGTGCAGGATGTCCAGATAAGGCATACCTGGCTTGACCATCACCATGTCGGCACCTTCAGCCAGGTCAGCTGCGACTTCGTGCAGTGCCTCGTTGCTGTTGGCCGGGTCCATCTGATAGGACGCCTTGTTGGCCTTGCCCAGATTCAGCGAAGAACCCACCGCATCACGGAACGGGCCGTAATAGGCACTGGCGTATTTGGCCGAGTAGGCCATGATCCGCACGTTGACGTGCCCGGCCAGTTCCAGCGACTCACGGATGGCCTGGATGCGACCGTCCATCATGTCCGACGGCGCGATCACCTGAGCACCCGCATCGGCGTGCGACAAGGCCTGCTTCACCAGTGCGTCGACAGTGATGTCGTTCTGCACATAGCCCTCTTCGTCGAGGATGCCGTCCTGACCATGGGTGGTAAACGGGTCCAGCGCCACATCAGTGATGACGCCCAACTCCGGGAAACGGTCACGCAACGCGCGGGTGGCGCGTTGCGCAATGCCATCCGGGTTCCAGGCTTCAGCGCCGTCCAGAGATTTTTTCTCGGCCGGCGTTACCGGGAACAAGGCCAGCGCTGGAATGCCCAGTGCGACCCAGTGCTCGGCTTCCTCAAGCAACAGATCGACACTGAGACGCTCGACGCCAGGCATCGAGGCGATGGATTCACGACGGTTTTCACCATCGAGGACAAATACGGGGAGAATCAGATCGTCAACGGTGACAACGTTTTCACGCACCAGCCTACGGGAAAAGTCGTCGCGGCGATTACGGCGCAGACGAGTGAGAGGAAACAGGCGGTTTGCGGGGGTAAAGCTCACGGCGAGACTCCTGAGCCCGCTTACGCGGGCAAGCGCGACAGTTATAAGCCGCCATTATGACCAATGTGTGACAGTCATGGTTCGACCTGCGACTGCACGTCGCGGTCATGGCCCTTATGAGGATCCGACCATTGTGGTTGCAAGAATCTTTAACGTCGAGACACATATCGACACTTTCATCATTGTCTTGGGCGCGTTAGGCTGCGCGTTCATTTCGCCAGCATCCAGACAATGCTCCAGAATTTCTTGAACGAATTCGGCTACTTTGCCCTGTTCCTCGGCACCTTTTTTGAAGGCGAGACCATTCTGGTTCTCGCCGGCTTTCTGGCGTTTCGCGGATACATGGACCTCAATATCGTCATCCTCGTTGCCTTCTGCGGCAGCTATGCGGGCGACCAGTTGTGGTATTTATGGGGCGCAAACACGGCCGCAAGCTCCTGGCGCGCAAGCCCCGCTGGCAACTCATGGGCGACAAGGCCCTGCGGCTGGTGCGCAAGCACCCGGACATATGGGTACTGAGCTTCCGCTTCGTGTATGGCCTGCGAACGGTCATGCCGGTGGCCATCGGCCTGTCAGGCTACCCACCGGGGCGTTACCTGCTGCTCAACGGTATCGGTGCGGCTGTCTGGGCGGCAGCGCTGGGTTCGGCGGCCTACCATTTCGGCGCGGTTCTCGAGGGCTTGCTGGGCAACGTCAAGAAATACGAACTCTGGGTGCTCGGTGCGCTGATACTGCTCGGCCTTGGTCTGTGGCTGCGCCGACGCATCAAGAACGCGCGCATTGCCCGTGAAGAGCGTGAAGAAAAGAGCCGGTTCTGTGCATCGGCAGCGGCGTCCGATCTGGATACACCTGTCACCGTGCCCGTCGACCTGACGAAAAAATCCGACGATTAATTTCTCCGTTTCCTTCCCCGAGTGCAGGCTGACAGGCCTCACTCGGCGGCAGCGCGCAGCCGCTACCTGACATCGCAAGCACCGCCCTTCCCCACGCATTTTTGCGTAGCCTGTAAAGCGTGAACTGAACACTCGGCCTGTAAAGCGATCAATTAATGGACGAATTAAAAGAAGCCTTAGATTGCTCAAGTACAAGGAGCCGAATCGATGCAGAAAAAAGTGGCTGTAATCCTGTCCGGCTGTGGCGTCTATGACGGTGCCGAAATCCATGAAAGCGTCCTCACCCTGCTTCGTCTGGATCAACGTGGTGCGCAGGTCCAGTGCTTTGCGCCGAACATCGCCCAGCGTCACGTCATCAATCACCTGACTGGCGAGGAAATGCCCGAGTCGCGCAATGTGTTGATCGAGTCTGCGCGCATTGCACGAGGTGAGGTGAAGGACATCAGCGAAGCAAATGCAGAAGACTTTGATGCCCTGATCATCCCGGGCGGTTTCGGCTCGGCGAAGAACCTTTCCGACCTTGCCCTGCAAGGCCCTGCTTGTCAGGTGGAAGCAGGGCTGCTGGAACTCGCAGAAGCGTTCGCAGAAGCAGGCAAACCGGTCGGGCTGATCTGCATCACCCCGGCACTGGCAGCGAAGATCTACGGTCCCGGCGTTACCTGCACCATCGGCAACGACCCGGATACCGCTGCGGCCATTACCAAAATGGGCGGTAGCCACGCGCCATGCGCTGTCGATGACATCGTCGAAGACGAAGCACGAAAACTGGTCAGCACGCCCGCCTATATGGTTGCCAAAAGCATCAGTGAGGCTGCATCGGGCATCAACAAGCTGGTTGACCGCGTGCTGGAGCTGACGCACGAGGGCGATGCCTGACCTGTCGCGGGACGAACCCAATGCACCGCCCGTCAGACGAGCGGTGTTTTACAAGCCAGCCATAGTGATCCATCACGGCCATATGCTTTACTGTATGCATAAACAGTATTTGAGTAAAGCCAGATGTCCAGCCCCTATCCGGTTCGTGGCCGCGGTACTGCCAGCAATCCGCATAACCGCTTTGCCCCCAGTCAGTCCGTGGCCGAGGACGACGGCTGGTATCAGGAAGTGCCACTGACCCAAGGCACTGAGGTCACCAGCGAAACCGCCAAAAGCATCATTACCCGCAACAGCTCGCCGGATATCCCCTTTGATCGCTCGATCAACCCTTACCGGGGCTGCGAGCACGGCTGCATTTATTGTTTCGCCAGGCCCAGCCATGCCTACTGGGACATGTCGCCGGGCCTTGATTTCGAAACAAAGCTTATCGCCAAGACCAACGCGGCAGCACTGTTGGAGCAACAGCTCTCCAAGCCAGGCTACCGCTGCGCGCCCATCACGCTGGGGGCCAATACCGACCCGTATCAGCCTATCGAACGTGAATACCGCATCACTCGCGCCACGCTTGAGGTGTTGCTGCGCTATCGGCACCCGGTCAGCATCATTACCAAGGGCTCACTGATCCTCCGCGACCTGGACTTGCTCGCAGAGATGGCCAGACTTCGGCTGGTGTCGGTATTCATCAGCCTGACTACACTGGATGACGAGCTTAAATGCATCCTCGAACCCAGAGCAGCAGCGCCCAAGGCTCGCTTGCGGGCCATTCGGGTGTTGCGTCAGGCGGGCGTACCCGTCGGGGTGCTATGCGCGCCCATGATCCCGATGATTAATGACAGCGAACTGGAGGCGCTGCTGAGCGAGGCGAAAGCTGCAGGCGCGCTAAGCGCAAGTTACGTGATGCTGCGCCTGCCGCTGGAGGTCGCCCCGTTGTTCGACGAATGGCTGAAGACGCATTACCCGCAACGCGCCGAACATGTGATGAGCCTGATTCGTCAAAGCCGCGGCGGAGCGCTGTACGACAGTCAGTTTGGCTCGCGGATGCGCGGTGAAGGACCGTTTGCTGATCTACTGGCTCAACGCTATGCCTTGGCAATCAAACGGCTTGGATTGAACAAACGTGGCGGCTTCACACTCGATTGCGATGCGTTTTGTCCGCCAGGAGGACAAATGTCACTGCTGTGACGAACTTGGTACTATCGTGCAAACCCGCGTCCCAGAGCCATCGCATTCAGTTTCGCTTAAGCTTGGGAGATTAGTCTGTAACTCGGAGTGTCACCAGCGATAGCGCTCAAGGGATTTGTTCGTGATGCCATTTACAGGGATCACATCCGGCTCTGGTCAAACAGGCATGAAGAATCCACATCAATCCGTCAGAGAGGATGAAGACATGACAGACATCGGTAAACAGCATTCGGCTACGTCGTCCAGCACATCAAGCCATTCAGACAGCGCCGACGTAGCGTTGAAACATATTGTCGATGGCTTTGTACATTTTCGTAACGAGGTCTTCCCCCAGCAGGAAGAACTGTTCAAGAAGCTGGCGACCGCCCAGTCGCCACGGGCCATGTTCATCACCTGCGCCGACTCGCGCATCGTGCCTGAACTGATTACCCAAAGCTCGCCAGGCGACCTGTTCGTGACGCGTAACGTCGGTAACGTTGTGCCTCCGTATGGCCAGATGAACGGTGGTGTGTCCACAGCTCTGGAGTACGCAGTTGTCGCGCTGGGCGTGCAACACATCATTGTCTGCGGACATTCCGACTGCGGCGCCATGCGTGCAGTGCTCAACCCTGACAGCCTGGACAAGATGCCTACGGTAAAGGCCTGGTTGCGGCATGCCGAGGTCGCCCGCACAGTAGTCGAGCAGAACTGCAGTTGCAGCGGCGAGCTGGAAACCATGCAGGTCCTGACTCAGGAAAACGTGATTTCCCAGTTGCATCACCTGCGTACCCACCCTTCGGTCGCAGCGAAAATGGCCAGCGGCCAATTGTTCATTCATGGCTGGGTCTACAGCATCGAAACCAGCGAAATCCTGGCTTATGACGCCGAGCTCGATCGTTTCATACCGCTCGACGGTTCGGGACCGACGCCGATGGCTTCACCGAAAGCACGCTTTTCAGCCGACTGATCACCAGTCCGACTGACGGCAAGCCCTTCTTTATCAGCTGATGGCGGCTGCGCAGGATGCGCGTCGCCCGTCTTGCCTCGTCTGAAGAATCCCGGAGAAGCGTCATGGGTATTACAGCATTGAAAACCGCTTTACCACGGGAGCTGCTCGCTTCCGTGGTCGTGTTCCTGGTCGCACTGCCGCTGTGCATGGGGATCGCCATTGCATCCGGCATTCCTCCGGCCAAAGGTCTGATCACCGGCATCGTGGGCGGGCTGATAGTCGGCTGGATAGCCGGTTCGCCGTTGCAGGTCAGCGGTCCCGCAGCCGGTCTGGCAGTACTGGTTTTTGAAGTGGTACGCGAGCACGGCATGGCCATGCTGGGCCCTATTCTGGTGCTCGCCGGGTTGCTTCAGCTGCTGGCAGGTCGATTCAAGCTTGGCTGCTGGTTCCGGGTCACGGCACCTGCGGTGGTCTATGGCATGCTCGCCGGTATCGGCGTGTTGATCGTACTGTCACAGGCACACGTGATGTTCGACAGCGGTCCCAAACCTTCCGGGCTGGACAATCTGATCGCCTTCCCTTCCACACTGATCCAGGCCTTCGGACCAGGCACCGGCATGCAGGCCGGTATGCTCGGTCTGAGCACCATGCTGATCATGTGGGGCTGGGAAAAACTTCGTCCGCAGTCTTTGCGCTTCGTACCCGGCGCGCTGCTGGGCGTGGGTATCGCAACCGGCATCAGCCTGTTCATGGCCTTGCAGGTCAAGCGTGTCGAAGTACCGGACAACCTGGCCGATGCCATTGACTGGCTGCGTCCGGCGGACCTGATGAACCTGGCCGATCCAGCCATTCTGGTTGCCGCTATCGTCGTAGCATTCATTGCCAGTGCCGAAACCCTGCTTTCCGCCTCGGCGGTTGACCGCATGCACAGTGGCCAGCGCTCGGACTTCGACAAGGAACTCAGCGCGCAAGGCGTGGGCAATATGCTCTGCGGAGTGCTCGGTGCATTGCCGATGACCGGCGTTATCGTGCGCAGCTCGGCTAATGTCCAGGCCGGTGCCACCACGCGCTTCTCGACGATCTTCCACGGTCTGTGGCTGCTGGCGTTCGTGTTGCTGCTGTCGAGCGTACTGCAGAGCATTCCGGTCGCGAGTCTGGCTGGTGTGCTGGTCTACACCGGCCTGAAGCTGGTCGATCTGAAGGCATTTCGTGGTCTGGGCCGCTATGGCCGGATGCCGATGTTCACGTATGTGGCGACTGCCGTGGCGATCATCTTCACCGACCTGCTGACCGGTGTACTGGTCGGTTTCGGTCTGACCCTTGTGAAGCTGGCGTTCAAGGCTTCGCGCCTGAAGATCAACGTGGTCGAACTGGCGGGCGAGAAGGAATTCGAGCTGCGTCTGGTCGGTGCCGCGACGTTCCTCAAGGTGCCTGCGCTGACTCAGGCTCTGGGCACTATCCCGCAGGGCAGTACCGTGCATGTGCCGCTGGGCAATCTGTCCTACATAGACCACTCGTGCCTGGAACTGCTGGAAGAGTGGGGACGTTCCAATGCCGCTCATGGCACCCGACTGCTCATTGAGCCGCATGGATTGAAGCGTCGTCTTGAAGGGCGGATCTACACAACAACGGGTATAGGCTCGGGCGCCGCCTGATAGTCAAAGCGTTGGGGCTGAAGCCTGGAATGACGATAGGAGCCGGATGGGTCTTCGCGTAGCAGCGGAGCGATATCCGGCTCCTTCCATTGCGGGCGAAGACATTGATTCGGGCCTCTGAATCAGATGACGGAGCGTTCCAGCTCCAGGCCGATACCCAATTGTCGTGACAGGCTTGGCCAGCGCTTCCACGCTGCCCCTGTATCAGGACTGGTCAGTTTTTCGCGGTAGGCCTCGACAGAGTCCAGCGCGAAACTTTCATCATCAAGCAGCTTGTCGACGGCATGGTGAACCGCCTCGTCCAGCTGGTTGGCAAATTGCTCGCCGATCAACTGGTGGGCAATCACGCTGGCAACCGTGGTATTTGACGGTATCAGCGGCTGACCAAAATGCTTGATGTATAGATCGTTCACCTCCTCGACCAGTCTGTGTGCCAGATAGGCCTCGTCCAACAGGCTTTCCAGCCCCTCATGTCCGTCCATGATGGAAGGGGGTGCTGCGAAAAAATGCTCTGCGATTTTCAGTACCGGTTTAATCTGCCCTTCAATACCGGCTTCTACGGCGACCTCGTGAGCAGCGTCCAGCAGGTCGGGGACCAAGTCGATGTAAGCAGTGACGAAACGCGTCAACACGTCCTTCGCGTCGACATCCGGGAGGTGAATGGCGGGATGAAGATGTGGGAGCTTTTGTTCCAACTGTTGCAGCAAGTGGCCGGTCTCGGCTTCATGTTGATGGGCTAGTTGTATCTGCTCGCGCAATGCGGCGGTGTTCATGGCAGTGGGGACTCCTGAGGGCGTTAAACCCCGTGGTTCGGTTATGGAGAGTCATACGTTAGCTCGGTTAACTAAATGCCTAAGACATTTTTGCTATAACCGAAACGCATTTATATGCATTGGCTATATCAAAGCGTTTTTTGCTCAGTTTCTGACCATTTGCCTACATTGGCGCATAAATACGGCACCTTGCGCTGATGTAAGCAGGCTACTCTGAAGCCGCCCGCAGCCCTTTCGACACGCTGTCTGACATAAAAAGTGAGCCCGGCATGACTCAGCCTCTTTTATCCAAGCGGCTTGCTCTGCGTTTAATCTGTTTGCTGGTGATCATGTTCATCTGCGGATTTGCATTGCCGTCGCTCTATGCTTTGCTGACCGGGCATGACAGAAACCGCGACCAGGACGCTTCGCGGCAGATCGAGGTGCAGTTCACCGCTACCAACTCTGCCGGAATGGTCTGGGCGTTCTACCCGCGCGCCAGCCAGATGCAAATCAACCCTGGTGCGGTCAACGAGATGATTTTCGTGGCGCAGAACCCTACTGACAAACCGATGAAAGCCCAGGCTGTACCGGGCATTTCGCCGGGGAAGGCGGCAGAGTGGTTTCACAAGACCGAATGTTTCTGCTTCACCCAACAGACCTTACAGCCGGGTGAGCGTATCGAGATGCCCGTGCGCTTCATCGTTGATCGCGACCTGCCCGCAGAGGTGAAACGCCTGACGCTGGCCTATACGCTGTTCGATGTCACTGCGCCCTAGGCGCTCGAAGCCATATAGGCCATCATCCCTGGCCGCATGCCGATCACTACCCGCGTTGATGCCATGACCCGTATCCAGAAAACCGTTTTTATCGCTGCCGCCATTGTTGCCCTCGTTCTGGGCCTGATCCTCAGCCAGTTGCTGCCGGGCAGCGGGTCTGAGGATCAGGCGGCACTTAACGATGCAGGTATTGTGCTGCTACCGAAAAGTCGCCAGTTGCCAGCCTTGAGCATGTCGGACCAGAACGGCGCAGCGGTGGCCCTTGATGACTTGAAAGGCAAATGGACGCTGATGTTCTTCGGCTACACCTTCTGCCCGGACATCTGCCCCACTACCCTGGCGCAGATAAAGCAGATCAGGACCGAGCTGCCTGAAAAGGTGGTCGAGCGCATGCGTGTGGTGCTGGTCAGCGTCGACCCTGAACGCGACACGCCGCAGCAGCTTAAGCAATACCTGGGCTACTTCGACCCGCAGTACATCGGCCTGACGGCGCCTGTCGCTGATATCCAGACACTGGCCAATGCCGTGAGCATTCCGTTCATTCCCGCAGACACCAGCAAAGCGAACTACTTCGTCGATCACAGCGGTAATCTGGCTTTGATCGGCCCGGATGGTACGCAGCGAGGCTTTATCCGCGCACCGCTGAACAATCAGAAGCTGGTGAAGCAATTGCCGAGGCTGCCGGAAAGGGATTAGGGCCTGTGAGATTCCTGCGGGAGTAACCGGGGCGGCGATCCGCATTGCTCACGACGACTTGGTCCAAACGCTCTATTTTCTGAAGGCTTTACCGGCCTCTTCGCGAGCAAGCTCGCTCCCACGACGCGCCTGTATAACTATGAGCACAGAGCGTGGGAGCGATAAGGTGTTCCCGACGCTCTGCGTCACAAGGGACGCAGAGCACTGGCGCGAGAACCGCAAGGTACAATCGGATCAGAACGCCGGAACCACAGCGCCTTTGTATTTCTCGGCCAGGAAGGTTTTCACTTCAGGACTCTGCAGGGCCGCTACCAGCTTTTTCATCGCGTCTGAATCCTTGTTGTCCGGGCGGGCAACCAGAATGTTCGCGTAGGGCGAATCGGCACCTTCGATGATCAGTGCGTCCTTGGTCGGCTCAAGCTTGGCGCTCAAGGCATAATTGGTATTGATCAGCGCCAGATCGACCTGAGTCAGTACGCGCGGCAACGTAGCTGCTTCCAGCTCACGGAACTTGAGGTCTTTCGGGTTATTCACGACATCCGAAGGCTTGGACAGGATATTGGTCGGATCCTTCAAGGTAATCAGACCTGCCTTGGCCAGCAGCAGCAAGGCACGGCCTTCATTGGTGGCGTCGTTTGGCAGGGCAACGTTGGCACCATTGGGCAGTTCTTCCAGCGTCTTGAACTTGTCCGAGTACGCACCGAACGGCTCTACGTGAACCTTGGCCACTGCGACCAGATCTGTGCCCTTGCCCTTGTTGAACTCATCCAGATACGGCTGGTGCTGGAAGAAGTTCGCGTCCATACGGTTCTGCGACACCTGTACGTTCGGCTGGATGTAGTCGTTGAACACCTTGATGTTCAAGTCCACGCCTTCTTTGGCCAGCGTCGGTTTGACGAACTCGAGAATCTCGGCGTGCGGCACGGCAGAGGCCGCGACGGTCAGGGTTTCGTTGGCCTGCGCGGACAAGGCAGTAACAGCGGCGAATATGGCCAATAGTTTTTTCATGCAACAACTCCTTTGGGCCCGCACAGGCGGGCCGATACCAACGGTTCGATCAACGATGTGTGAAATGCGCGACCAGTCTGTCGCCGATGGTTTGCAGAATCTGCACCAGCACCAGCAACAATACGACCGTCACGAACATCACATCGTTCTGGAAGCGTTGATAACCATATCGGATGGCCAGATCGCCCAGCCCGCCAGCACCCACGGCACCGGCCATGGCGGTGAACGACACCAGCGCTATGGCGGTAACAGTGATTGCAGCCAGAATGCCGGGGCGCGCTTCAGGCAGCAGCGCCTTGACGATGATCTGCCGAGTCGTCGCGCCCATGGCCTGCGTGGCTTCGATGATGCCGCGATCCACTTCGCGCAATGCTGTCTCTACCAGACGCGCAAAGAACGGCGTGGCGCCAGCGATCAGCGGCGGCAACGTGCCGAGAATGCCCAGTGACGTGCCGGTAATGATTTCGGTGAGCGGCATCATCACGATCAGCAGGATGATGAACGGCAACGCACGCAGCATGTTCACAATCAACCCGACCGTGGCGTACAGCTGCTTGTGTTCCAGCAACTGCCGCGGCGAAGTGAGGAACATCAGCACACCCAGCGGCAGGCCAAGCAGGATGGTGAAGCCCAGCGAAACACCGAGCATGATCAACGTGTCGCCGGTGGCGACCCAGATCTCGTACCAGTCGACATTGGAAAACAGGTTCAGAAAAGCGTCCATCAGCGCAGCACCTCCATATGAACGTCGGCGGCGGTGAAGCGCGCAAAAGCAGCGTCCATATCGCCGCCGGTGATGGCCAGCGTCAACTGCCCATAAGGGGTGTCCTTGATGCGGTCGATGCGTCCGGCAAGGATGCTGTAGTCGACGCCGGTTTCGCGGGCCACGGTGCCCAGCAGAGGCGCATACGTCGCATCGCCCTGAAAGGTCAGGCGCACGATACGGCCTTGAACATGAGCGAAATCGTCACGCTGTTCATTTTCATCGATCTGGTCATCTTCCTGCACAAAACGCTTGGTCGTCGGGTGCTGCGGATGCAGAAACACATCGGCGACCTTGCCTTGCTCGACAATCACGCCAGCGTCCATGACCGCCACCTGGTCACAGACGCGACGAATCACGTCCATTTCATGGGTGATCAGCACGATGGTCAGCTTCAGTTCGCGATTGATCTCGGCCAACAATTGCAAAACCGACGCAGTGGTCTGCGGGTCCAGCGCGCTGGTGGCTTCATCGCACAGCAGGATTTTCGGCTTGGTGGCCAGGGCGCGGGCGATGCCGACGCGCTGCTTCTGGCCGCCGGACAATTGCGCCGGGTATTTTTTCGCATGATCGGACAATCCAACCCGCTCCAGCAGCTCAGCCACGCGCTGGTCGATCTGCTTGCGGGGCATATCGCCGGCCAGCGTCAGCGGCATCGCAACATTATCGGCCACGGTTTTGGAGGCCAGCAGATTGAAGTGCTGGAAGATCATCCCGACTTGTTGGCGGAAGCGGCGCAAGCCGTTGGCATCAAGCGCCGTGACGTCTTCACCATCAACCACGATCTGTCCACCGCTCGGGGTCTCCAGACGGTTGATCAGGCGCAGCAGGGTACTTTTGCCAGCGCCGGAATGGCCGATGATGCCGAACACCTGGCCACCGTCGACACGCAGGCTGGTAGGGTGCAGGGCCGGTATTTCCTTGCCTGCCACCCGATAGGTTTTGTGGACGTTATGAAACTCGATCACGGAGCGAACCTTGTGGGGCGCGTTAAAAAATCAGCGCAGTGGCAGGACGCCACCTGCTTCGTTACCTCGGCCGGGTAAAGCCGGGCGCGCATTTTAGCCTGTCCGGCCCGCTGTGCTTAGCATTTATTTGCAGGCTGCCCTGCGCAACAGGCATAACGCGACCGTTGGTAAAGATGTGCGACAAATAAAGGGAACGGCTGTTTTAGGCCTCGGTCACTTCTTGGATACCGTGATTTCCCGCTTACGCCAGGGAAGTCGTATTCAGCGAACCCAACTCAACGATTGGGGCGAGATAAGGAGTCTCTGATGGCTAGCAAGAACGCACCACCTGTAACCGCAACGCCCAAGAGCGAATTGGCAGGTACCGACACCCTGGACCGTGGCAATACCAACGAGAAGCTGGAAAGCCTTGAGCAGTTCCGCTCGGACGCGACCCAGCAGGCCCTGCGCACCAATCACGGTGTCAAGATTTCCGATAACCAGAACACACTGAAAGTCGGCAGCCGCGGCCCATCGCTGCTCGAAGACTTCATCATGCGTGAAAAGATCACGCACTTTGACCATGAGCGTATTCCGGAGCGTATCGTTCACGCCCGCGGCACCGCGGCACATGGTTATTTCCAGACCTATGAAGACCATGGCGCGCTGAGTAAAGCGGGCTTCCTGCGTGATCCGGGCAAGAAGACCCCGGTGTTCGTGCGCTTCTCTACCGTTCAGGGCCCGCGCGGCTCGGGCGATACCGTGCGCGACGTGCGTGGCTTTGCGGTCAAGCTCTACACCGAAGAAGGCAACTTCGATCTGGTCGGCAACAACATGCCGATCTTTTTCATTCAGGACGCCATCAAGTTTCCTGACTTCGTGCACGCAGTAAAACCAGAGCCGCATAACGAAATCCCGACCGGGGGCTCGGCTCACGACACCTTCTGGGACTTCGTTTCGCTGGTGCCGGAATCTGCACACATGGTGCTGTGGACCATGTCCGACCGTGCCATTCCGAAAAGCCTGCGCACCATGCAGGGCTTTGGTATCCACACCTTCCGCTTTATCAACACCGAAGGTAAGTCGAGCTTTGTGAAGTTTCACTGGAAGCCCAAGTTCGGCGTGTGCTCGCTGGTCTGGGACGAAGCGCAGAAGCTCGCTGGCAAGGACACCGATTTCCACCGCCGCGACCTGTGGGAATCCATCGAGATGGGCGACTACCCGGAATGGGAACTGGGCGTGCAGATCGTTGCCGAGGAAGACGAGCACAAGTTCGACTTCGACCTGCTCGATCCGACCAAGATCATTCCCGAAGAACTGGTACCGGTCACTCCGCTGGGCAAGATGGTCTTGAACCGTAACCCGGACAACTATTTCGCCGAGACCGAGCAGGTTGCCTTCTGCCCGGGCCACATCGTGCCAGGTATCGACTTCTCCAATGACCCGCTGCTGCAAGGTCGCCTGTTCTCCTACACCGACACGCAGATCAGCCGTCTGGGTGGGCCGAACTTCCATGAAATCCCGATCAACCGTCCGATTGCGCCGAACCACAACGGTCAGCGTGACGCACAGCACCGCACAACTATCGACAAGGGCCGCGCTTCCTACGAGCCGAACTCGATCGATGGCGGCTGGCCGAAAGAAACCCCTGCCGGCCCTGTAGATGGCGGCTTCGAGACCTACCCTGAGCGCGTTGAAGCGCACAAGGTTCGTGAGCGCAGCGAATCGTTTGGCGACCACTTCTCGCAGGCTACATTGTTCTTCCAGAGCATGAGCCATCACGAGAAAGAGCACATCACCGCGGCCTACAGCTTCGAGTTGGGCAAGGTCGAGCGCGAGTACATTCGTGCCCGTCAGGTCAACGAGATTCTGGCCAATATCGACCTGGAACTGGCCAGCCGCGTAGCCGCCAATCTGGGCTTGCCAGCACCGACTGCCGGGACCGTGCCAGTGCGTCAGACTTCGGTAAAAGAGTCGCCGGCGCTGAGCCAGGTCAACCTGCTTTCTGGCGATATCGTTTCACGCAAGGTTGCCATTCTTGTGGCAGACGGCGTGGACGGCAAAGCGGTCGAAGCCATGAAAGCTGCACTGACTGCCGAAGGCGCACACGCCAAGGTATTGGGCCCGACCTCCGCACCGGTCAAGACCGCTGACGGCAAGAGCCTGCCAGTGGACGCATCGGCTGAAGGCCTGCCTTCGGTAGCGTTCGACGCAGTCTTCGTGCCGGGTGGCAAGGCTTCGATCGAAGCACTGAAAGGCGACGGCGTGGCACTGCACTTCATCCTGGAAGCCTACAAGCACCTCAAGGCCATCTCCTTTGCCGGGGAGGCCAAAGAGCTGTTGAGCCTGCTACGCCTGGAAGAAGATGCGGGCCTGCTGGAGGTATCCGATAGCAAATCGTTCAAAGCGTTCTTCAACGCGATTGCTCAGCACCGTGTATGGGATCGTGAAGTGAAAGCCAAGGCTGTTCCGGCTTGATCTGACGTGCTAGATCGCTCCCACGCTCCGGCGTGGAAGCGCCTTTCTGAACCTTCTCGCCCCCACATAGACTCCCCCAACACTTCTCGTCCCTCACGCTCCGCGTGGGAATGCAGTTCTGGACGCTCTGCGTCCGCTTTGAAGAATCGACTCAGGACTTCGCTGGCGTCAGAATGATCTGCGCTTTTTCATTGCGCTCGATCTGGCGACGCAATTGCAGCTCGAAATCCGGATTGGCCTTGACCACCCGTTTGGTCAGCAACGTGGCCAGCCACGGATAGTCTTCGGTGCGCGGCACTACCATCAGCACTTCACAGTTGAACGCTACGGTATCCGCTGCGATATCGTCCAGTTGACGACGTAATGCACGCATATCGCCGATCTTGAGTTCAATTGTCGTGCTTTCTGCCGACGGATCGATGAGCTTGGCAACCCTTCTGGCTTCGGCCGCCTTCAAATCAGCTTCGGCTTTCTCCAGCTCGGCCTTGCGCGCATGAGCGATAGCGCCGTTGACGCCACTGGTCAGTGCCGGTGCCTTGGGCATCAGCGCGCGCGCACGAGTGAGTGCGTTGGCCGCCGCATTCATATCACCCTTCTGCAGGCTGATCTGGCTGCGACTCAGATAGGCTTCGGCCAGACGACGCTGAAAAGGCTCGAGGCGGATATCGGCAGGATTGGCGGCCTGCAACGCGGCCAGTTGATCCTCGGCCGTCGCCAGCTCATTGCTGACGATGTTCTGCTCAAGCTGAGCGAACGCGTCAGGCTGAACGTCGGAGGCAGGCGTCTCGGCAGTGGGCGCACTCTGGCAGGCACCCAGCAGGATGGAAAATGCGACAAGCAGCAGATAGCGTGGGGCGAACGGCTTCATTCCTGCGATTCTCTAGTTTGCGCAAAAAACGAGCAAGTCTACACCGCTCGCTTGGGTAGAACAAAGCTGAGCAAAAACAACGCTGCAGCGGATACCACTATAGACGGTCCTGCCGGGGTGTCCTTGAACCATGACAATGATAGCCCGACACACACGGCTATCACGCCTAACAGGCTTGCACCCAGCGCCATCTGCTCCGGCGAGCGGGCGTGACGCTGCGCCGCAGCGGCGGGAATGATCAGCAGCGACGTGATCAGCAGAACGCCGACGATCTTCATCGCCACAGCGATCACCACGGCGATCAGCAGCATCAGCGCCATGCGCAATGCCGCGACGGGCAGACCTTCGACCCGCGCCAGCTCTTCATGCACGGTGATTGCCAGCAGCGGGCGCCACAGCGCAACAATCAATACCAGCACCAGCGCGCTGCCGCCCAGGATCCAGGTCAGATCAGCCGGGCTGATGGCAAGCAGGTCGCCAAACAGATAAGCCATCAGGTCGATACGCACTTCATGCATGAAGCTGAGCACCACCAGGCCGAGCGACAGCGTGCTCGGCGCGAGGATCCCCAGCAGTGTGTCCGAGGCCAGCGGCTGGCGCTGTTGCAGCGTGACCAGCAGCACCGCCAGCAGCAGGCAGCCGACCGTCACTGCAATGGTCGGGCTGATATCCAGCAGGAAGCCAAGCGCCACACCGAGCAATGCTGCGTGGGAAAGCGTATCGCCGAAGTACGCCATGCGCCGCCAGACCACGAACGACCCCAGCGGGCCAGCAACCACGGCCAGCGCAACGCCTGCGAGCAAGGCATACAGTAAAAAATCAGCCATGCTTGCAGTGGTCTCCGTGAACATGAGTGTGGGTAGGTGAGGAAGTCGCCGGGGCATCATTCACCACAGCGCCATGCAGATCGTGGGCGTGGTCGTGATGGTGGTGATAGATCGCCAGGCTTTGCGCATTTTTGCCGAACAGCTCGACAAACGCCGGATCATGGCTGACCTGCTCGGGATGCCCGGAGCAGCAAACATGGCGGTTCAGACAGACCACCTGATCGGTCGTGCTCATGACCAGATGCAAATCATGAGACACCATCAGCACGCCGCACTGGTGGCGGTCGCGCAACCGGGTAATAAGGCCGTACAGCTCGGCCTGACCTGCCACGTCGACACCCTGCACCGGCTCATCGAGCACCAGCAATTCAGGCTTGCGCAACAAGGCTCGGGCCAGCAGAACGCGCTGCATCTCGCCACCGGAAATACCTTGAATCGGGCTATCGATGACCTTCTCGGCCCCGACTTCTTCCAGGGCCGACTCTGCAGCCATGCGGTCCACACCGGGCACCAGACGCAAAAAGCGCAGCACCGACAGCGGCAGCGTCTGATCCACATGCAGTTTTTGCGGCATGTAACCGACACGCAGCTTCGGCTTGCGCCAGACGGTTCCGGAGTCGGGCTTGAGCAGCCCCAGCACTGCACGCACCAGCGTGGTCTTGCCAGCGCCGTTAGGGCCGATCAGCGTAACGATTTCGCCGGGCTTGACGCTCAACTGGATGTTGTCCAGAACGCTTTGCCCGGACAGCGTTACAGCGACCTGCTCCAGACGTATCAATGCATCCGTCATCAAGCCGCCTTGCAGCCGGCGCATACACCCACGATCTCGACCGTCTGGCCTTCGACCGCGAAGCCAACGCCTGCAGCGGCATCGATGACGGCATTGCTGATGGCTGGGTGCTGCAGCTCGATCGCCGCGTGACACAGGCGGCAAATCAGAAACTGCCCCTGATGCGCATGAGTGGGGTGATTGCAGCCGGTGAACGCGTTGAGTGAGGCGATGCGGTGCACCAGACCGTTTTCCAGCAGGAAATCCAGTGCACGATAAACGGTTGGCGGCGCAGCGCGGCGACCGTCTTCATCACTCAGCACTGCAAGGATGTCGTAGGCACCCAGCGGCTTGTGGCTTTGCCAGACCAGTTCCAGCACGCGACGGCGCAAGGTCGTCAGGCGCAGCCCCTGTTTGGCGCACAGGGCGTCCGCTTCGGCGAGTGCCGAATGCACGCAGTGAGAGTGGTCATGGGGGCGACTGGCCAGGGGAGTATTGGGCATGAGCAGCGACGATATTGGCTAGAGACGTTATTATGTTACCTGTTCCTGGCTTATATGAGTGATTCGAGTGCGCCGTCTTTTAAATCTTGTTGCTGTTTTGTGGGTCAGTCTGCTGGTCATTTCCCCTGTTCAGGCCGAGGTCCGGGTGCTGACCAGTATCAAGCCATTGCAGCTGATTGCAGCTGATTGCAGCGGCTGTGCAGGATGGCGTCGGTACACCGCAAGTGCTTCTGCCACCGGGTGCCTCACCGCATAACTACGCGCTGCGCCCATCCGACGTACGGCGTGTACAGGAAGTCGAGTTGCTCTACTGGATCGGCCCGGACATGGAAACCTTCCTGCCGCGCGCCCTTCAGGGCCGCAAACTGCCTGCAGTTGCCGTACAGACACTGCCGGGCATGCACTTGCGTCACTTTGGCCAGGACAATGCCTCGCATGATGACCACGAACATGATCACGACAACGATTCAGACGAACATGATCATGATCACCGGCCCGGCAGCCTGGATTCACACCTCTGGCTGTCGACCGTCAATGCTCGGGTGATTGCCGCGAAAATGGCCACAGACCTGAGCGCCGCCGACCCTGCCAATGCAGCTCGTTATGCGAGTAACGCTGCCGCATTCAGCAAACGCCTTGACGCGCTGGATGCTCGTATCAAGGGTCGGGTCAGTGCAGTGGCAGGCAAGCCTTACTTCGTCTTCCACGAGGCGTTCGATTATTTCGAAGAGGCTTACGGGCTCAAACACGCCGGGGTATTCGCCATCGCCGCCGAGATCCAGCCCGGCGCCCAGCACGTCGCCGCCATGCGCGAACGCCTGAAAGCTGCCGGCAAGACCTGTGTATTCAGTGAACCGCCACTGCGCCCGCGTCTGGCTGAAACCTTGAGCGCAGGCCTGCCGGTCAAGCTGGCGGAGCTGGATGGACTGGGCGGCTACACCCCGGCCACCGCGCAGGGTTACGAGCAAGTCCTGCAAAAGCTGGCGGATGATTTGGCAGGTTGCCTGAGCAGTCTCTGACTGCCACCGCCCACATAGCAGCACTGCTGTGTGACGCAGAGCGTCACGCACGGCATTCCCACGCTGGAGTGGTATGCCCCCCGAAGGTTGGACAATTATCCACTTACGCTGCCTTGGCGGCCTGCATCCTG
>NZ_LKBW01000270.1 GCF_002699855.1 Pseudomonas amygdali | reverse complement strand
CAGGATGCAGGCCGCCAAGGCAGCGTAAGTGGATAATTGTCCAACCTTCGGGGGGCATACCACTCCAGCGTGGGAATGCCGTGGGTGACGCTCTGCGTCACAGATCTACGCCGCGCCGCCTGTTCAGGATAGGACGCGGAGCGTCCGGAACGGCATGCGACGCAGAGCGCCGCACGATAGTCCAGATAATCGTTCCTCACGTTCCAGCTTGGGAATGCCTTGGGTGACGCTCCGCGTCGCACGATAGTGGCGTCCGGGGAGCCTCAACGGCGAACCAGCAGCACACCCGATTCCATGTGGTGGGTGTACGGAAACTGGTCGAACAGGGCGCAGCGCTCGACCCGGTGGGTGTCGTGCAACTGGGCGATGTTGGCGGCCAGGGTTTCCGGGTTGCAGGAGATATACAAAATGCGCTCGAAGCGGCGGGTCAGTTCGCAGGTGTCCGGGTCCATGCCGGCGCGTGGCGGGTCGACGAAGACGCTGCCGAAGTCGTAGCTCTTCAGGTCCACACCGTGCAGACGGCGGAACGGGCGAACCTCGTTCAGTGCTTCGGTCAGCTCTTCAGCCGACAAACGCACCAGCGTGACGTTGTCCACGCCGTTGTCACCCAGGTTGCTCAGCGCGGCATTGACCGAAGTCTTGCTGATCTCGGTTGCCAATACCTTGCGCACGCGGGTGGCCAGCGGCAGGGTGAAGTTGCCATTGCCGCAGTACAACTCCAGCAGGTCGTCTTGCCGCTCGCCCAGCGCATCAAAGGCCCAGTTGAGCATTTTGCCGTTCACCGTGCCGTTGGGCTGGGTGAACGCGCCTTCCGGTTGGCGGTAGCTGAAGGTGCGGCCAGCCACGTCGAGCTTCTCGGTCACGTAGTCCTGGCCGATGATCAGCTTCTGGCCCTTGGAACGACCGATCAGGCTCACGTTCAGCTCAGCCGCCAATTGCTCGGCAGCGGCTTGCCATTCAGCGTCCAGCGGGCGGTGATAGCACATGGTGACCATCGCATCACCCGCCAGCGTGGTCAGGAAGTCCACCTGAAACAGCTTGTGATTCAACGTCGGGCTGGCTTCCCAGCGCTCGCGCAGCACCGGCATCAGCGCGTTGATGCGCTCGCTGGCGATCGGCAGGCCTTCCAGCAGGATCGGCGTTCGATTGTCGCCCGGCGCGAACATCGCGTAATAACGCTTTTGGTCTTCGCGCCACAGGCGAAATTCGGCGCGCAGCCGATAGTGCTCGCGCGGTGAATCAAACACCTGCGGCTCAGGTGCATCGAACGGCGCCAGCAACTCGCGCAGGCGAACGGTTTTTTCTTCGAGCTGACGGTCGTAGCTCGCAGGGTCGAAAGGAACACTCATGCGTTGAACCAGCCCAGCTTGATCACGAACAGGATCGACAGGATCACCAGCGCGGAATTCAGCTCGCGCCAGCGTCCTGACAACAGCTTGATCGCTGTCCAGGAAATGAAACCAAAGGCAATGCCGTTGGCAATGGAGTAGGTGAACGGCATCGCCAGAGCGGTAATCACCACCGGCGCTGCGACGGTGATGTCGTCCCAGTCGATTTCAGCCATGCCGGACGCCATCAGCACGGCGACGAACAGCAATGCCGGTGCGGTGGCGAAGGCGGGCACGCTGCCGGCCAGCGGGGCGAAGAACAGCGCCAGCAGGAACAGCACGGCGACCACCACGGCAGTAAGACCGGTGCGGCCACCCGCGCTGACGCCCGCAGCCGACTCGATGTAGCTGGTGGTGGTCGAGGTGCCCAGCAGGGAACCGGCCATCGCGGCAGTACTGTCGGCGATCAGCGCACGGCCCATTTTCGGCATGTGCCCGTCCTTGCCCATCAGCCCGGCGCGTTTGGCCACGCCGATCAGGGTGCCGGAGTTATCGAAGATATCGACGAACAGGAAGGCGAAGATGATGCTCACCAGACCAACGTCCAGCGCGCCCATGATGTCCAGCTGCATGAAGGTCGGTGCCAGCGAAGGCGGCATCGACACCACACCGCCAAACGGCGTGAAGCCCAGCACGATGGACACCAGGGTGACCGCGAGGATGCCGATCAGCACCGCGCCGCGCACTTTGAGGTGGTCCAGCGCCACGATCAGAAAGAAGCCCAGGGTAGCCAGCACCGGAGCAGGCTGCTTGAGGTCGCCCATGCCAATGATGGTGGCCGGGTTGCTGACCACGATTCCGGCGTTATGCAGGGCGATCAGTGCCAGAAACAGGCCGATACCAGCGGCAATGGCCGAACGCAGGGGCAGAGGGATGCTGTTGATGATCCATTCACGGATGCGAAAGATCGACAGAATGAAGAACATCACCGCCGAGATGAACACTGCACCCAGCGCGACCTGCCAGCTGTGACCCATGTGCAGGACCACGGTGTAGGTAAAGAAGGCGTTCAGGCCCATGCCCGGTGCGAGGGCGATCGGGTAGTTGGCGATCAGCCCCATCACCGTCGAGCCGATGGCGGCTGCCAGGCAGGTGGCGACGAATACCGCGCCCTTGTCCATGCCGGTTTCGCCGAGGATGCTCGGGTTGACGAACAGGATGTAGGCCATCGCCAGGAAAGTCGTGACGCCCGCGAGAATCTCGGTCCGCACGTTGGTGTTGCGTGCCTTGAGTTGAAACAGCCTTTCCAGCATGTCTGGCTCTCCGTGACGCGGCGCGCGTCGTGAATGATCGACTCCAACAGCAAAGCACAGACTGCGAGGCAGCCCGTTTGATTTCTGCGGGTCGGAAAAAGCCGCGCATCATACCAGCAGCGGGTCAGGATGGCTGCCTGTGGATAAGGGCCTTTCGATGACAAGTGCGCTCATCAAGAAAGCCTGAACGTTGCAAACCTCACGAAGTCCGACCCCTTAAGACGCATAAAAATGCGCTAAGCGAACGCCTACCGTGAGGTTTCCATGAGTGCAACGACCCCGAACCCGAAGGATTTCGCGACCCACGCGATTTCTCTTACCCTGAACGGGCAGCAGCGCCAGCTGGACGTGCTGCCCTGGACCACCCTGCTGGATCTGCTGCGTGATCAGCTCGACCTGGTCGGCACCAAGAAAGGCTGCGACCACGGCCAGTGTGGTGCATGTACCGTACTGCGTGACGGTACGCGCATCAATGCCTGCCTGACGTTGGCGATCATGTGCGACGGCACCGAACTGACCACCATTGAAGGTCTTGCCGACGGCGATCAGTTGCATCCAATGCAGCAGGCGTTCATCAAGAACGATGCGTTCCAGTGCGGCTACTGCACGCCCGGGCAGATCTGCTCGGCTGTCGGGCTGGCCAACGAGGGGCGCGCCAGCACGCGTGCCGAGATCCAGGAACTGATGAGCGGTAACCTGTGCCGCTGCGGTGCGTACAGCAATATTCTTGCGGCGGTCGAAGAGGCCTTGCCACAGTTTCACAATGCAGCGCCGAAGCCGGAGGTGAACGCATGAATCCGTTTACCTACAGCAAGCCGACCGACATCACAGCAGCGGTCAACCTGAGCGGCCCGGCCACGCGCTTCATTGCGGGCGGCACCAACCTGCTCGATCTGATGAAAGAAAACGTCGCAACGCCTGAACACTTGATCGATATCACCGGCCTGCCATTAAGGGAGGTCAGCGAAACGGCTTCTGGCGGACTGATGATCGGCGCCCTGGTGAGTAATGCCGACCTGGCGTATCACCCGTTGATCGAGGCGCGGTACCCGTTGCTGAGCAAAGCCGTCCTGGCCGGTGCATCGCCACAGTTGCGCAATATGGCCAGCACTGGCGGCAACCTGTTGCAACGGACCCGTTGCTATTACTTCTATGACACCGGTGTGCCGTGCAACAAGCGTGAACCGGGCAGCGGCTGCCCGGCGCGTGAAGGTCTGAACCGTATTCACGCAATCCTCGGTGCCAGTGACGAATGTGTCGCCACGCATCCATCCGACATGTGCGTGGCCCTTGCTGCGCTGGAGGCTGTGGTGCATGTCGAAGGACGTGCCGGTCGCCGCACCATCGAGTTCGCGGATTTCCACCGCCTGCCGGGTGATGCGCCGCAACGCGACAACCAATTGGCCGATGATGAGTTGATCATCGCGGTCGAGCTGCCTGCACAGGGCTTTGCCAGTCACAACGCTTATCTGAAGATTCGTGATCGCGCATCCTATGCGTTTGCCCTGATATCGGTCGCTGCTGCCATCGATCTGGACGGTGACGTGGTACGCGACGTGCGTCTGGCGCTGGGTGGCGTCGCGCACAAGCCGTGGCGCGACAAAGCGGTCGAGGCATTGTTGATCGGTAAACCGGTCACTCGCGAGCACTTCGCCGCTGTGGCAGACGCCATGCTTGAAGATGCCAGGCCTCTGGAGCACAACGGTTTCAAAGTCAGGCTGGCCCGCCGCGCGATCATTCGCGCCTTGAGCGATGCCGCAACAGGAGGAAGCGCCCAATGAACCAGCCATTTTCGCCAATGGGCAAGCCGGTAGACCGCGTCGACGGCCGACTGAAAGTGACAGGCGGCGCGCGCTACGCCGGTGAGTACCCTGAAGAAGGGCTGCTGTATGCCAGCGTGGTCTCCAGCACCATCGCCAACGGTCGCGTCGTCAGCATCGATACCAGCGAGGCGTTGAAAGTCGCGGGTGTCGTCGCCGTCATCGACCATACCAATCGTCCTTCAGTGGCCAGCTACGACGAAAACTACGAAGACGCTGACTCGGCCGACGGTTCGCCGTGTCGGCCTTTTTACAACGACAACGTTATGTACAGCGGCCAGCCGCTTGCGCTGGTCGTTGCCGATACGCTGGAGCTGGCACGGCACGCCGGTTCGCTGGTGCGTATCGAATATGAACAGCAGGCTCACGAGACCGATTTGCAGGTCATGCTCGACACTGCCCATGACGCGCCTGCCGAACTGCCGCCGCCGCGTGGCAACTTCGAGGGTGAGCTGGCCAGTTCTGCGCTCAGCGTTGACGTGACCTACAGCACGCCCAGCGAATACCACAACCCGATGGAACCGCATGCTTCCACCGTCCTGTATCAGGCTGACGGCAGCCTGCAGATTCACGACAAGACCCAGGGCACGCAGAACTGTCAGGACTACCTGCATAAGGTCTTCGGTCTGGAAAAGGACAGGATCCGCGTGCTGGCAGCCTTCGTCGGCGGTGCCTTCGGTTCAGGCCTGCGCCCGCAATATCAGCTGCCATTGGCGGTGATGGCGGCGTTGCATCTGAATCGCTCGGTGCGCCTGACCCTGACCCGACAACAGATGTTCACCTTCGGCTATCGCCCGCGCACCGTGCAGCGCTTGCGTCTGGGGGCGGCTGCCAACGGTCGTCTGCTGGCCATTGGGCATGAAGCCATCGGCCAGACTTCGCGATTCGAGGATTTCAGCGAGCATGTTGTTGAGTGGAGCGGCATGCTCTACCACTGCGATAACGTGCAACTGACCTACAAGCTGGTGCCGCTGGACGTGTTTACGCCGTTGGATATGCGTGCGCCGGGCGCGCATTGGGCATGATCGGTCTGGAGTGCGCCATGGACGAGCTGGCCTGTGCGCTGGCCATCGACCCTGTGCGCCTGCGCCTGACCAATTACGCCGAACGCAACGGTAATGAAGACAAACCTTACTCCAGCAAAGAGCTGCGCGAGTGCTATCGCCAGGGCGCCGAGCGTTTTGGTTGGGAAAGTCGCAACCCCGAGCCGCGCATCATGCGTCAAGGTCGCCAACTGGTCGGCTGGGGCATGGCGGGCGGTGTCTGGGAAGCCATGCAGATGAAAGCCAGCGCCAAGGCGCGTCTTGAGGCTGATGGCAGTTTAGTAGTCAGCAGTGCCACGACTGACATCGGTACGGGTACGTACACTGTGATGACGCAGATCGCTGCTGAAGCCTCGGGCATCGATGTGCAGAATGTCACCTTTCTACTGGGTGACTCTTCGTTGCCGACCGCGCCTTTCCAGGGCGGCTCGTTTACTGTGTCTTCAGTGGGTACAGCGGTGCAGCAGGCGTGTCAGGCCCTGCAGCGTCAGGTGCTGGAAGTTGCCAAAGGGCTTCATCCGCAGTTCGCATCTGCCACGCCGGATGAGGTGCGTTTCGAAGCGGGCAAGCTGTATGTGGGCGAGCAGGCGCTGTCGATGGTAGAGCTGGCTGCCTCTCAAGCCAGTGGTGCTATTGAAGTGCAAGTTGATGCCGAGCCGGACAAGAAGCGTGAAGCCTACGCAGCGGCGACGCACTCGGCGGTATTCGTCGAAGTGCTGGTCGACGAGGACCTGGGTACAATCAAGGTCAATCGCGTGGTCAGTGCCGTGGCAGCGGGCCGGGTGGTTAACCCGAAGATGGCGCGTAGCCAGATTCTGGGCGGTGTTGTTTGGGGGATGGGCATGGGGCTTCAGGAAGAGGCGATGCTTGATCACACCTTGGGTCGCCCGATGAACCACAGCCTGGCCGAGTACCATATTCCGGTTAACGCTGATATCGGCGACATTGACGTGCTTTTTGTCGAAGAACACGACGAGATCGTCAACGCGCTGGGTTCCAAAGGCGTCGGTGAGATCGGCATTGTGGGCGTACCGGCAGCGATTGCCTACGCGATCTACCACGCCACCGGCAAGCGGATACGCGAGTTTCCGATCACGTTGGACAAGTTGTTGTAACCGCGCGCGCAAATCCAACTGCTTATCGTGCCAACGCCCTGCGGTGGCATGCGGTTCTGGACGCTCTGCGTCCTCTTGCGTAGGTGGGGCGGCGCATGTGTGACGCGGAGCGTCACGAACGGCATTCTCACGCTAGAGCGTGAGGTACGGTGGGCGTCTGCAAGTGCTCTACCGGTGAGACAACTCGCCACGCGACAATAGACCACACGACTTTAGCGGCTGAACAGGACTACTCTTTCATGGTCGATTGATCTGCATCATTGCGTTCAGGCAGTGATCAGTGCTTCGGCCAGCGTTTTCGCCATTGGAAACGCCAGAATAAAGAAACATAAGCACTCATTACCGTGGGAGCAATCGTTGTTGGCTCACAGCCGGCAACAGGTTTCATCTGAGAGAGGAACATATTATGTTCGGTTTAGAGGCTATAGATCTCGCCCGAATTCAGTTCGCATTCACCATTTCGTTTCACATCCTGTTTCCTGCCATCACTATTGGTCTGGCAAGTTACCTCGCTGTGCTCGAAGGTCTGTGGCTGAAGACCCGCGATGACGTCTACCGTGACCTGTACCACTTCTGGTCGAAGATCTTTGCCGTCAACTTCGGCATGGGCGTGGTCTCCGGGCTGGTCATGGCCTATCAATTCGGCACCAACTGGAGCCGCTTCTCCGATTTCGCAGGTGCCGTTACCGGCCCGCTGCTGACCTACGAGGTACTGACCGCCTTCTTCCTTGAAGCGGGTTTCCTCGGCGTCATGCTGTTCGGCTGGAACCGCGTCGGCCGTAAGCTCCACTTCTTTTCCACGGTGATGGTTGCCATCGGCACGCTGATCTCCACGTTCTGGATTCTGTCGTCCAACAGCTGGATGCAGACGCCGCAAGGTTTCGAGATCATCGACGGCCGTGTCATTCCGACCGACTGGTTCGCAGTGGTGTTCAACCCCTCGTTCCCGTACCGCCTGACGCACATGGCGATTGCCGCATTCGTCGCAACTGCGTTCTTCGTCGGCTCCTCGGCTGCCTGGCACCTGTTGCGCGGTCGCGATACACCCGCCGTACGCAAAATGCTTTCGATGGCCATGTGGATGGCCTTGCTGGTTGCACCTATTCAGGCAGTGGTCGGTGACTTCCACGGTCTGAATACGCTCAAGCATCAGCCGGCGAAGATCGCCGCCATTGAAGGCCACTGGGAAAACGTCGGTGACGAACCGACCCCGCTGATCCTGTTCGGCATTCCCGACATGAAGGAAGAGCGTACCAAGTACGCGGTGGAAATTCCGTACCTGGGCAGCCTGATCCTGACCCACAGCCTCGACAAGCAGGTGCCGGCGCTCAAGGAGTTCAAGCCTGAGGATCGCCCTAATTCGACAATCGTATTCTGGTCGTTCCGGGTCATGGTCGCCCTCGGCATGCTGATGATCTTCACCGGCCTGTGGAGCCTGTGGCTGCGCAAGCGCGGCACGCTGTATAACTCGCGTCCGTTCCTGTACCTGGCGCTGTGGATGGGGCCGTCTGGCCTTATCGCGATTCTCGCCGGCTGGTTTACTACCGAAATCGGTCGTCAGCCGTGGGTCGTGTATGGCCTGATGCGCACCGCCGATGCATCGTCCGGCCACAGCGTGGCGCAGATGAGCATCACTCTGGTGCTGTTCGTGGTCGTGTATTTCGTGCTGTTCGGTGCAGGTCTTGGCTACATGATGCGCCTGGTTCGCAAGGGGCCAAAAGCCTATGTCGAACATGTGCCTCACGGTGGTCCCGGCCAACAACGCACTCCGGCCCGTCCGCTCTCCGCTGCTGTTGAAGGCGAAGAAGATGGCGACCATCCTGACCGTCTCGGCAAGGGGATTTAAGCCATGGGTATCGATCTTCCGCTGATCTGGGCCATCATCATCGTCTTCGGCATCATGATGTACGTGGTGATGGACGGCTTCGATCTGGGCATCGGGATTCTCTTCCCGTTCATGAAAGACAGTTCCGACCGTGACGTGATGATGAATACCGTCGCGCCGGTCTGGGACGGCAACGAGACCTGGCTGGTGCTGGGCGGTGCGGCACTGTTCGGTGCATTCCCGCTGGCCTACTCGGTGGTCTTGTCTGCGCTGTACCTGCCGCTGATGTTCATGCTCATGGGCCTGATCTTTCGCGGCGTGGCGTTCGAGTTTCGCTTCAAGGCGACCGAACAGAAACGCCACCTCTGGGACAAGGCGTTCATTGGCGGTTCGCTGGCTGCAACCTTCTTTCAGGGCGTGGCGCTGGGCGCCTACATCGAAGGAGTTCCGGTGGTAAATCGTCAGTTCGCTGGCGGTTCACTGGACTGGCTCGCGCCGTTTCCGATGTTCTGCGGCCTGGCCCTGATTGTCGCCTATGCGCTGCTGGGCTGTACCTGGCTGATCATGAAAACCGAAGGTTCGCTGCAGAAGGCGATGCATGATCTGGCCCGCCCTCTGGCACTGGCTGTGCTGGCGGTCATGGCGGTGGTCAGCCTGTGGACGCCGCTGGCTCACGCGGACATTGCCCATCGCTGGTTCAGCATGCCCAATCTACTGTGGTTCATGCCCGTGCCGGTTCTGGTGCTGGTGACCATGTACGGTTTGTTCAAGGCTGTCGCCCGCAATGCCCACTACACGCCGTTCCTGCTGACCCTGTTGCTGATATTTCTGGGTTACAGCGGGCTGGGCATCAGCCTGTGGCCAAACATCATTCCGCCTTCGGTATCGATCTGGGCAGCCGCCGCGCCGCCGCAGAGCCAGGGCTTCATGCTGGTCGGCACGCTGTTCATCATTCCGTTCATCCTGGGCTACACCTTCTGGAGCTACTACGTATTCCGCGGCAAGGTGACGGCTGCAGACGGTTATCACTAGTTCGAACCGAGGAGATTGACGATGTCTGGTAAAAATTCCATGCACGATCCTGATCCGGCACTGAGCAAACCGCTCTGGCAACGCCTGGCCTGGCTGGTCGGGATCTGGGCGGGCAGCGTATTTGCGCTGTTTATCGTAGCCAGCCTGATGCGCATGTTCATGAGCGCAGCGGGCCTGACGACACACTGATACTGAATTCCCGTTCGTGTCCTCCGGACACGTTTTGCGACCCTCTTGCCACCCGCTGGCAAGAGGGTCTTTTTTTGCGCCGTGGATTACTTGCGTGCTTTCAGGATCACGAATTTCGGCGTGGCCGCCACTTGCTCGACACCGCGGAACAGGCGCGACAGCTTGGTGTGATAACCCAGGTGACGGTTGCCGACGATATACAGCGCGCCGCCGTTAACCAGTGCGGCACGCGCCTGGAGGAACATGCGCCAGGCAAGAAAATCTCCCACCACCTGTTGCTGATGGAAGGGCGGGTTGCACAGCACCACATCCAGCGAGTCGGGCTCCTGAGTGTCCAGCCCGTCGGCTGCCCGAACTGCCACCGCACGTTCGCCCAGCGTTGCGCGCCAGTTCTCGGTGGCCGATTGCACGGCCATGAACGACTCGTCGACCAGCGTGTAGTGCGCCTGCGGGTTGTCCAGCGCGCTGGCAATAGCCAGCACGCCGTTGCCGCATCCCAGGTCGGCGACCCTTGCGGTGCCGAGGTTTTTCGGCAGATAAGGCAGGAATGCCCGGGTACCGATGTCCAGCCCGTCGCGGCAAAATACATTGGCGTGGTTGAGCAGTTCGATGGCCGGCTCGTCCAGACGGTAACGGGTCGGGTAGGGCGAAGTCCGCACTTCCATGGGCTGCGGCGTGGCGAACAGCAGCCGGGCTTTTTTCACCGCCAGTGAGGCCTGCACCGGCCCTACGTATTCCTCCAGCAGGTCGCCAGCCGAACGTGGCAAATGCTTGACCATGGCTGCCGCGACCACGCGAGCCCCCGGTGCCAGTTGACCCTGCAGGCGTATCAGTTGTTCTTCCAGCAGCGCCAGGGTCTTCGGCACCCGGATCAGCACCCAGTCGAATGGCCCGTTCAAGGGCTCGCTGGCCGGGATGTGTGGTACCGCGTCATAGCTCATGCCATTGCGTGCCAGGTTCTTTTCCAGACCTTGTGCAGCCAGGAAAGAGTCGGTGCTGCTGACCACCGTGGCATGAGACGCCAGACTCGCCGCCAGTGCGCCGAAACTGTCATTGAGCACCAGCACCCGGCTTTGCAGGCTCAGTCCGGTTTCTGCAACATGATTGAGCAGGTACTCGTCAGCAGCATCGAATGCCTGCAACGGCTCATCCTGTTGCTCGGGTTGGCGAATGAGATCAAGTTCAGCGAAAGGACTGATGAGCAGGGGCATTGGCGGGAGAACTCTGTGCAATCGAAAGTATGTCAGTGAGCCCGAAGACAGGTGGGCTCGCCGAGGCAGACGATTTTACGTATTTTTTCGTTTTCATACCTGTTTGATTGCGGTTCGGCTGCGTGCTTTATCAGAACATCCCGCTCAGTGCGGCCTGTACGGCAGCAGCCGTCTTGTTGCAAACGCCCATTTTCTGAATGGCGCTGGCAATGTGAAAGTGGATGGTGCGCTCCTTCAGGCAGAGAATCATTGCGATATCGCCAGCTGTCTTGCCTTCGGCGGACCACTTGAGGACTTCAATTTCTCTCTGAGTCAGGTTTTTTGCTGGCGAGAGCTGTGAAAATTTTATTTCCATTGTGTTCATGTAGCCTCCTTGCAGTACGTGTCCAGACCTTGCTGTTCGTTTATCCAGTCTAGGAACAAAAACACCGCAAACTGCGCCTGCGCGCATTACCCGGACGGATGGGCTGATGGCACTTGGCAGCGTGTTATCGGCCTTTTGGCTGGAACCCCTGTGCAAGAGAGGTCGCGGCAATTTGCCCTGTAGAGGTTCGGTCAGGTATTTGCGGACTCAAGAACCAAATACTCTAAGCCGCAGCGCTGCTGACCGGGTAATTCACCACAAACAGCCGGTGTTTATCGGACCCGCTTTGCGGGACACTGGGTTCTGCTTTTCATATTCAGGAGTTCAAAGCACACCATGACCGTCAGTGACGACAAATTCACCCGACAGACACTGCAGCGTGTCACGCCGCTGACCACCAACCTGTTCACCCTGCGCACCACGCGCGACCCTGGTTTTCGCTTTCGGGCAGGACAGTTTGCGCGCCTCGGTGTGACCAAGGCCGACGGCACCACCGTATGGCGGGCCTACTCGATGGTGTCTTCACCGCACGACGAGTTTCTGGAGTTTTTTTCCATCGTGGTGCCGGATGGCGAATTCACCAGCGAACTGAGTCGTCTGCGCGAAGGCGACGAATTGATGGTGGAAAAACTGGCGTTTGGTTATTTGACCCTGGACCGTTTTGTCGATGGCCGCGACCTCTGGCTGTTATCCACAGGTACAGGTGTCGCGCCGTTTCTGTCGATCCTTCAGGACTTCGAGGTCTGGGAGAAGTTCGAGCGGGTGATTCTGGTGTACAGCGTTCGTGAGTCCCGCGAACTGGCCTATCAGCAGTTGATTGGCGAACTGATGCAGCGTGAATATCTGGCTGAATACGCAGACAAGTTCCTGTTTCTACCGACTGTGACCCGCGAACAGCATCCGGGCGCACTAAGTGGCCGCATTACGCAGTTGATTGAAAACGGCGAGCTTGAGCGCGCGGCAGGCATCGCACTGACACCTGAGCATTCCCGGGTAATGCTGTGCGGCAACCCGCAGATGATCGACGACACACGTGCACTGCTCAAACAGCGTGACATGCGCCTGAGCCTGTCACGCAAGCCGGGGCAGGTTGCGGTGGAGACGTATTGGTAAGTGGGGAAGGCAGAACGCTCTGCGTCATACCTCATTGATGCGGCACGATGTTATGTCTTGCACGTATTCAGTGCTTATAGACGCGCTTTTTTATCACGATGGCACTGACGACGCAGAGTGCGACGTTAGTGACGGCTGAGTCCTGGCGCTGATCCGGGGGTAGCCTGGCAGGACGCCAGGCTAGCCGCACCGGGCCATGGATGGCCCGTTGCGGCGACCCCCGGATCAGTGACAGGGCGAAGGAACCCGACGAAGTCGGGCCGGAAACAGGAGCGAGGGGCTTTGGTTACTTTGGCCCCATCAAAGTAACTCGCCGAGGGGCGAAAAGGTGACTCGAGTCGAGCCTGAATCTCACTGAATCGCAGAACTGTGTGACGCGGAGCGTCACGAAATGCATTACCACGCGGAGCGTGGGAACGAGAATCAAGTAATGACTCTCCGCGCGCTAAAGGCTGGACGCAGAGCGTCTGGAAATGCATCCCCACGCGGAGCGTGGGGACGATAGTCAGCAGGTCCAGGCCTTATTCGATCAAAGCGGACGCGTAGGGTCTACAGTGACTGGCGCGGCCGGTTTGTTCTGTTCCTTGAGCAGGTCACGAATCTCGCTCAGCAGCACTTCCTGCTTGGAAGGCGTTGGTGGCAGGGTCGGTGCCTTGGCTTCTTCGCGCTTGAGGCGGTTGATGGCCTTGACGCCCATGAAGATCGCGAACGCGACGATAATAAAGTCGATAACCGTCTGGATGAACTTGCCATAAGCCAGCAGCACTGCCGGTGCCGTACCTTGCGCAGGGCGCAGGGTGATGGCCAGGTCACTGAAGTCCACGCCGCCGATCAGCAAGCCTAACGGTGGCATGATCACATCGCCGACGAACGACGAAACGATCTTGCCGAATGCCGCGCCAATGATGATACCGACGGCCATATCGACCACGTTACCTTTGACCGCGAAGGCCTTGAACTCGCTAAGTACGCTCATGGGTAATTCCTTGTTACAGATAAAAGTGATCCGGGAGAGTGAAGTCCAGCCTTACAGTTGTCGTCCGTTCTACGTTCAATCGACCGCAGCGGCTTGTGTAAGTTTTATCCGGTTTTGAAAGTCATGGTTCGCTGCGCAGGTAACTGCTGGCGCAACCTGCGTTATCATGGGCGTTTTTTACGACTGGGGTTGTCATGGCCAAGGCCAAACGCTTGTACGGCTGCACCGAGTGCGGCGCGACATTTCCCAAGTGGGCGGGCCAGTGCAGCGAATGCGGTGCCTGGAACACACTGGTCGAAACGATGATTGAGAGTGGCGCTGCTGCGCCGCCCACCGGGCGTACCGGCTGGACCGGTTCACAGGCGCAAATCAGAACCCTGGCAGAAGTCAGTGTCGAAGAGATTCCGCGCTTCTCCACCAACTCCACCGAGCTCGACCGAGTGCTGGGCGGCGGGCTGGTTGACGGCTCGGTGGTGCTGATTGGCGGCGACCCCGGCATCGGCAAGTCGACAATTCTGTTGCAGACACTGTGCAATATCGCCCAGCGCATGCCCGCGCTGTATGTCACCGGCGAGGAATCCCAGCAGCAGGTGGCCATGCGTGCCCGACGCCTGGGGCTGCCGCAGGACAAGCTGCGCGTCATGACTGAAACCTGTATCGAAACCATCATTGCCACTGCCAAGGTCGAGAAGCCCAAGGTCATGGTGATCGATTCGATCCAGACGATTTTCACCGAACAGTTGCAGTCAGCACCGGGCGGCGTGTCGCAGGTTCGCGAAAGCGCGGCCTTGCTGGTGCGCTACGCCAAACAGAGCGGCACGGCGATCTTTCTGGTTGGTCACGTCACTAAAGAGGGCGCGCTTGCCGGCCCGCGTGTGCTTGAGCACATGGTCGACACCGTATTGTATTTCGAGGGCGAGTCGGATGGCCGTCTGCTTCTGCTGCGGGCGGTGAAGAATCGCTTCGGCGCGGTGAACGAACTGGGCGTGTTCGGCATGACCGACAAGGGCCTGAAAGAAGTCTCCAACCCGTCGGCGATTTTTCTCACCCGTGCTCAGGAAGAAGTGCCGGGCAGTGTGGTCATGGCCACCTGGGAAGGCACGCGGCCGATGCTGGTGGAGGTTCAGGCGCTGGTGGACGACAGCCACATGTCCAACCCGCGTCGTGTAACGCTGGGTCTGGACCAGAACCGTCTGGCCATGCTCCTGGCGGTCCTGCATCGACATGGCGGTATTCCGACTCACGATCAGGACGTGTTTCTCAACGTAGTGGGCGGTGTGAAAGTGCTGGAAACCGCATCCGACCTGGCCTTGATGGCTGCGGTGATGTCCAGCCTGCGCAATCGTCCGCTGCCGCATGACTTGCTGGTGTTTGGCGAAGTGGGGCTGTCGGGTGAGGTCAGGCCGGTGCCCAGCGGCCAGGAGCGCCTCAAGGAAGCCGCCAAGCATGGCTTCAAGCGGGCCATCGTACCTAAAGGTAATGCGCCGAAGGAAGCGCCACCCGGTTTGCAGATCATTGCCGTCACGCGTCTGGAGCAGGCACTGGATGCGTTGTTCGAATAACCTCGCCCCGAGGATTATCCCTGCAGTTCGATCAAGGCTGCCAGTTCCCGATCCAGTTCCTCGGGGTCTGCGAGGTTCAATTCGACCAGCCGCTTCAGGTGGCTGATTGACTCCAGCCCTATGTGCCGGCAAACGAATCCCAATTGGCGGCTGTTGTCATGGGTGATTTTGACATCCATTTTTACGTGGGCGTCGTTGCTTAGAATGATGTCGACTTCAAAGGGCTGCGTCTGATCACCGTTCCACGGATCAGGCCGCTCGATGAGCAACCCTTTCAGGGAAAGATCGACCAGTTGAACCTTCCAGGTCTGATCGCCTTGCTTCAAATCGGTTTTGGCGTCGAAGGCAATGCGCTTGAAACGACGGCGATCTGCAGGTGAGTCGGTCATCGAATGAACTCTCTTGTTGACCGCCACCGGAGGTCAGCGGGCAGGTCGTTATCTGATCAATTCTGTTGTTCCTGCAAGATAGACCTGAAAGCCATTACAGAACAGTTCCGCATCACTGTTTTGTGATCCGGCAACCATCTGTCGAGGCCATTCCAGCCCTCTATGCCGGGTATCTGCCGCAATTGATCAAATTTCGCTCTAGACCATGGTTGGGGGTGGTCTTTCGCTGATCCGGCGCTAAACTCGGACTGCTTGCCTTCTAGTCAACTCTGCTGGAATAAAAAAATGAAAAATAATAATAGTCTGATGCGCCATGTTCCCTGGCTCATCGTTGCAATTGTCGGGGCATGTGCCCTTGGGGTCGTGGCCTTGCGTCGCGGAGAAGCGATCAACGCTTTGTGGATAGTGGTCGCTGCGGTGGCTATCTATCTGGTTGCCTATCGTTACTACAGTCTGTTCATTGCCACCCATGTCATGCAGCTCGATCCGCTGCGCGCGACACCGGCGGTGGTCAACAACGATGGTCTGGACTACGTGCCGACCAACAAACACATCCTTTTCGGTCATCACTTTGCTGCCATCGCCGGTGCAGGCCCGCTGGTCGGCCCGGTACTGGCCGCGCAAATGGGTTATCTGCCCGGTACGCTCTGGCTGATCGCCGGTGTGGTGCTGGCCGGTGCGGTACAGGATTTCATGATCCTGTTCCTCTCCACGCGCCGTAACGGTCGCTCGCTGGGCGACATGGTTCGCGAGGAAATGGGCCGTATTCCCGGCACCATCGCCCTGTTCGGCTGTTTCCTGATCATGATCATCATCCTGGCGGTGCTGGCGCTGATCGTGGTCAAGGCCTTGGCCGAGAGCCCGTGGGGCATGTTCACGGTCATGGCGACGATCCCGATCGCGATGTTCATGGGCATCTATATGCGCTACATCCGCCCGGGTCGTATCGGTGAAATCTCCATTATCGGTGTCATTCTGCTACTCGGTTCGATCTGGGTCGGCGGCATGGTAGCGGCCGATCCGACCTGGGGGCCGATGTTCACCTTCACCGGCGTGCAGATCACCTGGATGTTGGTGGGCTATGGTTTTGTAGCAGCAATGCTGCCGGTCTGGCTGCTGCTTGCGCCACGTGACTACCTGTCGACCTTCCTGAAAATCGGCACCATTCTGGCACTGGCAATCGGCATCCTGATTCTGGCTCCCGAGCTGAAAATGCCGGCCCTGACCCAGTTCACCAACGGCACAGGCCCGGTCTGGAAGGGCGCACTGTTCCCGTTCCTGTTCATCACTATCGCTTGCGGTGCGGTATCGGGTTTCCACGCGCTGATCTCTTCGGGCACTACGCCCAAGCTGCTGGATAACGAAAAGAACGCTCGTTACATCGGTTACGGCGGCATGCTGATGGAGTCGTTCGTGGCCATCATGGCAATGGTTGCCGCCTCGGTGATCGAGCCAGGCGTGTACTTCGCCATGAACAGCCCGGCTGCGGTGGTTGGCAGTGACGTGGTGACTGTCGCGCAGACTGTCTCCAGCTGGGGCTTTGCCATCACGCCGGAGCAATTGACTGCTGTTGCGAAAGACATCGGTGAAAACACTGTGCTGGCGCGTGCCGGTGGTGCGCCGACGCTGGCGGTTGGTATCGCGCAGATCCTCCATCAGGTGCTGCCGGGTGAAAACACCATGGCGTTCTGGTACCACTTCGCGATTCTGTTCGAGGCGCTGTTCATTCTGACCGCAGTCGACGCCGGTACACGAGCCGGACGCTTCATGCTGCAGGATCTGCTGGGCAGTTTCGTTCCGGCTTTGAAACGCACCGAGTCGTGGACGGCCAACGCCATCGGCACCGGTGGTTGCGTGGCGCTGTGGGGCTATCTTCTGTACCAAGGCGTAATCGACCCGCTGGGCGGCATCAATACCCTGTGGCCGCTGTTCGGCATCTCCAACCAGATGCTCGCCGGTATTGCCCTGATGCTGGCCAGCGTCGTGCTGATCAAGATGAAGCGTCAGCGCTATGTGTGGGTGACCATGCTGCCTGCCACCTGGCTGCTGATCTGCACCGTGACGGCTGGTCTGATCAAGCTGTTCGACGCCAATCCTGCGGTGGGCTTTCTGGCCCTGGCCAAGAAATACAGCGCGGCGGCGGATGCCGGCCAGATCCTGGCCCCGGCCAAGACCATGGACCAGATGCAGCATGTGATCTTCAACGCTTACACCAATGCCGGGCTGACCGTGCTGTTCCTGTTCGTGGTGTTCAGCATTCTGTTCTACGCCCTTAAAGTAGGCCGTGCGGCGTGGACCACCAAGGCGCGTACCGACAAGGAAGCTCCTTACCAGGCCATGCCGCCAGCGTCGCAGGTGTGATGATGGTTACCCACAGAGGATTTGCCCATGTTCAATGACCTGAGTCGCCTCGGGAAATACCTCGGTCAGGCCGCGCGTCTGATGGTGGGCATGCCTGACTACGACACGTACGTAGAGCACATGCAGAACACCCACCCGGACAAGCCGATGATGACCTACGAGCAGTTCTTCCGGGAGCGGCAAGAGGCACGTTACGGCGGCAAGGGCGGTCCGAAGTGCTGCTGATCCTCTGAACTGCGTTATTGTTTGATCCGACGCGCCGCAGGCCATCACCTGTGGCGCGTTTTCATTTCAGCTGAATGCATCACGCCAGGAGCCTTATGACTGAGTTGCAACCCATCCCCGTGACCGTGCTGACCGGTTTTCTGGGGGCAGGCAAAACCACTTTGCTGCGCCACCTGCTCAAGGCCGAGCACGGCCTGAAAATCGCCGTGATTGAAAACGAATTCAGCGATGCAGGTATCGACAGCCAGTTGCTCGGCACTGATCCCGTACAGATCATGACCCTGTCCAATGGCTGCGTGTGCTGCACCATCCACACCGACCTGACCAAGGCGCTCTACCTGTTGCTGGGGCGCCTGGACAGTGGCGAAATCGCTTTCGACCGACTGGTGATCGAATGCACCGGCCTGGCCGACCCTGCACCCGTCGCGCAGACCTTCTTCATCGATGAAGAGCTGCGCGAGCGCTATATCCTCGATGGCATCATCACCCTGGTCGATGCTGCACACGCCGATACCCACCTGGCGCAAACCATCGCCCAGGCGCAAATCGGCTTTGCCGACCGATTGCTGGTGAGCAAGCGCGATCTGGTCGACGACGCAACCTTCGATGCCCTCAGCGCACGGCTGACCCGCATCAACCGCCGCGCCCCGATCCGCATCGTCGAACATGGCAACATCGACCTTGCCGAACTGCTCGATGTGCGCGGCTTCAACCTCAACGCCGACCTCGGCGGCGGTATGATCCTGCGCCCACTGGCCACTGTCGGCAATTCAGGCGACCGCATCACCAGCCTCGTCCTGCGCAGCGAAAAACCGCTGAACCTGGACCGCCTCAGCGAGTTCATGAACGAACTGCTGGAGGACCACGGCAAGCAACTGCTGCGCTACAAGGGCGTGCTCAACATCGAAGACGAACCGCGCAAGATGGTGTTTCAAGGGGTGCTTAAACTGTATGGCTTCGACTGGGATACCGAGTGGGCCGAAGGCGAGCAGCGTGAGAGTGTGATTGTGTTTATTGCCGATGAATTGCCGGAGGAGAAGATTCGGGCGGGGTTCGAGAAGGTATGCGGCTGAGAGGTCGGGCAGCGGCTGAGCTCCTGCCCATACAGCGATCCGCCCAACAAAAAGCCCCGGCTCTCACGAACCGGGGCTTTTGGTACTGCGTTTAAACGAGGCTTATCAAGCGCCGTAAACTGGCAGCTTCGCGCAGATGGCCTTGACCTTCTCGCGAACGGCTTCGATCACGGCTTCGTTGTTCAGGTCAGCCAGGATGTCGCAGATCCAGCCCGCGAGTTCCTTGCACTCAGCTTCCTTGAAGCCGCGAGTGGTCACTGCCGGGGTGCCGAAGCGCAGGCCGGAGGTGACGAACGGGGAGCGTGGGTCGTTCGGTACGGAGTTCTTGTTGACGGTGATGAAGGCGCGACCCAGGGCGGCGTCGGCGTCTTTACCGGAGATGTCCTGCTTGATCAGCGACAGCAGGAACAGGTGGTTTTCAGTACCACCGGAAACCACGTCGAAGCCGCGCTCGATGAACACACCGGCCATCGCCTTCGCGTTCTTGACCACTTGCTGCTGGTAGGTCTTGAACTCAGGCTGCAGCGCTTCCTTGAAGCACACGGCCTTGGCTGCGATGACGTGCTCCAGCGGACCGCCTTGGGAGCCAGGGAATACCGCGGAGTTCAGCTTCTTCTCGATTTCGGCGTTGGCGCGCGCCAGGATCAGGCCGCCACGTGGACCGCGCAGGGTCTTGTGCGTGGTGGTGGTCACGACGTCAGCGAATGGCACCGGGTTCGGGTAGACGCCTGCGGCGACCAGACCGGCTACGTGAGCCATGTCGACGAACAGGTAGGCACCGACCTTGTCAGCGATTGCACGGAAGCGCGGGAAGTCGAGGATCTGCGAGTAGGCAGAGAAACCGGCGACGATCATTTTTGGCTTGTGCTCGACAGCCAGTCGCTCGACTTCGTCGTAGTCGATCATGCCGTTGGCATTGATACCGTACTGAACGGCGTTGTACAGCTTGCCCGAGGACGAAACACTGGCGCCGTGGGTCAGGTGACCACCGTGAGCCAGGCTCATGCCCAGAATGGTGTCGCCGCCTTGCAGCAGGGCCAGGTAGACCGCCGAGTTGGCTTGCGAACCCGCATGTGGCTGGACGTTGGCGTAATCAGCGCCGAACAGCTCCTTGGCGCGGTCGATGGCCAGTTGTTCGATAACGTCGACGTACTCGCAACCACCGTAGTAGCGCTTGCCTGGATAGCCTTCGGCGTACTTGTTGGTCAGGGCCGAGCCCTGAGCTTCCATGACGGCCGGACTGGTGTAGTTTTCCGAGGCAATCAGCTCGATGTGTTCTTCCTGACGCAGAGCTTCTTGCTCCATGGCGGCAAACAGATCGGCGTCGTACTTGGCGATAGTCAAATCACGGCTGAACATGGCAGTCCTCAAGGGGGCATGGCGGAAAAGGCGGGTATTCTACCCCATCGGGTTTTATCTGGCATATGAAAGGCAGTCATCTTGACCAGTGACGCCGTTCACGCGGGTTTCGACAAGGCCTGAAATCATGGACATGCCGCAGGCGCAAGGCTCGTTCTGTGGGGTGCTCGCCCACATGAGAGGGTCGAGATCGATTTAGTCATCGGCGGCGTGAACCGGGCACATCCACTCGAATTTTCAGCGATCACGCATCTATTTCCCTTCAACTGCCGGAACCGTTCCGGGCCGGACGACACTCAGTCGGTCTGTTGCCCATATCCACCGACAGTAGGTAAAAACGCCATGATGCCCTCTCAGATCACGCGCTCCTCTCATTCCTCATTGCCGGAGGTTGCTCCTGCGTCCGGCGATGCAACCGGCGTTAGTGAGCAAACTCCGCAGCAGGCTCGTACCGTAGCGTTTTTTGCCTCCGGCGAGCTGGCCGTGGCATTTGGTCGCACCTCGGCTGCGCCAGAGCAGGACTCTGTGCGTCTGTTGTCTGCTCTACAGCGTGAGCTGGATAAACAGCATCCGTCCTGGCACACCGTTGCTCAACTCTGTCAGAGCGTCGCCGAGGTCGGCACGACCGAGCAGGGCTGGCATCAACTGGCAAGCGAGGATCAGGTGTCGGCGCTGAGAGAACTGCTTGACCGTTGTACTCACCGGCTGGCCGATATGCCGGCTGCTCACGCATCTCACGACTCGCTGTCGCAGGCCTGTGAAGGGCTCAGGACGGCGCGGCTGCACCAATCCGTCGCTCATTTGGCTGCCCGACCGTCCGCCCTGGCCCGGGCGATTCCGGATCTGCTGACGTTGACTCATCTGGATCCCGAGACGCTGGGCGCAGAGCCCCCCGTTGTTTCGTCTTACACGCTCTTCAGTCATTTCGTTCGCACGGCCAAGCAGCGTACAGCGGATTTGAATGACAGCCTCCAGCGTCAACCCGACGCGGTCGTCAGTCTGCTGCGCTCACATGCCGACACGCTCAATGATCTGGAGATGTTGCCGGGCGCATTGCAGGCATTGACCGAAAATTGCCAGGACGCGCCAGCCTGCAATGAATTGCGCGAGCTGGCGGAAGTAGCGGGGGCGCTGCTGCAGCTATTGCGCGAACACGATCTTTTGCCGAGGCTGGAGGAAATCTCCATCGAGCCAGGCGAGGCACCTGCACCTGGCCACGAGCCTGCCGAGCCCAGGCTGACCACACGCCAGGCATTGCTCAAGGCCGGCGGCAATCTGGTGCGCAAGTTTGATGTCTACGGGGCGCTCGCGCCGATGGATGACAAGGCGTTGCTGGCTTTGATGCGCACCCCGGCGCCACACCTGTCGCCCGATCAGATGCATGCCTTCCTGAATAAGCATGTGCTGCATCTCACGCAAGAACAACGCGATATCGTCAGCAATACCCCGCTGCCCTTCGCCCCTGAAGAAGACATCGAGGCCAGGTGCGGCATGGGTTTCGATGAAAAACTGCGGTTGGCGCTGGCCAACGGTTCGCTGGTGTTGAGCGAGGAGCAACTGGCCCGTCTTGGTGATTTGCCAAGTGCCGCTACCACGACGTCCGACGTTGTGCAGACGCTGCTTGAAAAGCCATCGTCTGCGCTGAGCGAAGCCGAGCGTGACATGTTGGGCGCAATCGTTCAGGCCAATGCTCAGGGGCAACTCGACGCCTGGCGCGCTCACAACGAACAGTTGCCAGCAGGGTTGAGCCGCTCGGGGCTGCCCTCTGATGTGAAAGACGAGTTGCTCAGCCTCAACAAAAGCATGAATGCCGAACTGGGCACGCTCAAAAACGGCGCCTCGCTCAAGAGTCGCGTCCTTGCAAGCCCGGCGATGCTGCTCGCGCTGGCACCCTTGCCACTGGCCGTGGCGTTCGTCAGCAAGGACAACTCCTACAGCTCATCGCTGGTTGCCCACTTCACCAAGAACGCGGTGTTCATGGCTGGCCTGATGATGAACGAGCTGACCAACGCGCGGACCAATGTCGATCATGGCCTGAACCGCTACTTCGTCACCGTGCTGGCCAACGCCATCGTGGCGCAGCCCACCTTTGCCAGGAACGAACACCTGCTGGAGCAGGTCGGCTTCGGTATCGCAACGGCCGTGGCATCGGGCGCAGCCACGCTGGGCGTATTCAACCGTGAATCGATCGTCGCTGCCTTCAAGCTCGCCAAGAGCAAGCTTTCCAGGCAAGACACCGGGAACGCCCGCATCCCGGAGGAAGACCATCTGGCCGTGGTCAAGCATTTCGACGTCAGCGAGCATTTTGCCCAGCAGATGAAAGTGGCGACCGAATTGTACAAGCAAGACAAAAGCATCACCGACATCATGAACTCGAGCCTGACATACCTGGGCACCAAAAGCAGCGAGTTCCAGGCCAGGTTCGAAGTCGCCGATGCCCTGCGCGCAGGGCTGCAACTGGCCGAGGGGGAGCGCAAGGCGGATCCTGACTTCTACACCAAGCTGGGCCTGGTGGCCTTGACGGCGAGTATCGGTGCGGCGCTGGTGATGTTGATGAAAAGCATGGTCGGCAAAGCCGATTACGCGGCGGATGGCGTCTGGTGCGTATCGGAGATGCTCAAACTGGCCATGAACCCTGAAGTCGATATGCAAAAGGCGGTTCAGGTCTTCAAGGAAATCGTCGGTCTGAATCTGGTGATGACGGGGTTTCTGGGCGTCAACAAAGTCTGGAATTTTCTCGACAAGGGGATCAAAGGCTACGCCTTCGGTGCTGCGGTCCTGACCGCAGCCAACCTCACACTTCCCGGTATGGTTGGAGAAGTGGCTGGCGCAGCAGCCGGCAAGGGGTTGAGCTACCTGACTGACAAAGTCAAGGCGGCGCATCAGGCTGGCAGGGCGGCAGCGTCCTGGGCCGGAGATTACGTCAGCACCTCGCGTTTGGGGAGCGCGATCGGCACCCTGCAAACGGCAATTCCGGGCAGGATTGCAGGCGGGCAGTTAGTGGCGGGTCTCTACGACCGCTTCCGGTACCTGACCTGGTCGCACCCGGCGCCTGCACCGCAAGCGGCTGGCGAGCCATAAGCCTGGAGCCGGTAGACCGCCGCCAGCAACGCAGGCGGTGGTCTTGCCTGGCTTACCACCATCACCGCCAATAATCCCTTCGCATCAACCGCGTAAGCGTTTAACTGCGGCCTGCGTGCGGCCCACGGCTGGGCGCGCTCCAGTTGCCCGGCAAGGCTCAGCAAGGTCAGTTCGTCGCCAAACCGCGCGGCAAAGTGAGAACCCAGCGGCAGCGAATCGGCTGTCCAATATGCCCGAGCGCCTCCAGCAAGGCCGCAGTGTGTTGCAGTGCAGCCAGGGCCTCTGGTTCTGCCGGCCATGGTGATATTCCCCATCAGGCCTTGTCGAACTGCACCAGTGCGCGCACCCGCTCAAGCGCCTGTTGATGGAATGTAGAGATCGACGCGCTGCTGACCTCGGTCTGAAGCTCGAGAATCACCTTGTTCAAGACTTCGACGACCTGACAGGAAACACTGTCCAGGGACGTTGTATCGCTGATCATGCTACCCCCTTGTGTTCTTTGTTATGGGTAGAGCGCTCGCTGTCATTGACGCTGTGCGAGGCAGTGGCTCAAGTCTACTCATGTTCAAGGGTTCGGCTATCGTTCAAATGGACGATGGCCGGGTCGCAAGGCTGGCCCTCAATCCAGCATGAACAGCGCATCATTGCTGAATTGCGCTTCGAACTGGCTTGCTGGCATCGGGCGGCCGAACAGGTAGCCCTGGACTTCGTCGCAGTCGTGTTCGCGAAGAAACTCCAGTTGCTCGTGGGTTTCTACGCCTTCGGCGATGACCGAGAGGTTCAGGCTGTGGGCCATGGCGATGATGGCGCGGGCGATCTGGGCGTCCTGTTCGCCTGAGGGCAGGCCATCAACGAAGGTGCGGTCGATCTTCAGCACGTCAATCGGGAACTGTTTGAGGTAGTTCAGCGACGAGTAACCGGTGCCGTAGTCATCGACGGCGATGCTCAAGCCAAGGTTTTTCAGGCCGTCGAGGATCTGCATGGCCTCGTTGACCTCGCGCATCAGGATGCTTTCGGTCAGTTCCAGCTCAAGACAGGCAGGCGACAGGCCGGTCTGCTCCAGTATGTGGGCGATGCGTTTACCCAGCTGGCCGTCCGAGAATTGCCGCGCCGAGATGTTCACCGACACTTTGGGTACGCGAACTTTCGCCTGATGCCAGTGCTTGAGCTGGCGACAGGCTTCGGTGAGCACCCAGTCGCCGACTTCCACCACCAGCCCAAGCTCTTCGAGCACCGGGATGAAGTCGTTCGGCGGCACCAGCCCTCGACGTGGATGGCGCCAGCGCAGCAGGGCCTCCGCGCCCGTCAGGCGTTTGCCGTCACCACTGAACTGCGGCTGGTAATAGAGGGTGAACTCCTGCTGTTCCAGGGCGTGCCGCAAGTCGCTTTCCAGCTCCAGACGCTCCAGAGCGGTCGCGTTCATGTCCGCCTGATAGAACTGGAAGTTGTTCTTGCCACGTTCTTTGGCGTGGTACATCGCCGTGTCGGCGTTCTTCATCAACTGGCTCAGTTCCTTGCCGTCCTGCGGACTGAGTGCGATGCCGATGCTGGCAGTGACAAAGAACTCGCGGCCTTCAAGCACAAACGGCGTAACCAGACTGGTCAGAATCCGCTCGGCCACGTGAATGGCGCGAGTCAGTGCGGCTTCGCGCGAGGTGTCCGGCTGCAGCAACAGGGTGAACTCATCCCCGCCCATACGCGCCACGGTGTCATCGGAAGACACGCAGGCGAGTAGCCGCGTGGCCATTTCCTGAAGCATCCGGTCGCCAGCGGCATGGCCCAGAGAGTCATTGATCGGTTTGAAGCGGTCCAGGTCGAGAAACATCAGCACCACCCAGGCCTGTTGGCGCTCGGCGTGTTGCAGCGCCGAATGCAGGCGGTCCTGAAACAGGGTGCGATTGGGCATGTGAGTCAGGGCGTCGTAGTAGGCCAGACGGTGGATACGGTCTTCACTGGCCTTGCGCTCGCTGATATCGCTGAAAAAGCACACATAACTCGCCAGATCGCCTTCATCGTCGAGCACTGCGGTAATGCCGACCCAGGCCGGGTAGTGTTCGCCGTTACGGCGCTTGAGCCTGATTTCACCTTCCCAGGTGCCTTGGCCGTTCAATTGTTTGAGGATGTAGCGCAGGTGGTTTTCCTGTTCCGATTCCACCGTGAGCATGCCCGGTAGCTGGTCGAGCACCTGGGCAACTTCATAGCCGCTGACGCGGGTGAACGCCTCGTTGGCCTGAACGATGTAGCCGGCAGGGTCGGTAATGAGGATCGCCGATGTCGAGTGTTCAAATACGGTGGCGGCCATGCGCAGGTCTTTTTCTGCCCGACGCTGCTGGCTGATGTCCCGGCCGACCCCGAAGATGCCCTCGAAATTGCCGTTTTCGTCCCACACCAGAACCACCCGCAATTCCACCGGGATCTTGCGACCGTCTGCACGCAGGCAGTCGAACAGAAACATTCTGGTCGTCACTTCTTCGCGCAATCTGGCGAGTTCCTGAGGTTTGTGCAGCACCTTGCCGATGCGGCTGATGAGCGCATCGAAACCGATCACTTGTTGAGGGTTGGCAATGACGGCGGACCAGCCGTTCTGGAGAATCCACTCGGCGCTGTATCCCAGTGCGCGTTCCACCGAGGGGCTGACGTAATTGACTGCCAACTGGCCATCCGTGGAAAAGATCACATCGCTGATGCTTTCAGCGAGCATCCGGTAACGCTGTTCGCTGTCACGCAGCGACTGGCTGGACGCGACCTGCTCGGTAATGTCCTTGGCGATGCCGATGATGCGGGTGACCAGGTTTTCTGCGTCCCAGGCCAGCGCCTGTTCGCGCACATCGAAGCAGCGCCAGTTGTTCTCGCGATCCCGAAAGCGCAGCACGCATTGCAATAACTCGTTATGGCCGTGATGGCGCTGGCGCTGGCGCAGGCGCATGTCCTGATAGCTTCTGGCGTCGTCAGGGTGCAGCAGGATTTCCCAGAAGAACTCGCCCATGGCGCGCAGCTCGGATTTGCTGTAGCCCAGCGTGTAGCCGAAATGGTGGTTGCTGTAGATCACTCGCTGGCTGAGTACGTCCTGAACGTACAGGTGGTCCGGCACGGTTCGCACCACGTCGGACCAAAAGCTCTCGCGGTCCAGCAAGGACAGCTCGATCTGTTTGCGGCTGGTGATATCGCCGATGCTGAGAATAACGGCATCGAAGTCGCTACGTGACTCGGGCAGGCGCATGACCAGCCATAGATGCTGGTCCTGGCCGCTCGCGCGTGTCAGGCATATTTCCAGTTCCAGCCTGGGCAGCCCGGCGAGAACAGCCTGAATAACCTGAACGCCGATGCCGGGGCGCGAGCGCGATTCGCCCTCGATCAACGGCTGCCACGCCTGTTCACTGTGTTCGATTTCCAGCAGGCCCAGAGCAACTTCGTTGAGTTCGTTGATTCGCAACTGCTGCAACAGTCTTTTCAGCGAGGCTGGCTGGCTTTTGAGCAGAAGTTCGAAGTCTTCGTCCGTTCTGACTTCGAGTGCTTCCAGTTGCTCTTGCAGACCCGACATGTCCATGACGCAGATCGCAACGCCCGCACCCTCGAAGATATCGCGATAGCGGCGGCGGCTTTGCAGCATCTGGCGCTGGCGTTTGCGCAGGCTCATCAGCGCGATCAATGGCAGGATCGACAGCAGCAGGCCGATCAGACACTTGCCGATCAGAGGCGCAAGCAGCTCGCTGCGGGCCTTGTAGGTATCGAACAGGCCACGCAGTTGCCAGTCGCTGTTACTCAGTGGCTGAAGCAGAACGGTATCGGAAAGACCGCTGTCCGCCTCGTTGGAGGGCGCCGGTTCACGGAGGAGAACCCGCTGGGTCTTGCGTTGCTCCAGGCGCCAGATATGTTGAAAGTCCTGAGTTGGCTGGCTTGCCAGGTCCTTCAAGGCGTCGGGTGCCATGCGTAGCGCCCAGTAATAGCCGCTAATGCCACCGCCTTGGCGAATCAGTATATAAATCTGTTTGACGTCTTCGGTGACGGTGTAGAAATAGGGGTGGCCTTGGGCCTTTTTCATGGCCTGTCGGAGAAACTCTCCGTCGCGGGATGCCTCGGCGCTGTCACCGACAATGTCACCCGTCGGGTTCAGCCGCGCGGCGCTGCGCAGCGCGGGCAGGGCAGTACGGAGGCTTGCCAGTGCCGTCGGCTGCTCCAGCCGGTCTCCGGAGGATTGCGCCTCGTCCAGCAGGTTCATGGCGATTTGCGCCTTGAGTGCCATGTTCAGACTCATCCGGTCGGAAAGCTGGATGCTGTACTCCAGGCTGCGCTGACGCTGGCGTTCCTGAGTCTGATGAAACTGCTCGATCAATTGCCAGAACAGCAGTGCAAGCACCACCAACACCAGCGCGGCCAATATACCTTTCACTGAGCCGCGCAAAGGCCTGGTCGCACTGTCTGTAGCGACACTGGATGACGGCAGAGGCGTTGAAGTGGGCAAATCGTTGTTCCTGACTGCTGGACTGAAGCAGCGATGCTTTATGTAAAATGAGCGGGCCGCCCAAAGAGGGCGGCTAGCATGCCTTTACTTGTGGCAGAGTGCCAGCCCCATTGGGCCGGATCGTTTGCCCTGCACGCTGCATTCGGGTAGCTTTGCGCAACGCGTGGTATCCACCGACTCCTGCATGAGTGACTCCACTTTTTGCAATATCGACCAGGCTTTATATGTGTCAGCACGGCCCCGATCTGTTTCTGCCTGGGTTCATTCAAGGCTCGGAACGGTCTCGCGGCAAGTCTTGCGGACAAATAAAAGCTTTTTTCCGGCCGGAGCTTTAAGCTCGCGTTCTAAATCGGTCCTCATCACAGACGCTAGGTTTTCATTTCATGGCTCAATACGTCTACACCATGCATCGGCTGAGCAAAGTTGTGCCGCCGAAGCGTGAAATCCTGAAAAACATCTCTCTGTCTTTCTTCCCCGGCGCCAAGATCGGCGTGTTGGGTCTCAACGGTTCAGGCAAGTCCACGCTGTTGAAAATCATGGCTGGCGTCGACACCGAGTTTGACGGCGAAGCACGTCCGATGCCCGAGCTTAATGTGGGTTATCTGCCGCAAGAGCCACAACTTGACCCGAACAAGACGGTCCGTGAAGTGGTTGAAGAGGCGGTCAGCGTCATCAAGGACGCCCAGGCGCGTCTTGATCAGGTTTACGCCGAATATGCCGAGCCGGACGCTGATTTCGACAAGCTGGCAGCCGAGCAGGCCAAGCTTGAAGCGATCCTGCAGGCCAGCGACGGTCATAACCTGGAACGCCAGCTGGAAGTAGCCGCCGACGCACTGCGTCTGCCCGCCTGGGATGCGAAGGTTTCGGTCCTGTCGGGTGGTGAAAAACGCCGTGTTGCGCTGTGCCGCCTGTTGCTCTCGGCACCAGACATGCTGCTGCTCGACGAACCGACCAACCACCTGGATGCCGACTCTGTCGCCTGGCTGGAGCATTTCCTGCACGACTTCCCGGGCACCGTGGTTGCGATCACGCACGACCGTTACTTCCTGGATAACGTAGCCGGCTGGATTCTGGAACTCGACCGCGGTGCGGGTATTCCTTACGAGGGTAATTATTCCGGCTGGCTTGAAGCCAAGTCCGACCGTCTGGCTCAGGAGTCCAAGCAACAGACCGCCCACGAAAAGGCCATGAAAGACGAGCTGGAATGGGTCCGCAAGGGCGCCAAGGCGCGTCAGTCCAAATCCAAGGCGCGTCTGCAACGCTTCGAAGAAATGCAGTCGCAGGAATTCCAGAAGCGCAGCGAGACCAACGAGATCTATATCCCGGCCGGTCCGCGTCTGGGCGACAAGGTCATCGAGTTCAAGAACGTTACCAAGGGCTACGGCGACCGTGTGTTGATCGACAACCTGTCGTTCTCCATGCCTAAAGGCGCCATCGTTGGCGTGATCGGCGGTAACGGTGCCGGTAAATCGACCCTGTTCCGCATGCTGATGGGCACGGAACAGCCGGATTCGGGCAGCATCGAAGTTGGTGAGACCGTGCAACTGGCCTGCGTGGACCAGAGCCGCGATGACCTGGACGGCAGCAAATCGGTGTTTCAGGCGGTGTCCGACGGTTCCGATGTGATCCGTATCGGCAACTATGAAATCCCGTCGCGCACCTATGTTGGCCGCTTCAACTTCAAGGGTGGCGATCAGCAGAAGTTCGTCAAGGACCTGTCCGGTGGTGAGCGTGGCCGTCTGCATCTGGCGCTGACCCTGAAAGAGGGCGGCAACGTGCTACTGCTCGACGAACCGTCCAACGATCTTGACGTTGAAACCCTTCGTTCGCTGGAGGAAGCGCTGCTGGACTTCCCGGGCGCCGCCATTGTGATCTCCCACGATCGGTGGTTCCTTGACCGTGTGGCGACGCATATCCTGGCGTACGAAGACGATTCGCAAGCGATCTTCTTCGAGGGTAACTACACCGAGTATGAAGCGGATCGCAAGAAACGTCTGGGCGAAGCCGCTGCCCAGCCGCATCGTGTGCGTCACAAGAAGCTGGCCTGATCAGCGTTTAGGCACGCGCCGTTCCTGATCGGGAACGGCGCTGCCGTTATTGTTCATCAGCACGCTTTAAGCATCCGGCTCGATAAGCAGTATTTCAATCGATTGATTTCCCGCCGGCCGCTCCCACACCACTTCATCGCCTTTCTGCGCACCGATCAATGCACGTCCCAGTGGCGAGCCCCAGTTGATCAGCCCTTTGGCGGCGTCCGCCTGATCCTCCCCGACCAGATGCACGCGCTGGCGGTTGTCTTCTTCATCCGCGAACGTGACCCAACTGCCAATTTGTACCTTTTCGGTCGACACGGCCGTCGTTACAACCTGCGCACTTTGCAGGCGCTGGGTGTAGTAACGCAGGTCGCGTTCAAGGTCAGCCTGGCGCTGTTTATCGGCGGCGTCTCCCAATGCAGTTTGCGCACTGTGCTGCGCCTGCAGGCTGCTGACGTGCTTCTTGAGCAACTTCAGGCCCTCGGCGGTGACGTAATTGGTCTGTGCGCTGACCAGCCGCTCTACCGGTTGCTCGTCATCGGCGGCAGCGTTGTCTTCGTTTACAAATGCGCGGCTCATGAGGTGTCCTCCCTAATGAGCTTTGGGCCACAAGAGGGCATCATTGGTTTCGTCGATCTTCCCGCGTGCGTCAGTTTGGGCGATAGGCCTTGGCTGCACTGCGGGTCTTTTCCCGCTCCCAGGCACGATCACGATCGTTGAAGACCTGGCCGGGGTCGAGTCGGTCGCTGTTATCCTGCGAGGCCTGACACTGGCGAAAACCGTTAGTCCAGCCTTGGGCGTAGAGCTTGTCCTTCAGATAGCGGGGTACGTTTTTTCTGAATTGACCGGTGCTGGCACCTGCTGCGTCCCTGCCACTGCTGCAACCATCCTGATAACCGTCTGCAAAACCCGGCGGATAACCCTCGGCCAACATCTGGTCACGGGTGGACTGACAACCTGCCAGCACGATGGCCAGCGACAACAACACCCAATACCGCTTCATGGTGGTTCCCTCTACTTATGAGAGGAGTCTAGAAGGTAATTTGTGAGTTATTTGTAAAAGCGATGTAGGGAATAAGTGATTGCAGCGTGCCTTTATTTTGAGCCAGCGCCGCCCGCAGTTTTTGCACTCATCCTGTCAGTAGTGATACCACTTCACCTCAAGCATCACTTCGTTCTGCGGCGAGCTCATCTGGCTGAACTCGCGTTGGGCGCTCAGGCGCAGGCCGAGGTTGCGCGACAGCTCCCACTGCTGATTGAGGCTGACGCTGCGGCGTACTTCGCCGTTGGTGAAGTAGTCGCCCTTGGCTTCCAGGCTCAGGTTGCCCAGCGGGTTGCGCCACAGTAAGCCAGTGTTGAAACCAGCAGCGGGGGAGATGAATTCGGCGAAGTCGTTGTTGTGCTCGACGCGCACGGTGCCCAGCGCAAAGCCCAGCACTTCGTCGCCCAATTGCCAGGTACCGCCACCACCACCGTTGACGTGGCTGACAAGGTTTTCATCGCCATGTTTGCCAAGTACCCGTTCCAGCCCGCCGGTGACTTGCCATGACCAGGGTTTCAGCAGCTCGGTACGCGGGGTCAGGGAGCGAATGGTGGCCAGGTCCAACTGCTGAACTTGCCAGTCGTTACCTTCGTATTGGCGCACCTTGAGCTGAAGAATCTCGATCTGCGCACCCAGCGGAAAGCCGTAAGCGTTGTCGTTCAGGTCGTGATAGGCCATGCGCAGGCCATATTCGGCGAACGCTTTGTCACCGCGTGTGCCCGCACCCAGTTGCCAGGTACGTGATTCGTGGCCTTCTTCCGGCAGGCCGGGGCGCGGGATGTCCAGCTGTGGCGGCGGGTTCTGATTGATCGCCTGCAGCAACTCGAAACTGCGTTGCGAGCGCTGCGTGTCGCGTTCAAGCCCGTTGGCGCGGTAGCGCTCCAGACGGTAGGCCGCGTCCTGAATCAACGCGCGTCGTTCTTTCGGCTGGGCGAGGTACTCGCTGTTTTGCAGTTGTTTCTGATCGGCGCTGACTTTCAGCACCCACTGTTGTTCGTCGGCATCAAGGGGCTCGGCGCGGCTCAGCAATTCCCGCTCGCGAGAAGGGCGATAGTCGATCTTTTCAACCAGCCCTGCGGCTTTGATCGCCTTGACCGTATCGGTCGGGATCGCAGTCAGCCCGAATTGCTCGGTGAGATTCAGCCCGGGTCGTGCGACCTGCAGCAATTCCAGCAGACGGTACGAGCAGTTTTCGTCGAAGAAGAAATAGCTGAAGCGAATCTGTTTCAACTCCCAGACATGTTCAACCATGCGCCCGGTTTCTTCCGGGGTAAGGTTCAGACGGTATTCCCACAGGTCACGGTTTTCCAGGCTGCGGTATTCCGAGAGCTTTTCCTGATAGGGCACCAGCGCAAACAATCCAGGGTAGCCGCCAGCCAAGCCTTTCCAGGCATACAGAATGCTGTTGTCCATGCCTTCAATGTAGGCACCGAAGTTGATCGCATAGCTGAGTAACGTGGTGTTGTTGGTTTTCGCGCTGGCCGGATCGATGCGCAGTAACGTGTGGCCGAACATCGACGAGGGGCTATTGAGGTACGCGGCCGGAAAAATCAGTACGGTGCTGTCCGGTGCCACATCCTTGTACCAAGCCTTGAACTCTTTGCAGTCCGGCGTCGGCAGGTCAGTCAGTTGCAACTGGTCGCGCAGCCAGCGGGTGCGTGCTGGGTATATACACTGGGCGTGGGTCTGTTCGTTGGTTACGGGGGCGTATATGGCGTCAAGTGTCGCGCTCAATTCCGCCTTCGGTTCGTGTGCACCGTCCGCAGCGAGAAAGAATTTCGGGTCTGTCACATAGCTGCGCCAACCGCCGAGCTTGCCTGCCTCGTAGTGACCCAGTGAAATCCAGAACGGCTCATTGGCCAATTGTTGCAAACGGTCAGCGGTAGCATGAGGTGCCGCAGACAAGGGGGCACAGACAAACAGCGCCAGCGAGACAAGACGTTTGAGCATAGAGGGCAACTAGTCAAGAGAAGTCAGGAAAGTTGATCCCGCCTTTTGCGATGAAAAGGCGGGCGAACGACTTTAAGCCTGGGTAGCGTACTTGGCCAGAGTCGGATCGTTTTTCAGAACGTTGACGGTGTTGGTGTGAACGTCTTCAGCGGTGGCGTCGGCCTTGCTGAAGATTTGCGAGAAGTGCTCGTGAGTGACCGCAGCGAAGTGCTCACGATCTTCTGGTGCAACGCCCAATACCACAGCGTAGGTAGTCAGTGCTTCGCCCTGACCCATCGCCATGTCCTTGGAAAGTTCATCCATCATGCCGTTCATGGCAAGCCAGGATTTACCGCCGTAAGTCAGTGCGCCGTTGGTCGAGCAGCCGTTGGTACCGGAGGTCATGCCGAAGGTGGCGTTACCCGAGGTGCCGTTGGTGGTTGAGGCCAGGAAGTGAGCTGGAGTGCCGCGTTGACCTTCAAACAGCATGTTGCCCCAGCCGCAGTCCGGACCGCCTGGCGCTTGAGCCATAGCGTTGATGGATACAGCGGCGAAGAGCGTTCCAAGAAGAATCCGTTTCATAGCTTTTTCTCTTTTTAGTTCAGCCAAGGGTCGAGTTTCTTGAGTAGTCACATCAAGACAGACGGCCAACCAGCAACCACCTGTGCAGTTTGGAGCTTAGGCGGGTTCCAAGGGTTCCGTGAGCTATTACAGATTATTGCCGAAAATAGAAATTTTCCGGGCAGCGGGCTACGGCTTTAAGGCTGTAAGTGCCTTTCGGTTTTTCCTGCCTTGCAAGTCTTGTACGGCGAGCGCCAGAATGCCCACATCTGCCCCGCCTGATGTAAGGATTACTGATGCCCGATTCTGTCGCAGCCAACCTACGCCTGGCGCCACATGCGCTGACCCGTCCGTTTTCCGCTGAGCAGTTCAGCTTTGCGACCACTAACGAGCTTGAACCCTTTCGCGGTGTACTAGGCCAGGAGCGTGCCGTAGAGGCCTTGCAGTTCGGCGTTGCCATGCCGCGCCCCGGTTACAACGTATTTGTCATGGGTGAACCCGGCACTGGCCGCTTTTCGTTCGTCAAACGCTACCTCAAGGCTGAAGGCAAGCGGATGAAGACGCCTTCGGACTGGGTTTACGTCAATAATTTCGATGAGCCCCGCGAGCCCAAGGCGCTGGAACTGCCGCCGGGCACTGCGCATGAATTCACGGCCGACATCGGTGGCCTGATCGATAACCTGTTGGTGACCTTTCCGGCGGTTTTCGAGCACCCGTCCTATCAGCAGAAGAAAAGCTCGATCGACCGTGCGTTCAATCAGCGCTACGACCGCGCACTGGATGTGATCGAGCGCCTGTCGCTGGAAAAGGACATCGCGCTGTATCGCGACAGCTCCAATATCGCCTTCACGCCGATGGCCGATGGCAAGGCGCTGGACGAGGCCGAGTTTTCGCAGTTGCCCGAGGCTGATCGCGAGCGTTTTCACGAAGATATCTCCGCCCTTGAGGAACGCCTCAACGAAGAGCTGGCCAGCCTGCCGCAGTGGAAGCGTGAGTCGAACAACCAGCTTCGTCAGTTGAACGAAGAAACCATAACGCTGACCTTGCAGCCATTGTTGGCACCGCTCTCGGAAAAGTACGCCGAGAACGCTGCGGTCTGTGCGTACCTGCAAGCGATGCAGGTGTACCTGCTCAAGACCTTGGTCGAGCAACTGGTCGACGATGCCAAGACCGACGCTCAGGCACGCAAGTTACTGGAAGAGCAGTACAGCCCGAGCCTGGTGGTGGGAAATACCCGCGACGGCGGCGCGCCGGTGGTTTTCGAGCAGCATCCTACGTATGACAACCTGTTCGGGCGTATCGAATACAGCACTGATCAGGGCGCGCTGTACACCACGTATCGCCAGTTGCGGCCCGGTGCGCTGCATCGCGCCAATGGGGGGTTTCTGATTCTGGAAGCCGAAAAAATGCTCGGCGAGCCGTTCGTCTGGGACGCGCTGAAGCGCACCCTGCAGTCGCGCAAGCTGAAGATGGAATCACCGCTGGGCGAGCTGGGGCGCGTGGCAACCGTGAGCCTGACGCCGCAGGTTATTCCGTGGAACGTCAAGATCATCATCATTGGTTCGCGCTCGCTGTATTACACCCTGCAAGACCTCGATCCTGACTTTCAGGAGATGTTTCGGGTACTGGTCGATTTCGACGAAGAAATTCCGATGGTCGATGAAACGCTCGAGCAATTCGCTCAGTTGCTGAAAACCCGAACGTCAGAAGAGGGCATGGCACCTTTGACCGCCGATGCGGTGGCGCGACTGGCAACCTACAGCGCTCGACTGGCTGAACACCAGGGGCGTTTGTCGGCGCGTATCGGCGATCTGTTCCAGTTGGTCAGCGAGGCAGACTTCATCCGCCAGCTGGCCAGTGACGACAAGACCGACGCCGGGCATATCGAGCGAGCGTTGAAGGCCAAGGCCACGCGCACTGGGCGGGTTTCCGCGCGGATTCTCGATGACATGATGGCGGGTGTGATCCTCATCGACACTGACGGTGCCGCGGTCGGCAAATGCAACGGCTTGACGGTTCTGGAAGTCGGTGATTCGGCGTTTGGCGTGCCTGCGCGTATTTCCGCCACGGTCTATCCGGGTGGCAGCGGGATTGTCGACATCGAGCGCGAGGTCAATCTTGGCCAGCCGATCCACTCCAAGGGCGTGATGATTCTCACCGGTTACCTGGGTAGCCGTTACGCTCAGGAATTCCCGCTGGCGATATCAGCCAGTATTGCGCTTGAGCAATCCTACGGTTACGTGGACGGCGACAGTGCGTCGCTGGGCGAGGCCTGTACGCTGATTTCAGCGTTGTCGCGCACACCGCTCAAGCAGTGCTTCGCAATCACCGGTTCCATCAACCAGTTCGGCGAAGTGCAGGCGGTGGGCGGGGTCAACGAGAAAATCGAAGGCTTCTTCCGTCTTTGTGAGGCTCGTGGGCTGACGGGCGAGCAGGGCGCTATCATTCCGCACGCCAACGTCACCACGCTGATGCTGGATGAGCGTGTGGTACAGGCCGTGCGTGACGGGCAATTCCATATCTATGCGGTACGTCAGGCCGATGAGGCCTTGAGCCTGCTGGTCGGCGAGCCTGCCGGTGCGCCTGACGAGAATGGCGAGTTTCCGGAAGGCAGCGTGAATGCACGTGTGGTCGAGCGCTTGCGCGACATCGCGGAAATGCTCAGCGACGAAGACCTCAAGGAAGAGCTGGAGAAGGAGCCAGCCCAGTTACAACCTGAACTGAAGGTCTGACAACGGCGCTAGCCGGGCGGTGCTGAAACCGTCCGGTATTGCGTTCACCAGCGATCCGTTCATCAGGGATATTTCCTGCGGGACGGTTTTCTTCTAATCTTGATCATGACCGCAGTGGCCAATCGGATTGGCGCACATCCTGCTTTGCCAGACGGATGAATACTGTTGCTGATCAGGAGCGCATCATGCAGCGTAGCCTTTGCCTTACCCGAGAATGCATGGGGCTGATGACCCGCATCGAATGTGTCATTCGGCCTCTTCCCCACGATGGTGGACAATGGATGGTGCTCTTCGCAGCCGGCATGGCTGAAGAACAGCCCTCTGCGATCAAATCCCAAGGACCGTTCAACGGCCTGCCAGCGGCGCAGGCGGTATTGACGAGAATTATCGAGAGCCTATCGCTGCATGGTTATCAATGCGCCGATGATGTACCGATATGGACCTTGCATATTCAAGCCGAACTGCGACGCATCAACAGTGGCATGATGGTGTGTGAGCGCTCATCGCTTTTCTAGCCAGTCTGCGCTACGCATGCCGGTCTCCTGACAGTGCATATATGTGCGCTGTGCGATATTTTGTCGCATCTCCAGAGCAGCGCGTTACCGCTGATATACTCGCCCGCTCCTTCAAAACACCTTGCGAGTATCAATGGAACGTTTTTTTGAAAATGCCATGTACGCATCGCGCTGGCTGCTGGCGCCGATCTATTTCGGTCTTTCCCTTGGGCTGCTGGCGCTGTGTGTGAAATTCTTCCAGGAAATCTTTCACGTCATCCCCAACATTTTCTCGCTGGCCGAAGCTGATCTGATTCTGGTGCTGCTGTCGCTGATCGACATGGCGCTGGTGGGTGGTTTGCTGGTGATGGTGATGATTTCCGGCTACGAGAACTTCGTATCGCAGCTGGACATCGATGAGGACAAGGAAAAGCTCAACTGGCTGGGCACCATGGATTCGTCTTCGCTGAAGATGAAAGTGGCGGCCTCCATTGTGGCAATTTCCTCCATCCACCTGCTGCGGGTATTCATGGATGCCACCAACATCAAGCCTGAATACCTGATGTGGTACGTGATTATCCACATGACCTTCGTGATATCCGCGTTTGCGATGGGCTATCTGGACAAGGTCACCAAGCACTAAGGCGACGCGCGATGAAAGGGGCGGGCGTTATCGTTTCTGGCATGTCGGCGCTGTGTGTTGTAAAACGTCCGTTCCGATGCATCAGGCATTTGCGCAGGAGGTTCGATCATGAATTATCAGGAATTTATCGAACACGCCCAGGCCGGGCGGGTCGATGAGCTGAACCTGATCTCCATCGAAGGCGGCATCTATCTGCTGGATGTGCGCATGAATGGCACTTCGGTGATGCTCAAGGACCCGGCAGGCAAGACCCTGCATCTTCGCTCGGTGGAGCATGCGCGGGATTTGCTCAAGGACATACCGGTGGTGCCTTTTTACCTGGTCCATTGTGTGGTCCATGACGAGCTGTGCGGCATGCCGGTCAATGACCGCTCTGAAATGCGCCTGCCGATCTCGTTTCATTCCTCCTGGTCCTGATCGCCAGCAGCGTATTGCTGCTGCGGTAGGGGCTGTAGCGGCAATTGTGCTAGGCTGCTCGGCCTTTTGGTTCGGGGCGCATCAGCGTATAGCGTGATTGCCGTTCAGGTTTTGCGCGATACCGACTGCGTGCCCCTCTGCGGAGCAGTGTCATGTCCGAAGTCAATCTGTCCACCGACGAAACCCGCGTCAGCTACGGCATTGGCCGTCAGTTGGGCGATCAGTTGCGCGACAACCCGCCACCGGGTGTCAACCTGGAAGCCATCGTGGCAGGCCTGCGTGATGCATTTGGCGGTCAGCCAAGCCGTGTGGGTCAGGAAGAGATGTCCGCCAGCTTCAAGGTCATCCGTGAAATCATGCAGGCCGAAGCGGCCGCCAAGGCTGAACAGGCTGCGGGTGCCGGCAAGGCTTACCTGGCTGAAAATGCCAAGCGCGAAGGCGTGACCACGCTGGCCTCGGGTCTGCAATTCGAAGTGCTGACCGCTGGCGCTGGCGCCAAGCCAACCCGTGAAGATCAGGTGCGCGTGCACTATCACGGTACGCTTATCGACGGTAACGTCTTTGACAGCTCCTATGATCGTGGCGAGCCTGCGGAATTTCCGGTCAGCGGCGTGATTGCTGGCTGGACCGAGGCGCTGCAACTGATGAACGCTGGCAGCAAATGGCGTCTGCACGTACCGAGCGAGCTGGCTTACGGCGCTCAGGGCGTGGGCAGCATCGCACCGCACAGCGTGCTGGTGTTCGACGTGGAACTGCTCGACGTTCTGTAATCGACCCAGTCGATCCAGAGGGTCGCTGAACGAATCGCGCTGATTCGTTCAGCGGCGGGGTTGTGCTGATGCTCCATGCTCAGTGCAACTCACCCATCGGGCGCAACGCCCGCGCATAGCAGAACAGAAACAGGTTTCTCACCAGCTCCTTGAGCACCAATGGCTCGCTGGAACTCAAACTGCACACATCCAGATCGCCCTGATCGCGTAACTCCTCCAGCGCTTCCTCTTCCAGTACGGCACACACTTCCCCCGTCTCGCGGTGGAGTATTCTCAGGTAAGGGTGAGGCCGGTCCAGTCATGCATCGATCAAATAGGTCATGTCTCATCTCCTGTGCAAGTAAGATGAGAATAATTCTTATCGGTATAATAGCAAGGCACTATTGAGATTAATTCTCATTTTTCGCTGAGTGGTTGATCCAGGTTAGTGGATGTTCAGGAAGGGTTGGACGCAGAGCGTCCAGAACGGCATGCGACGCAGAGCGTCGCACGATAGTCGCCAATTAAGCTTATCGTCCCTCACGCTCTGGTATGACCCCCGAAGGTTGGACGCAACCTTTGGAGGCGTCATGGGTAAATATACAGTGCAGGCAAAACTCGCAGCCGTGAAAGAATATT
>NZ_LKBW01000269.1 GCF_002699855.1 Pseudomonas amygdali | reverse complement strand
GGGGAATCGAGGGCAACTCCCTCGCTGTTGCATTGGCGGACTTCTTTTTGGTCGGCATACATGCACCTCTAGCTACATGTTATGCCCGAACACAAAATTTCTGACAGTCTCGATCCTACGCACACCGACATACAAGACTATAAATAATACCAAGCAACACAAGGAGCAAAGTGCCATGAGGCTATTTCTTGCAGCCACGAAAATATTCGTCGTGCTAGCAACATCCAATTGTTTTGCCTATACACCAACATCATCGCCTGAAGGAATGTACAGAACCTTTGAAAAAAACTACAAGGACATGGCCCTCGCCACCTGCATAACCACCGCTTATAAATATGATGTGAACGTCGGCATTGACGCGGGCAGTAGTGTCAGCGCGATGCGTGACTGGACCTACTATAACATGGAAAAAAGCCCCCTTGCGGTCAAGGCATTGGTTGAAAAATACCTCGCCAGAGACTACACAAACCCTTTGGCCGAATCCCAGATAAAGGGAATAAAATTCGACCTGCTGAAATGCCTGGACATGTATCACAGCAAGGAACTGGACGCGTTGACGAAAAAGGTCGTGACTCACCCGAATCAGACCTACATGCAGAATATCAAAAAGCCTTAACTACCCCTCCGCGCTTCAAGCCTGTCCAGCAAACGCTGCACAGGCTATTTTCATTGCAAGTACTCTACTCCGCACATTATCTGTAGGGCGGAGACACACCATGCTGACTCAATGTAATCCGATAGCTTTTTAACGTCTCCCCCTCGGTGATGTACTGCTTGCTGAGATACTGATAAACAGCGCCAGTCACTTCCCCGCCTATACGGCGAACATCCTCAGAAAACCTTTTTCGATAACTCTTGTAAGAATTAGCCGCAGGACACCTCCCTTCCATTTGAAGGAAATTTCCGAGAAAATCCCGGCCTCTTGCGCTTGGCTATTCAGGTCTCTAGCCTTCAACGGTCGCTGCCCAATCAGCGATCAGGTTTGGTAGACCTGAGTGACCTGTGCGCAATGCGCCACCTTCTACAGGGCGCATTCTTACGGCCTGCGTTTATGGTGGCCGTGCGCTTGGCGTTTTCGGACGCACCGGCTTGCCTGGTCACCGGTCTACCAACCTGCGTACGGCCGCCACCCTGATCGTTTGGTAGCGAACAGGGCGGCTCCTTCAATGATCAGGAGTTGCAAACATGCCCCATAAAATCGTCCCCGACCCGCCCACCGCCCTGTTCACCGTCAACGCATCCGTCAGCCAGGAAGAAGCGCTCAACTACGCTTCGGATCTGCTGCGCTGCATCATCACGACGGCCTATGAGTCCGGCGACAGCACTCAGGGCACCAGCCGTGATCTGGCGTTTTCGGTGCTGCACATGGCCGAGATGGCCAAAGCCATGGTTGACCGCTCACTGGAATGCATCGTTTGACCAGATGACAACCCGGGGCCACGCTCGGCCCCGCGTACACCTCAATTACGCTGATCCAGCAGGTTCACCACCAGCCGGTCGATCCACCCCCACAAGCGCTGTTTGACGCGTCGCCACAGTGGTCTGGCCTTCCAGTCTGCCAGTGTGGTTTCGGCGCTCAGGGCGAAGTCTTTTTCGAAACTGGCGACCACATCGCGGGTCAGCCCTGGGTCGAGGGCTTCGAGGTTGGCTTCCAGGTTGAAGCGCAGGTTCCAGTGGTCGAAGTTACACGAACCGATGCTCACCCAGTCGTCGATCAGGACCATTTTCAAGTGCAGAAAACACGGCTGGTATTCGAAGACCTTGACCCCGGCCCGCAGCAAGCGCGGGTAGTAACGGTGACCGGCGTAGCGTACGGACGGGTGATCGGTGCGTGGCCCGGTCAGCAGCAAACGTACATCGACGCCGCGCGACGCTGCCCTGCGCAAGGCGCGGCGGACTTTCCAGGTGGGTAGAAAGTAGGGGGTTGCCAGCCAGATGCGCTTTTGCCCGGTGTTCAGCGTGCGCACCAGCGATTGCAGAATGTCGCGGTGCTGGCGAGAGTCGGCGTACGCCACACGGCCAAGGCCTTCATCGGCTGCCGGGGCGGTGGGCAGATGATCCAGACCGAAGTTTTCTTTCGGGCGCCAGGCGAAACGTCGGGCATTGGCGTGAAACTGCCGGTTGAACAACGCTTGCCAGTCAAGAACCAGCGGCCCGGTGATTTCCACCATCACTTCGTGCCATTGGCTGACATCCTTGTCTGGCTCCCAGAATTCATCGGTTACACCCGTACCGCCGACCACCGCCAGCGTCTTGTCGACCACCAGCAATTTGCGATGGTCGCGGTAGAAGTTGCGCACGCCGCGTCGCCAGTGAATTGGGTTGTAGAAACGCAGAATCACACCGGCATCGGTCAGTTGCTTGCGCAGGCCGGCGTCGAAGGCTTTTGAACCGAAGTCGTCGAACAGGCAGCGCACGATCACACCACGCCTGCCCGCCTCGACCAGCGCCCGCACGATGGCATCGGCGCAGGCCCCGGCTTCGACCAGGTACAGCTCCAGGTCAACCTGCTGCTCGGCCCGGTCAATGGCTGCAATCATGCGCGGGAAGAACGCAGGACCGTCGATCAGCAATTGAAAGCGGTTGTTTTCACGCCACGGAAAAATCGCACCGTTCATATCAGCGCGCCGTGAAGATCAGGACAGCCCCGACCGGGACTGACAGACTGACCGCCGACAAGCCTGCCGCGCTGCGCAGGGCATTGAAGTCCGAAACCATATCGAAGTCCTGAGCATGAATCACCAGCGGTTCGAGCGTCACAACCTGAAAGCGGCGCTCGTCTAGGCGCGTCGCCAGCAGTTCGGCGTTATAGCTGTGACTCTTGCCGCGCAGGCTGACGGTCAGTGGTAAACGCAATTCCAGTTGCGCGCCGGGGGCAAGGTTATTGATCGGGCGCATGTCGAGCTGGGCATTGATCTGCGCAGCGGGAAACTTGCGTACCTGAAACACCTGCTCCCGCAGGCGCTCGTCACGCAGGGGAATACCGGTGCTAATGGACTCCGTTTCGACTTCCACCTCAGCCAGCCCTTTGGGGTCGACCTTGCCATGCAGCACAAGGAAGCGATGCACCTCGGCAATATCGGCATTTTTGGTTGACGTGAACGAGAGCCGCGACGACTCATTATCCAGATACCAGTTCGCATGGGCAGGTAACGCCACTGCGGCCAGCATGACCAGCAGCAGGCGATTCATAGTGAGCATGCAGACTCCAGACGTGCAATTGAGGGCTACCTTATCCGCCTGTCTGACCTCTGGCAAACCACGACGTTCGGCAGCAATCCATCAAGGCTCGGACGGCAACAGTCGGCAGCCTTGCCGCTCACCCTGCCACGACGCACTGCTGGTTCGCCCAAGGCCGTTGGCAATGACCTTTTTCTGGCTGCTGTCGTCGATCAGCGTGCCAGGCACGTACTGTTTGACGTAGCCCAGGCAATACGCCTCGGGGTTGTTCATGACGTACCTGCACGAGCAGTATTCCTTGGCGGTGTAGGCACTGATGATGGTGGGGAATGCCTGCAGGTTAACGCGGTACTGCCAGGCAAGTACCGCGAGCGCAGCAAGGATCAGCAACAGCAGGCTGCTGAAGGGTCGACGCAGGATGAACATTCGACGACTGCTCATTGCCCGCCCTCCTTGCCAAAGGCTGCCTGTATGCGCTTGAGCATCTGATTGTGGTCGTAACTACCGTCGCGGTCATCGGCATAGCGCACGATCACCAGCTTCCGGTCAGGGATCACGTACAGCGCCTGCCCCCAATGGCCCAGTGCGGCAAAGGTATCAGGGGGCGCATCCGGCCACGGCCCCCTGCCGCCATCGGCAGTTCGATTGAGCCACCATTGGCCGCCAGGGACTTCGACGTTGGCATCTATCTGCTCGCCTGCAAACGGCGTCAACACGAAGTCCATCCACTCCTTGTTGAGCAACTGCCGAGCCTGCCATTGCCCGCCGCGCTGCATCAGCAAGCCGATGCGCGCCAGGTCGCGGGCGGTCATGTAGGCATAGGACGACCCTACAAATGTACCCACGCCATCGGTTTCCCAGACGGCACTGCGAATGCCAAGCGGGTCGAACAGTGCGGTCCACGGATAATCCGCATACGCCTGTGGCCCGACGATATTTTTCAATGCAGCAGCCAGAACCGTGCTGTCGCCGCTGGAATACAGGTACGCCTTGCCGGGGGATTTGGCTGCGCGGTGCTCGGCGGTGAAGCGCGCCATGTCGTCACGCCCACGGGTGTAGAGCATGGCGACTACGGAAGAGTTAAGCGGTGCATATTCGTAATCTTCCTGCCAATTCAGCCCCGAAGCCCAGTGCATCAGGTCTTTGATGGCGATATCGGGGTGCGCCTTGAACGGCGCGTAGAACTTCGCCACCGGATCATTGAGTTGAAAACGCCCTTCGGTAAGCGCCACGCCCAGCACTGTCGCCATTACGCTCTTGCTGATCGACCAGGTCAGGTGCGGGGTTTGCGCGGTGGTCACTCCGGCATAGCGCTCATAGACGACTTCGCCATCACGAATCACCAGCAGCGCATCGGTGCGTACGCCCTTGCGCGTGGCGTCGTCGCGAGCTGGGAAGGCGTAGGCCTCGAGTTCTTCGATGGCCGCAGATCGCGGCGCAGGCTGAGAAGACCATTGCTCCGTCGGCCATGTTTGAGCAACGACGCCCTGGGCACTGAAGCCCAGAATCAGAACCAGACACAGGCGGACAAATCTACGCGGCATGACAGGGCCTCTACAGAGTAATCCGCATACCGTATCGGGGCCTCATGACAGTCAGCCATTACCCCGGGACAGGACGTAGAGCGTCCAGAACGGCATACCCACGCGGAGCACAGGCACGATAGTGGTCCTTTGTACGACGCTCGTTCCTCACGCTCCACCAGCGTGGAAATGCCCACAGCGTTGCCCGTCACACAACCATCACCAAAGCTTCACAGGCATGACACGCCATCTCCCTAGCCTGCAAGTACGGCAAAGCGCCTGGACAAATCAGTCAACCAGCCAAACTCTGCATGGCTGGCTCATGGAGATTCGTATGACCCAGATCGCCCGCATTCGTGACAACACTTCTGAACGTCGTCTTCAGGCCGAGCGCCTGATTGGAGCGAGCGCCTTGCAGGAAGCACAGGCGTTGCGTTTCAGTGTGTTCAGCGAAGAATTCAACGCCCGTCTCAACGGTGCTGAACAAGGCCTGGATATCGACGATTACGATGTTCACTGCTCGCACATTGGTGTGCGTGACCTGAACACCGGGCGTCTGGTTGCCACTACCCGGCTGCTCGACCACAAGGCCGCCAGCACGCTGGGGCGTTTCTACAGTGAAGAAGAATTCAGCCTGCACGGTCTGGTTCATCTGCAGGGTCCGATTCTTGAGCTGGGCCGTACCTGCGTAGACCCGGCCTACCGCAACGGTGGCACCATCGCGGTGTTGTGGAGCGAGCTGGCCGAGGTGCTGAACGAAGGCGGCTACAGCTACCTGATGGGCTGCGCGAGCATCCCGATGCACGACGGCGGCATTCAGGCGCACGCGATCATGCAACGCCTGCGCGAGCGCTACCTGTGCAACGAACACTTGCGCGCCGAGCCGAAAAACCCGCTGCCGACGCTCGATATCCCGAGCAATGTGATCTGCGAGATGCCGCCACTGCTCAAGGCTTACATGCGCCTGGGTGCCAAGATCTGTGGCGAACCTTGCTGGGACGAAGATTTCCAGGTCGCCGACGTCTTCATCCTGCTCAAGCGCGACGATCTGTGCCCGCGTTACGCCCGCCACTTCAAGGCGGCCGTGTGATGAGCCGGGCACGCGGCTATGCCCGCGTAGTCCGGGTGCTGCTGGTCGTGGCGCTCGGCTTGACGATTGCCGGAGCGTTCGCGGTTCTGGAACGCACCAGAATCGGTGGGTCGATGGAGCGCAGGCAGCGCTGGAGCCGTTGGTTCATGGCGCGCCTGACCAATGCCCTGCCGTTTCGCGTCACCGTGACAGGTCAGTTGCCAACCCAGCCCATGCTGTGGGTCAGTAACCATGTGTCGTGGACCGACATCGCCCTGCTGGGCATGCTGGCACCGTTGTCGTTTCTGTCGAAGGCCGAAGTCCGGACCTGGCCGGTAGCGGGCTGGCTGGCACTGAAGGCAGGTACGCTGTTCATTCGTCGCGGGTCGGGCGACAGCCGTCTGATTCAAAAGCAGATGTGCAATCACCTGCAACAAGGCAATGCACTGCTGATCTTCCCGGAAGGCACCACCACCGATGGCAGAAGCCTGCGCACCTTCCACGGGCGTCTGCTGTCCAGTGCCATTGAAGTCGGCGTGCCGATCCAGCCAGTGGCCATCGGTTACTCGCGTGACGGTAAACCGGACCCGATTGCCCCGTTCATTGGCGACGACGATTTGCTGTCCCATTTGCGCCGGTTGTTCGCCAATGAGCAGAGCGATGTGCACATCCACCTGCTGACCCCGATTCCGACGGCGGATCAGGAGCGCGCTGCACTGGCGTTCAAGGCCCAGCAAGCCGTTCAGGTGGCGCTGTTCGGTGAACCTGTCACGGGGGAGTCAGTGATCGGTAAACAAGTATCCGGCGAGCCTGCTCAGCCGAGCGAAGTGGCTTCGCGCTCGGCCAGGGCAGCCTGAGCAAAATCCTCCAATAGCGGATAGAACTCGGCGAAATCCGCACTCAAGGGCTGGTAAAGCGCCTGCAGTTCCTGCATGCCGCCTGCCAGCCCTTCGGGCCGTGACAAGCGTCGCGATATCCCGCTCAGCACTTGCCCCAGCACGTCGAAATTCCGATACGAACCCAGCCAGTCCTGCGCGGCCATGCGCGGCGCGATCAATGCGAGCCGCTCGGGCAATTGCGGCTCGGCGGCCAGCGTGCCATAGACTTTGCCAGTGAATACGTCCAGCGGCAGATCGGCATAGCAATGCCAGTCGCGAGCCAGACAATGATCGAAAAAGACGTCGAGCATAATGCCTGCATAGCGTCGCCGCTGGGATGGAAAGCGGGCAATGGAAGCCTTGATCAGCGGGTGGCTGTCAGTGAAAGCGTCAATGCTGCGATGCAGCCGAATGGCCGCTTCAAGCTCTGCAGGAAAACGTCCCGACAGCGGACCTTTGACGAAGTCGCCATACAGGCTGCCAAGCAATTGAGCAGGCCGATGCCCGCCGAGATGAAGATGTGCCAGATAGTTCATGCCTGCAAGCCTACGCCGCTTTCAAGGCCGAGGTCTATATATCGATATAACCCGATATAGCGATTTTGCCAGTCCTAAGCACAAAATCATATTTGTATATCGCGAAATACAGATATAAGGTTCGCCCTATCGCGATATATCGCTACACCGCCTGTGAGAACGACATGCCTATCGACCTCGACGACATAATAAAAGCCCTGGCCCATCCGGTCCGCCGAGAAATCCTGACCTGGTTGAAGGCCCCCCGCGCGAGCTTTCCTGCTCAGCAATACTCGATTGAACACGGCGTGTGCGCCGGACAGATCGATCAGCGTGCAGGATTGTCCCAATCCACTGTCTCGGCCCATCTGGCGACCTTGCAACGCGCTGGCCTGATCAGCAGCAAGAAGGTTGGCCAATGGCATTTCTTCAGACGCAACGAAGAAGTCATACAGGCATTCGTTCAGGCGCTGGTTGAAGAGCTGAACAACCCGACCTGATTTTCCAACGTTTACCAGGAGCTGCCCCGTGCCTCTTTCGCTACTTATTCTGGCCCTGAGCGCCTTTGCCATCGGCACCACCGAATTCGTCATCATGGGCCTGCTGCCCGATGTGGCGGCTGACCTTGGTGTATCCATCCCCGGCGCAGGCTGGCTGGTCACCGGCTATGCGCTGGGCGTGGCCGTCGGCGCTCCGTTCATGGCCATGGCCACGGCAAAACTGCCACGCAAGGCTGCGCTGGTCACGCTGATGGGCATTTTCATCATCGGCAACCTGCTCTGCGCACTGGCCAGTGACTACAACGTATTGATGTTCGCCCGCGTGGTTACAGCGCTGTGTCATGGTGCGTTCTTCGGCATCGGTTCAGTAGTTGCTGCTGGGCTGGTGCCTGCCAATCGCCGCGCTTCGGCAGTAGCGTTGATGTTCACCGGTCTGACCCTGGCCAACGTGCTGGGCGTGCCTTTGGGTACTGCATTGGGTCAATACGCAGGCTGGCGCTCGACCTTCTGGGCGGTAACAGTCATCGGCGTGATTGCGCTGATCGGCCTGATCCGCTTTCTGCCGACCAATCGCAATGAAGAAAAGCTCGACATGCGCGCCGAACTGGCCGCACTGAAAGGTGCCGGTATCTGGCTGTCGCTGACCATGACCGCGCTGTTTTCAGCGTCCATGTTCACCCTGTTCACCTACATTGCCCCGCTGCTCGGCGAAGTCACCGGCGTATCGCCCAAGGGCGTGACCTGGACCCTGCTGTTGATAGGCCTGGGCCTGACCGCAGGTAACGTGATTGGCGGCAAGATGGCCGACCGCCGTGTGTCATCCACGCTGATTGCCGTGTTCGTCTCGATGGCGGTGATCTCAACCGCTCTCAGCTGGACCAGCGCCGCGCTGATCCCGACTGAAATCACCCTGTTCCTCTGGGCGGTCGCTGCCTTTGCCGCCGTCCCGGCTCTGCAGATCAACGTGGTGACCTTCGGCAAAGCCGCGCCCAACCTGGTTTCAACCCTGAACATCGGCGCTTTCAACGTGGGCAACGCGCTTGGTGCCTGGGTCGGTGGCAGCGTCATCGCCCACGGCCTGGGCCTGACCAGCGTACCGCTGGCCGCTGCCATGCTGGCAGTGCTCGCGCTGCTGATCAAACTGATTACTTTTCGTCAGACCGGCAACCCCGATCTGGCACCTGCTACACATTGATCAATCACGAGGATTCGACACATGACGACTATCTTTGACCCGATCACCATTGGCGATCTGCAACTGCCAAACCGCATCATCATGGCGCCACTGACGCGCTGCCGCGCCGACGAAGGTCGCGTGCCCAATGCATTGATGTCCGAGTATTACGTGCAGCGTGCTTCTGCAGGCCTGATCCTGACTGAAGCCACATCGGTCACGCCGATGGGTGTTGGTTACCCGGACACACCCGGCATCTGGTCCAACGACCAAGTACGCGGCTGGAGCAACATCACCAAGGCCGTGCATACCGCTGGTGGCCGGATTGTGCTGCAGCTGTGGCACGTTGGCCGCATCTCCCACCCGGCGTACCTGAACGGCGAAACTCCGGTGGCCCCTAGCGCTATCGCAGCTGAAGGCCACGTCAGCCTGATGCGCCCGATCACCCCGCTACCGACCCCGCGCGCGCTGGAACTGGCAGAAATCGGTGACATCGTCGAGGCCTATCGCGTCGGTGCGGAAAACGCCAAGGCTGCGGGCTTCGACGGCGTGGAAGTACACGGTGCCAACGGCTACCTGCTGGAACAGTTCCTGCTGACCGGCTCCAACCGGCGCACTGACGAGTACGGCGGTTCGGTAGAAAACCGTGCTCGTCTGCTGCTGGAAGTGACTGATGCGGTCATTGAGGTGTGGGGCGCTGGTCGCGTAGGCGTACACCTTTCGCCTCGCTTCGACATGCACGACATGAGCGATGCTAACCGCACTGAAACCTTCAGCTACGTGGCCAAAGAGCTTGGCAAGCGCGGTATCGCGTTCATCTGTGCCCGTGAGCGTGACGCCGAAGACAGCCTCGGCCCGCAGTTGAAGAAGGATTTCGGCGGCGTCTACATCGCCAATGAAAAATTCACCAAGGACACCGCAAATACCTGGCTGGCAGAAGGCAAGGCCGACGCTATCGCATTTGGTGTGCCTTATATTGCCAACCCGGACCTGCCTGAGCGTCTGGCCAGCGATGCGCCTCTGAATGAAGCGCATCCCGAAACGTTCTACGGCAAAGGGCCGGTCGGCTATATCGACTACCCACGCCTGTAACACGGCGCTGCAACAGCAAAAAACCCTGACTCGTAAGAGCCAGGGTTTTTTATCGCCCGTACTTATTACTGTTACAGTTTAGCCTCAGGCCCGACTGTACCTAGCACATTGCCTTCGGCATCAGTGATAGTCCCGTCCGGTAACTTCCAGCGACCGTCGGGGTAGTTGACAGAGCCATCTGCCATAACCCAAGTGCCGTCCTTGTGTTGAACATCGCCGCCGGGGTGCTCGACCGAACCGTCGGCATGCACGGTGGGGCCATCCAGGTGTTGAACAGTGCCATCCGTGTGCTTCAAGGACTGGCCATCTGCCGCCGCAACACTTCCATTCGGATAACTGACCGTACCATCGGGGTTGAAGACACTGTTTAGCGGGTGGAGCAGTTGTAAAACACCGGTGACCGTGCTTGTGACTGCCAGCAGCTTGTCCAGGCGCGAAGGTGCCTCAGGGGCTGGCGGTAACTTTTGCGCAACGGGTGGGTTGATAACAGGTTTGACGGGCGGTTTTACAGGTGGCCTCACTGGCTTTTTCACCTTGACCGGGGGTTTCACGGGCGGTCTCACGGGCGGTCTCACGGGCGGCTTCACCGGACCTGCCCCCTTGACCGGAGGTTTTACAGGTGGCTTTACAGGCGGTTTGACCTTCACCGGTGGCTTGACCTGCTGGCGTACCAAATCTTCCGGATAATCCGGTACGTCGGCGTAAGTGGGCAACGGCGTCCTGGAAACTTCGTCTACTCCCTGGTCTGAGTCTTCAGCCGGGATGTGATTTTCAGTCGTTTCTTGCGGGGCATCGGTGTACATCTCATTGATTCCATTCATTGTTGAAACTCCAATTTAGTTAACAGCCAGGCAAGCGTAAGCCTTCCTTCTATTGGCAAGTACATATCTATTTAACGAGTACAAAAAAAAATGTCAGGAAATTTGCCAGCGGCTATCTGCTATGGACAGCCGCCGGCAAGTCTTGCCTTCAACGACGCGCGTTGAGCTGTTGCGACAGATTCTGGATCTGGCTGGTGAGGGTATTGATATTGCGGGTGACCTGAGCACGAAACGCGTCGAACTCGGCTGTACTGGCCTCTGCTGAAGGGGCCGGGCGGTTTTCCTGTTCGCTTTTGAGGACCATCAGGTCCTGCTCCAGGCGCTCGACAGCAGCCGACGGGTTGCCCTGTTTCTTCAATGTTGCAACATCGGCTGCCACGCTTTTGATTTGCGCATCCAGCTTGCCCTGATCGGCCTGTGCGGTTTTCAGATCGGGCAGCGCGGCTTTCAGCGTGGTCAGCTCAGCGACGACGCTTTTGAGCTGCTCCTGCAACTGCGCGCTTTCACTGTGCTGCTGGGCGGTTTGCGCGGCCATCTGCTCCAGGCGCTTGTCGAGACTGCCCTGCTGGCCTTCAACGCCCTCGCGCTGTTTGTCCTGATCTTCCAGTTGCGCTTCCAGCAGCTTGATGCGCTGCTTGAGCGCCTCGCCATCGCTGGACAGCGCCTCGGTCGCAACGACTTTGCCGGAAATATCCTGCAGGCGTCCCGCCGCTTCTTCGCTGATGCGCGCAAAGCTCTCCTGAGTGGCCACCAATTGCTGTTCCATGAGGGAGACCTGCTGAAAGCTCCACCAGCCCAGACCGCAAAAGGCAATGAACAGCGCGCCGACCAACGCCCATAGCGGTCCGGTGCTCGGGCCCTTTACCTTGACCACCGGTGTGGTACGCGAATAGACCGTGGTGCGTTCGCGTGCACCATTGCCCGGCGCGAAGTCGTCATCGTCGTCCTTGGCGCTCAGGCTGGGAACGTCATCGACGTCGTCGTATGGATCGTTGCGCATGAATAACCCTTCAGGAAGCTGTTAAACCAAAGTCGGGCAGTATAACAACAGCGCGTAACCAATCTCACTGTGCCACTACCGCATTCAGATTGCGTGCTGTGCCTGCCACCAGCCACAGAATTCATCCAGCGCTGTCCACAGGCTGACCTGAGGCTGATAATCCAGATAATGCCTGGCGCGGCTGATATCAAGCGTAAAATCCCTGTTCATGACCTGCATGCCCATTCTTGACAGGGTAGGTTCAGGTCGGCCCGGCCACAGCAGGCAGGCACCCTCGTTGATTGCTGCGGCACTGTAGGCCAGTCCGTATGAACGATAACGGGTGACTTGAGGCAGATGCATCTGGCGCATCACATAATTGATTGCGTCCCACAGCGGGACCGGCGTGCCGTTGCTGATGTTGTAGGCCTTGCCCAGCGCCGAGCCGGTTGCCAGCAAGCTGCTCAGCATGGCTTCGTTGAGGTTGTGCATGCTGGTGAAATCCACCACGTTCAAACCGTTGCCGACAATCGACAGACGCTTCTTGCGCTGCATGTGCAGCAAACGCGGGAAAATACTGTTGTCGCCCGCGCCAGTGACGAAGCGCGGCCGCAGGGCGATCACTTCCAGACCGAACTCTTCGGCACCAAAGACCTTTTGCTCGGCCAGGTATTTGGTCGCCGCATAGTGATTATGGAAACGCTTGGGCACCTGCTCTTCCTTGATGCCGCGGTGCGATTTTCCATCAAAGTAGATCGAGGGCGACGAAAGATGAACCAACCTTCGCACCCTTTGTTTCAGGCAGCCCTCGACGATGTTTTCGGTAAGCTGCACGTTGCCCTGCATGAAATCCTGGCGGCGTCCCCACAGGCCGACGGAGCCTGCGCAGTGCACCACCGCTTCCACGTCATCGCACAGCGCCCGCACCAGATAAGGGTCAGCGAGGTCGCCCTGGATGAACTCGGCGCCACGCCTGACCAGGTGCTCGACACCTTCGGCACGACAGCCATTGATCCGCACGCTCATGCCCTGCTCAAGGGCAAAACGCGCAAAGCGTCCGCCGATGAAGCCGCTCGCGCCGGTGACCAGAATCTTCATTTACCGCTCCGTTAACGCATCTGCAGGAAAGGGAAAACCCTGCCTGCATGGATTACACATGATCATGTTGACGATCATTCCTCGCTCAGCGGCACCAGCCAATCGGCCGAATGTTGCGCAAGATGTTCGGTAAGCCGGGTCAGGAGCTGCCCGCCATTGCGCCAATGGTGCCAGTACAGCGGCACATCGATGCAGCGCTCCGGCAGCAATTCAAGCAGAGTGCCGCTGCGCAATTGGTCGCGCACCTGCAACTCGGGCGCCAGGCCCCAGCCCATCCCGGCCTCGATCATACGTATGAAACCTTCGGACGACGGGCACAAATGATGCTCGAAGCCGTCCTGAACGCCAAGAAGTGCCAGATAACGATGCTGCAAAAGGTCGTCCGGCCCGTACACCAGTGCTGCCGATCTGGCCAGATTTGCCGGGCTCACGCCGTGCGGAAAATGGCGGGCGATGAATGAAGGACTGGCCAGCGCCCGATAGCGCATGGCCCCCAGCAACTGGCTGCGCGCCCCTGCCACCGGACGCTAGCTGCCACACAGGCAGGCCGCGACCTCGCCTGCACGCATGCGCTTGAGCCCTACGTCCTGATCTTCGACAACCAGATCCAGCAACAGCCGGTGTTGCGTGCAAAACGCGCCGATGGCCGGTGCCCACCAGGTCGCCAGACTGTCGGCATTCAAGGCGATTCGCAGACGCTCGGGCATGCCCTCTTCATCCAGCGCCGGCACCTGACTCTGTAAGTCGCGCTCCAGCAACCGGACCTGCTGCACGTGATTGAGCAGGCGCCGTCCGATGTCGGTCGGGCTCGGTGGCGTCGCGCGCACCAGCACCGGCAGACCAATGCGTGCCTCCAGCAATTTGATGCGCTGCGAAACCGCAGATTGAGACAGCCCCAGCACCTGAGCGGCACGCTCAAAACCGGCTTGCTCGATCACAGCCGCCAATGCAGATAACAATTTGTAGTCGAACATCAGTTTCCCTAATGAGCGATGAACATTATTTGTTTTCCTTATAGCGCTCAACGCATAAGAATCGCCATCTGAATCTGCTCAATGGAACGTCTTTATGTGGCAAAGCTACCTCAATGGCCTGCTGATCGCGGCAGGCCTGATCATGGCTATCGGTACTCAGAACGCTTTTGTACTCGCTCAGGGCCTGCGCCGTGAACATCACGTGCCCGTGGCGTTGCTGTGCATTGTCTGCGACGCCATTCTGGTGGCGGCAGGCGTCTTCGGACTGGCCAATGTGCTCGCACAAAACCCGACATTGCTGGCGGTAGCGCGCTGGGGCGGTGTGATATTCCTGAGCTGGTATGGCCTGCAGGCATTGCGGCGCGCCTGCTCGCGGCAAAGCCTTGAACACAGCGCAGCCGTTGGCAAAAGATCGTTGCGCCCCTTATTACTCAGCGCGCTGGCCGTTACCTTGCTGAACCCGCACGTGTATCTGGACACCGTACTGCTGATTGGCTCGCTCGGGGCACAACAGGACGTGCCGGGGGCGTACGTGGCCGGTGCTGCCAGCGCCTCGCTGCTGTGGTTCTCAAGCCTGGCACTTGGTGCGGCATGGCTCGCGCCCTGGCTGGCCCGCCCCGCCACATGGCGTATGCTGGACGTGATGATGTTCAGCGTGGCCTTTCAGTTGATCCGCTCAGCCTGACCGGTTTCATGAGCGCCAGGTCAAACGCGTTGGAACCTCTATCCCACACAGTTGTTGCGTGGTTAAGCCGCAGACCCGGTGCTATGATCCGGGGTCTGCGCCGCAAAAGAGTAAAACTCCCGGTGCATGCTGTATCTGGCCGCCCGTGATCGGCCGTGCGATTACCGCAATTGACCTGAAAGGAGATAAACCATGGCTTTTGAATTGCCGCCACTGCCCTACGCCAAAGACGCTCTGGTGCCGCACATTTCTGCGGAGACTCTGGAATATCACCACGACAAGCACCACAACACCTACGTCGTGAACCTGAACAACCTGGCGCCAGGCACCGAGTTCGAAGGCAAGACCCTGGAAGAGATCATCAAGACCTCCTCGGGCGGTATCTTCAACAACGCCGCTCAGGTCTGGAACCACACGTTCTACTGGGAATGCCTGGCCCCTAACGCTGGCGGCGAGCCTACCGGCGCTCTGGCCGAGGCGATCAACACTGCATTCGGTTCCTTCGACAAGTTCAAGGAAGAGTTCAGCAAAACCTCCATCGGCACATTCGGCTCCGGCTGGGGCTGGCTGGTGAAGAAGGCTGACGGCTCTCTGGCTCTGGCCAGCACCATCGGTGCCGGCAACCCGCTGACCAGCGGCGACACCCCGCTGCTGACCTGCGATGTGTGGGAACACGCCTACTACATCGACTACCGCAATCTGCGTCCTAAGTACGTAGAAGCGTTCTGGAACCTGGTGAACTGGGACTTCGTGGCCAAGCAATTCGAAGCCTGATTCCAGCCTCATCGAAAAACCCGGCCTCGCGCCGGGTTTTTTATGCTCCAGGTTTACACCTGTAGTCTTTCCAGATTCGTGTTTAATAAACGGCGTCAGACTTCGACCTGCCAGTCAGGTGAACAGCAAATGTTTTTTCGCCTGCCGCTGTTACTTTGTGTATTGTCAGAAACGCTAGCTGACTCGCATCACGACGTAATTCTTTACAGTGTTCTGCTCAAGTTACCCACCTGGCCACCCGACACACGCAGGTGGCTTGGGCCAGTAGGTGCAAGGAACGCGAAGATCAGCCAGACGCACCGTTTCTGACCACGTCACGACGGGCGGATCTGGCTTTTCGAGGGTCATGGGGCGATATGTCCTCCGACACGAACTAAGGAACGGCCATTGAAGCTGGAACTCAAGAATAGCCTTTCGGTAAAGTTGCTGCGCGTCGTACTGCTTTCGGCGCTGCTGGTAGGCGTCGTACTAAGCTGTGCGCAAATCGTTTTCGACGCCTACAAGACGCGTCAGGCCGTGGCGAACGATGCCGAACGAATTCTCGGAATGTTCCGCGATCCCTCCACGCAGGCCGTTTACAGTCTGGACCGCGAAATGGGCATGCAGGTCATCGAAGGCCTGTTTCAGGACGACGCGGTACGCATGGCATCGATAGGACACCCCAACGAAAGCCTGCTCGCAGAAAAAGACCGCCCGCTGAAAAGCTCTCCAACCCGCTGGCTGACAGACCTTATCCTCGGCCAGGAGCGCAGCTTCACCACGCAACTGGTCGGTCGCAGCCCCTACAGCGAGTATTACGGCGACCTGCGTATCACGCTGGACACTGCCAATTACGGCGAAAGCTTTCTGGTCAATGCCGCAATCATCTTCATCGCTGGTGTATTGCGTGCATTGGCAATGGGGCTGGTGTTGTACCTGGTCTATCACTGGTTGCTGACCAGGCCACTGTCGAAAATCATCGAACATCTGATCGCGATCAACCCCGACCGCCCCAGCGAACACCAATTGCCACTGCTCAAAGGCCACGAGAAAAACGAACTGGGGATTTGGGTCAATACCGCCAACCAGCTGCTGGCCTCCATCGAGCGCCACACTTATCTACGCCACGAGGCGGAGAACAATCTGCAGCGCATGGCGCAATACGATTTCCTGACCGGCCTGCCCAACCGGCTTCAGTTGCAGATCGGTCTGGACAGAATTCTCGAAGATGCGGGGCGTCAGCAGCACCGGGTCGCGATTCTCTGCGTTGGCCTGGATGACTTCAAAGGTATCAACGAACAGTTCAGCTATCAGGCAGGCGATCAACTGTTACTCGCGCTGGCTGACCGGCTACGCGCCCACAGCGGGCGACTCGGCGCTCTGGCGCGATTGGGCGGCGATCAGTTTGCACTGGTGCAGGCCAAAATCGAGCAACCCTATGAGGCAGCAGAGCTGGCGCAGAATATTCTGGATGAGCTAGAGGCCCCGTTTATAGTCGGTGAACAGCAGATCCGCTTACGAGCGACCATTGGCATCACGCTATTTCCCGAAGACGGCGACAACACCGAGAAACTGCTGCAAAAAGCTGAACAGACCATGACGCTGGCCAAAGCCCGCTCGCGTAACCGGTATCAGTTCTACATCGCCAGCGTCGACAGCGAAATGCGCCGCCGTCGTGAACTCGAAAAAGATCTGCGCGAAGCCTTGCCGGGCAATCAGTTGTACCTGGTCTATCAGCCGCAGATCAGCTATCGCGATCACCGCATCGTTGGCGTGGAAGCCTTGATCCGCTGGCAACATCCAGAGCATGGTCTGGTGCCGCCAGATGTATTCATCCCGTTGGCCGAGCAGAATGGCACCATCATCGCCATCGGCGAATGGGTGCTTGATCAGGCCTGCCGCCAGTTACGCGAATGGCTTGATCAAGGCTTCACCGACTTGCGCATGGCGGTCAACCTGTCGACCGTGCAACTGCACCACGCGGAACTGCCGCGTGTGGTCAACAACCTGTTGCAGATCTACCGCCTGCCACCGCGCAGCCTGGAACTGGAAGTGACCGAAACCGGCCTGATGGAAGATATCAATACCGCCGCCCAGCACCTGCTGAGCCTGAGACGCTCCGGCGCCTTGATCGCCATCGATGATTTCGGTACCGGTTACTCGTCGCTGAGTTACCTGAAAAGCCTGCCGCTGGACAAGATCAAGATCGACCGGAGTTTCGTTCAGGACCTGATTGACGACGACGATGACGCCACCATCGTGCGGGCCATTATCCAGCTGGGTAAAAGCCTTGGCATGCAGGTCATCGCCGAGGGTGTGGAGACGCTCGAGCAGGAGGCCTATATCGTCACCCAGGGCTGTCACGAAGGCCAGGGCTACCTGTACAGCAAGCCGCTGCCCGGTCGGGAATTGCTGGCCTACCTGAAACAGTCGAGAGAGCGTAACGCCGCCAGCCTTTGAACGGCAGTGCTCTTTCGAGCCATCTTGAAACCGACTGTTACAACCTGCTGAATACCTGAACACGACCGCAAAGGCGTTTTGCCTTTACATCGAATGCAAATCTTTCGCATCATGTCGCAGATTTTATGGGCGCACCCCGCCATCAACTTTATCGACGCAGGATTCCGTCATGATTCGTATGCCTCTGGCAACCGCTAGTCTGTTGGCCATCGCTATCTCTCTCGCCGGTTGTGGCGAAGGCAAGGACAAGGCTGCCGCCCCGGCACCCGCGCCAGCCGCTGCTCCTGCGACTCCCGCGGCGACGCCTGCTGCCCCTGCTCCGGCCGCAGCCTCCCAGACTGACGACGCGGCGGCCAAGGCTGTGGTCGCGAATTACGCCAACATGGTGTCTGCGGTGTTCGACGACGCCGAAGCTGGTGCGAAAAAACTGAGCACCGCCGTCGACGCATTCCTGGCAAAACCCAACGATGAAACTTTGAAAGCCGCACGGGATGCGTGGGTAGCTGCGCGTGTGCCTTACATGCAGAGCGAAGTCTTCCGCTTCGGCAACACCATCATCGACGACTGGGAAGGACAGGTTAACGCCTGGCCCCTGGACGAAGGCCTGATCGACTATGTCGCCAAGGATTACCAGCACGCGCTGGGCAACCCTGGCGCGACTGCCAATATCATCGCCAACACCGAAATTCAGGTCGGCGAAGACAAGGTCGACGTGAAGGAAATCACCTCCGAAAAACTTGCCAGCCTGAACGAGCTGGGCGGCTCCGAAGCGAACGTTGCTACCGGCTACCACGCCATTGAATTTCTGCTGTGGGGCCAGGACCTGAACGGCACCGGTCCTGGTGCCGGGGCTCGTCCAGCCAGTGACTACCTTGAAGGCGCCGGTGCGACCGGCGGCCACAACGACCGCCGCCGCGCCTACCTCAAGGCCGTTACCGATCTGCTGGTCAGCGATTCCTTGAAGGCGCCGGTGCGACCGGCGGCCACAACGACCGCCGCCGCGCCTACCTCAAGGCCGTTACCGATCTGCTGGTCAGCGATCTGGAAGAAATGTCCGGCAACTGGAAGGCCGGCGTTGCCGACAACTACCGTGCCACGCTGGAAGCCGAATCCGGCGAAAGCGGTCTGCGCAAAATGCTCTTCGGCATGGGCAGCCTGTCGCTGGGTGAACTGGCGGGCGAGCGTATGAAAGTCGCACTGGAAGCCAACTCCAGCGAAGACGAACACGACTGCTTCAGCGACAACACGCACAACTCGCACTTCTACAACGGCAAGGGTATTCGCAACGTTTACCTGGGCGAATACACGCGCACCGATGGCAGCAAAGTCAGCGGCCCGAGCCTTTCGTCTCTGGTTGCCAAGGTAGACCCTGCCACCGACGCCACCTTGCGCGCCGATCTGGACGACACCCAGGCCAAGCTACAGGTCATCGTTGATCACGCCAACAAGGGTGAGCACTTCGACCAGTTGATCGCTGCCGGCAACACGGCAGGCAATCAAGTGGTGCGTGACGCCATTGCTGCGCTGGTCAAACAGACGGGGGCTATCGAACAGGCCGCTGGCAAGCTCGGCATCACCGACCTGAACCCGGACAACGCTGATCACGAGTTCTGACAGGTACTGTTTGCGGTAACAACCAATGCCGGTCAGTTCGCTGACCGGCATTTTTTATGCCTGACCGATATGCGTTGCTTTCAACTGCTGAGCCCTGACCATTGCAGAAACGAGTTCCCGGAGCTTCAATACAACGTATCCGCGATGCGTCCCGGCAAAGCCTTGTCATAGGCGTCACCGTCGATCTGCTCGGCAGAAACCGCTTTTAGTATTTGCCCGGCAGTCGGCAGCGCGCTGCGTTCGATGTGCCGGGTTGCATCCCATAAACCGGACCTGATGGTTGCCCTGCTGCATTGGAAGTACACGCTGGTCACGGAGATGCGCAGCACCGACCTGGGCAGTTGGCCGTTCACCTCAAAACGCGACAACAGTTCGGGCTGAACCGATATCTGCGCTGTTCCGTTGACCCGCAAGGTCTCGCCCACGCCAGGGATGAGGAACAGCAACGCGACGCGTGGGTCGCTGATGATATTGCGCAGGGTATCGATGCGGTTGTTGCCGCGCCGGTCAGGCAGATAAAGCGTCTTGCTGTCCTCGATATGCACGAAGCCCGAATGATCGCCACGCGGGGACGCATCAAGGCCATCAGACCCGGCAGAGGCCAGCACAATAAAGGGTGCCGACTCGATGAAGGGCCGGTAAACCGCGTGAATATGGTCAACTTCCTTGATCATGGAAGGAGGAGCAATCGGGCCATAGAGCGCTTCCAGCGTCTCGATTGTGGTCACGAGCGCGCTGTTTTCCGGGTTATCCATTGATGTGGCCTCTGCTGGGCATGCTGTCTGTGTGTGCTGTCAACTTCGACATGTGCAGCATAGGCAAAAATGCCGGGACCGGACCAGCCTCAGAGATTCGTAACAACGCATTACGTCAGAGCGGGCAAACGATAATCCCTCTTATTCAAACCGCACGAGGCTGATAAGCTTGCACGCCCCGATTTTCGCCTCGTTGCAGGATGTGTATGAGTACGCGGCTCCGTCTATCCCTCGCCTTGCTTACGACTCTGGCCGTGAGTGCATGCGATGACGCCCCGCGTTTCACTCATGCCGAGCCGGGAGAAGCCTTGTCCGGAGGCAGTGCGACGGTCAGGAAGAGCGATCACAGTGCCTTTTCCATGCCCTCGGCCAACTTGTCGCCCGTGCGGCGGCTGGACTTCAGTGTCGGCAACAGTTTTTTCCGCAGTCCGTGGGTGATTGCGCCATCGACCACGACCGCTCGCGACGGGCTTGGGCCGTTGTTCAACACCAACGCTTGCCAGAACTGCCACATCAAGGACGGTCGTGGTCATCCGCCAGAAACTGGCGACAGCAACGCCGTGTCGATGCTGGTCAGGCTTTCGATTCCTGATGACCCGGCCTACGCCGATCTTGTGCAGCGCAATGGCGTGCTGCCTGAGCCGACTTACGGTGGGCAGTTGCAGGACATGTCAAACCCCGGCGTGGCCCCCGAGGGCAAGGTGCGGGTCGAGTACGATGCGCTGGCGGTCGAGTTTCGCGATGGCACCTCAGTCGAGCTGCGCCAGCCGACCCTCCGAATCACCCAGTTGGGTTACGGACCGATGCACCCCGATACCCACATCTCGGCGCGCATAGCCCCGCCGATGATCGGGCTGGGGTTGCTTGAGGCGATTGCCGATGAAGCAATTCTTGCCAATGCCGACCCGGATGACAAGAACGCCGATGGCATATCGGGACGCCCAAACTGGGTCTGGGACGATGCACAGCAAAAAGTCGTCATGGGCCGATTCGGCTGGAAAGCCGGGCAACCCAACCTGAATCAGCAGAACGTGCACGCTTTTTCCGGCGACATGGGGCTGACTACCAGCCTGCGCCGCTTTGATGACTGCACGCCAGCCCAGACCGATTGCCTGGCAGCGCCCAACGGCAATGGCCCGAACGGCGAGCCGGAGGTCAGCGACAACATCCTGCGTCTGGTGGAGTTCTACACACGCAACCTGGGGGTTCCGGCACGCCGCAAGGTCGATGACCCTCAGGTGCTGGCGGGCAAGAATCTGTTTTTTGAGGCGGGTTGCCAGCAATGCCACACGCCCTCGTTCAAGACTCGTAGCGACGCCGTCGAACCTGAGCTGGCCAATCAGGATATTCGCCCGTACAGCGATTTGCTGCTGCACGACATGGGCGAAGGGCTGGCCGATAACCGTACCGAGTTCCAGGCCACTGGCCGCGAGTGGCGCACGCCCCCACTGTGGGGGCTTGGCCTGACCGGCACGGTGAGCGGGCACACCCAACTGTTGCACGATGGTCGCGCCCGCAATGTACTTGAGGCGATACTGTGGCATGGCGGCGAAGCCCAGGCAGCGCAGCGGCAGGTTCTTGCATTTGACGCGCAACAGCGTGAAGCGCTGTTGGCGTTTCTGAATTCGTTATGATTGCTCCCATTCCAGAATCGTCTCGTTCAACATTATTTTTTCAAAATCATCTTTCGAAAATAAAATAAGGAGCCGGACATGTTCCGACCCAAGTTGTTGCTGACCAGCCTTGCGGCGCTTGCATTGGGTGCCTGCTCGCCATCCGACCCTCAGGCGGTCACGTCCGCAGCCATTGCCAAACAGGTAATCCTGCCGACCTACAGCCGTTGGGTCGATGCTGATCGTCAGTTGGCAACCAGCGCACTGGCGTTCTGTCAGGGCAAGACTGATCTGGCCACAGCACGCGCCGACTTTCTCAAGGCGCAGAAGACCTGGGCCGAGCTGCAACCGCTGCTGATCGGCCCTCTGGCCGAGGGCAATCGCGCCTGGCAAATACAGTTCTGGCCAGACAAGAAGAACCTGGTTGGCCGGCAGGTCGAGCAACTGGTGACGGCACAGCCGCAGATCACTGCTCAGGAGCTGTCCAAGGCCAGCGTCGTGGTGCAAGGTTTGTCCGCTTACGAATACATTCTGTTCGACGCGGAAATCGACATGGCCAATACCGAACAGAAAGCCCGCTACTGCCCGCTGCTGATTGCAATCGGCGAGCGTCAAAAGCAGCTTGCCGAGGAAATCCTCAGCAGCTGGAACAGTACCGACGGCATGCTTGCGCAACTGAGCAAATTCCCCAACCAGCGCTACGCAGATTCTCATGAAGCCATCGCCGAACTGCTGCGGGTTCAGGTCACGGCCCTCGACAGTCTGAAGAAGAAACTGGGCACGCCACTGGGTCGCCAGAGCAAGGGCCAGCCGCAACCCTTCCAGGCAGATGCATGGCGCAGCAAATCGTCGCTCAGCAGCCTGGAAGCCAGCCTGATCAGCGCCGAAACGGTCTGGACCGGTGTCGACAACAAGGGCCTGCGCAGCTTGCTGCCCGCCGAGCAGAAACCGCTGGCTGACAAAATCGATGCGGCCTACGCTACCAGCCGCAAATTACTGTCGGAACTCAAGCCGCCGCTCGCCGACCTGCTGGCCACCGAAACAGGACGTCAGCAACTCAATGCGTTCTACGACAGCCTCAATGCGGTGCACCGCCTGCACGAAGGCGAGCTGGCCAAGGCATTGGGCATTCAGTTGGGCTTCAACGCCAACGACGGCGATTGATCAAGAGGTACACGTGATGTTGCGACGTCAGGCCATGGCCCTCGGCAGTCTCTTGCTCAGCGCTTTCACGCTGGGCGGCTGGACGCTGTTCAGGCAAAAAGACGCACCCCCTCTGCTGCTCTCCGCTCGCGACGATGGCGAAGGCAAACACTACGCGGTGGGTTTCCATCTCGACGGAACGCAGGTATTTGCCACCCAGGTGGGCCAGCGCTGCCACGACATCATCAATCATCCCGACCTGCCGATTGCAGTGTTCATCGCACGTCGTCCAGGTACTGAAAGCTATCTGATCGATTTGCGCGATGGCCGCTTGCTGCAAACCATCGCTTCGCAGCCGAACCGACACTTCTATGGTCATGCGGTGATTCACCGCGGCGGCGAATGGCTGTATGCGACGGAAAACGACACCCTTGACCCAGGCCGAGGGCTACTGGGCGTCTATCGATTCGTTGATCAGCGACTGGTGCACTCGGCTGAAATTCCTACGCACGGTATCGGTCCGCATCAGGTTTCGTGGATGCCGGATGGCGAAACGCTGGTAGTCGCGAACGGCGGTTGCACTCGGCTGAAATTCCTACGCACGGTATCGGTCCGCATCAGGTTTCGTGGATGCCGGATGGCGAAACGCTGGTAGTCGCGAACGGCGGTATTCGCACCGAAGCGGAAAGCCGGGTAGAGATGAACCTGAATGCCATGCAGCCCAGCCTGGTGATCATGCAGCGTGACGGTACATTGCTGAGCAAGGAGACTCTTTCCCAGCAGATGAACAGCGTGCGTCACATGGGCATCGCCAGCGACGGCACCATCGTGGCAGGCCAGCAGTTCATGGGCGACAGCCACGAAGTAGCCGAGTTGCTGGCAATCAAACGTCCGGGGCAGCCCTTTCAGGCCTTTCCGGTGGCAGAAGAACAACTACGGGCGATGGCTCATTACACTGCAAGCGTTGCAGTGCACAGTGATCTGCGCCTGGTAGCCCTGACAGCGCCGCGTGGCAACCGGTTCTTTATCTGGGATCTGGACAGCGGTGCATTGAAGCTGGATGCGCCGCTACCGGACTGCGCAGGCGTGGGTGCGGTAGCCGACGGGTTTGTCGTGACTTCGGGCCAAGGGCGTTGCCGCTTCTATGATTGTCGCAAAGCGCAACTGCTGGCCAAACCGTTGGACCTGCCAGCAGGGCTGTGGGACAACCACCTTCATCTGGCTCAAGCAGGATAGTCAGAAGTCAGGCAGCAAAGCGCCTCAGTTCCTGACCCCAGCCCCTTGCGCCAGGCTGTACATGAACAGCAACAGGTCATGATCAGGCTGCACGCTCACCAGACTCTTGGCCACACGCGGCAACGGGCAATATCCCTCGCCGTGCTGTGTCGTGAGTATCTGGGTAGACGGTTGTTCAAGCGCTGCCACTGCGACGGTGGCAATTGCCAATGCACCGAAGATAAACAGACCTCTTGCCACTTCTAGCTTCATGACTCTAAACCTTTGATAGAGCTGCCAAACGCTGCCTGATAAAAGTAGATCAACTTTTGCCAGTCTGCAGCGCTGAATGACGAATGGCGTCGTAGCTGTTTCATATCATGCTGGGCCGCCCCTTGCGCTGTCAGGCGGCGCCGGCCTTTTTCGAGGTCCAGCAAGGCAACCTCGACTTTGGCATCCGGCCCCTCACCGGTCACACGTACAAATATGTGCTTGATATACAGGCAGCTATGCTGCCAGCGGCCAAGGTGCATGCGGGCCAGGGTGGCCGCCACTTCCTTGAGCACGAGTTCATAGAACAGCTCGCCATGCCGCTCGCGTCCTCCGCCAGCCTGCCACTTTTCTATCTCTTCGAAACCTTCCAGCGCAACCGTGACCAGCAATGCCCGCCAGGCATTGTCCTCGCCACGCTCGGCACCACAAAACACCACTTCCGGCACGACTACGCCAAGCTTGCGCAGACCTTCAAGCGCTTCACGCTCACGCAATACAGTCGGTCGCCCCAAAGGGTGCAGCAAACTGCGGTATATATGCCCTGTCTGACGCTTGGCATAAAGCGTTTGCCCGTTGTCCATCGTAAGCCGCTGTACACCACTTTCTCCACCTCGACGGGAATTGGGTTCTTCAACCCATTCGCCGTGCTGACTCCAGAAATGGTTGAACTCATCCTGCACCGAGTTCACAACTGGCTCTTTCAAGGACTGCAAACCCATCTGTTTACCTTTTACGTAAGACGTAGACACGCCACATGGCGTACATCGGCAGAAAATCCATCCGGTTCTGGATACGAAATCCTGCCTGTTCAAATTCGGATTCTGCGGTAGCAACCGGTAACACAAAACGATTCTGGTAACTTTCCTGCCCGTTTTTCTGCAGGCGCTGTTTCTCAAGGCGTGCACGCTTCCATGCTTTGAAATTGCCATCGACCCACAATGAGACAATCACACTGTCACGGGTTACGCGCTGGAACTCACGCAATAGAGCCATCCGGTCGCTTGATTGGCCGACATGGTGCAGCAGGCGCATGCAGAAGATGCTGTCTACTGCGTTATCAGGCAGGTCGATGTCAAAGGCAGATGTCTGCAAAGGTTGTACCCTTTTTACAACTTCTGCCGGCTGTGATGCACAAGCGGTACTGAGCATGTCTGCGGAGTTGTCAGCACCGATGATCGAGCGGTTCGGTTTCTCGGCCAACAATGGCCAGAAACGCCCCGCACCGCAAGGCAGATCCAGCACCAGGCCCGGGTCACCGGCCAAGTGAAGCGCCTTTCTCGCCAGTTGTTCATCGCGATGATGCGACAACTTGCGCCACAGACCGTCCTGATGCTTTTCAAGGTACTGACGAGCATGCGACTTGTCGTACTTGCGGGAAAACTCGAGTTCTATACGGTCGCTCATGGGAGCCGCTCCTGACGTTGATGCGGGCCAAACTAAAGGCACCACTGTCACTGTCAGGTCATCTGAATGTGAAAATATTGTTACCTTTGTACTTCAGATGTTTCGAGATTTTACAGAGAGTTAAACGCCATGTGTGACTTATCGACGAAGTGCGGTCGATTTACCGCCACACACTGAGGTGGATTTGCTCAAAATGAACGTCAGGTTTTGTTCAGGTTCAATGTCACTTCGAACCGGCAACCGTGCGGCTCCATGGGCGTGAGATCGACGCTCCATCCCTGGTTGGCGCAGATGCGCTGCACCAGTGACAAACCAAGGCCCAGGCCTTCCCCGCGCTGCTCATTGCCACGCACAAATGGCTCGAACATGGCCTCGCGTTTTTCCTCTGGAATACCGACGCCACTGTCTTCCACGGTGAAACTTTCGGCGTGCAGGGTCAGCGCAATGAATCCGTAATCGGTGTAGTGCAGCGCGTTGCGCAGCAAGTTGCCCATCACGGCATGGAGGAAGGTCGCGTTGTAACGAATTTCGGACAGCTGGTCATCGGCAGGTGGCGTGTAGGTCAGTTGCAGCCCCTTGCCTTCTATTGGATCACGCCATTGAGAGATCAACTGTTCAGCCACCCCGACCAGCGTGGCCTTGGGCGTCATGGCCGGATCCTCACGCTGGGTGCGGGCGAGCATGAGGAACGTTTGCACCAGATCACGCATCTCTTCGCAGGCGCGGCCAATGCGCTCGACCTGACGACGCCCTCGCAGGTCGAGCGCAGGGTTTTCCAGCAGCAGCTCGCAGGAGCTGGCCAGTACCATCAATGGGGTGCGCAGCTCGTGACTCACGTCACTGGTGAACATGCGCTCACGAATCAACGCTTGCCTCAGACGCCCCAGCGTTGCATCGAACGCCACCGCCAGCTCGCCGACCTCATCAGCGGCGTAGTCAGGCGCCAGTGGCGGTGCCAGCCCCAGCAACTGGTCACGGTGACGAACCTGCCTGGCCAAACGCACTACCGGCGCCATCACCCGGCGGGCCAATACCCAGCCGAGAAATACCGCCAGTGCCAACGCCAGAACAAAACCAACCAGCACGACCGCGAACAGGACCCGCTCACGCTCTTCAAAATCGCTCTGATCCTGAAGCAGAGCGTAATGCCGACCGTCCACCACCTCGATCATGGCGTGGTACGACAGTGGCCCACGGAAGACCTCATGAAAACCGGGTTCAAGGTGCCGAAGGTCTTTGGGCAGATCGAAATCGCCCGGACCGTTGCTGAAGTAGAACAACTGATCGGGCTTGGGCCGGTGGCTCCAGTCACTGACACTGTCCATCAGCATCAGGCGATTAAGATCGCCGCCGAGGCCGGCAGAAATCAGTTTTTCTTCGACCAGATGGACCGTGGAGATGATTCCGATGGCGAAAGACCCGGCGACCAGTGCGCTCATCAATGCAAAGGCAATGATGATCCGTTGGGCAAGACTCTGTTTAAACTCCATCCCGGCCCTCGGCCAAGCGATAGCCCACACCGTGCACGGTCTGCAACAGCGGTTTGCCGAACGGTTTGTCGATCACCTGACGCAACTGATGCACATGGCTGCGCAGGCTGTCGCTGTCCGGGCAGTCGTCGCCCCACAGAGCCTCTTCCAGAATCTCGCGGCGCAATACATGCGGGCTTTTCTGCATCAGGACGGCGAGCAGTTTGAGCCCGACCGGGTTGAGCTTGAGCATCCGGCCTTCACGCGTCACCTCAAGGGTGTCGAGGTCATAGACCAGATCGGCCACCTGCAAGGTACGCCGTCCGCCGCCCTGGGCACGGCGCAACACCGCTTCGATGCGCGCGGCCAGTTCGGACAGGGCGAACGGCTTGAGCAGGTAGTCATCAGCGCCAGAGCGGAAGCCTTGCAGACGGTCGTCCAGTTGATCGCGTGCGGTCAGCATGATGACCGGGGTATCACGACGGGCATCTTCGCGCAGACGCTTGCACAGCGTGTAGCCGTCGATGCCCGGCAGCATGATGTCGAGGACAATCAGGTCATAATGCTCGGTGGCTGCCAGGTGCAGTCCTGAGAGGCCATCCTGAGCGCAGTCGACGGTATAGCCTTTCATGCCCAGGTAATCGGCCATGTTCGCCAGGATGTCGCGGTTGTCTTCAACCAGAAGAATTCGCATAACGCACTCTCATATGCAGTTTGGGCTGGCGCAGCTTAAGACGAAGTGAGCTTCAGGGCCAGCGCCGATATGGTATGACGATTTTTTCACCTATGATTTACAAAGCACATGACACACTTTGAGACAAACCGTCGCACACAATGAACGCGGCATGCCTTTCACCGATCTGGATTCGATATGTCGAAAACCGTCGCCCCACCCTACTCTCGCCCAATCAATCCGTGGATTTATCTGGGTATCCCCGCTGTTGTCGCGCTGATCCTCGTACTCCTTGAGCTGACTTCGCTGGACATGGACATCGCCAGGCTTGCCTTCGATCCCGTCAGTGGGCAATTCATTGGCAGGCACAGCTATTTTCTGGAAGACGTCCTTCACGACCGCGCCAAACAACTGGTGATGGTTTTCGGCGTACTGGCCATGATCGGCTTTGCTGCGTCGTTCAAGGTAGAACGTCTGATCCCCTGGCGCAGAGAACTGGGTTGTCTGGTGTTGTCCATGGCGCTTTCAACCGCCTTCGTGACGCCAGTAAAAGTGATGACCTCGGTGCAATGCCCCTGGAGCCTCACCGAGTTCGGCGGCCAGGAAACCTACAGCGAATTGTTGAGCCCGCGCCCTGCCACCGACAAGCCAGGGCGTTGCTGGCCAGGTGGTCATGCAGCCACCGGCTTTACCCTGTTTGCCCTGTTCTTCGCCTTGCGCGACCGCCGCCCGAGAATGGCGAAAATGGGGCTGGCCCTGGCCTTCGGTTTGGGAACAGTGTTCTCTATCGGCCGAATGCTGCAAGGCGCGCACTTCTTTTCCCATAACATCTGGACTGCAGTGTTTTGCTGGTTGATCTGTCTGGGGGTTTACTACTTTGTACTTTACCGCCCCGAACCCAAGGGCCTCGATAACAGCAAAGTACAACCGACGCACTGATTGATCCGGAACAGCAAGACAAAAAAACCCCGCACAAGGCGGGGTTCTTTATGGGTGTAGCTTTTCGGGGTAAAGCCGGCTTACATCATGCCGCCCATACCACCCATGCCGCCCATGTCCGGCATGCCGCCGCCTGCTGGCTTGTCTTCAGGCACGTCAGCGATCATCGCTTCGGTGGTGATCATCAAGCTGGCGATGGAGGACGCCGCCTGCAGAGCAGAGCGAGTCACTTTGGCCGGGTCCAGGATACCCATTTCAATCATGTCGCCGTATTCGCCGGAAGCAGCGTTGTAACCGAAGTTACCCGAACCCTGCTTGACCTTGTCGACAACAACGCTTGGCTCGTCACCGGAGTTGGCAACGATCTGGCGCAGAGGTGCTTCAACGGCGCGACGCAGCAGAGCAATACCGACGTCCTGATCAGCGTTGTCGCCTTTCAGACCTTCGATAGCTTGCAGGGAGCGAACCAGTGCTACGCCACCGCCAGGTACCACGCCTTCTTCGACGGCTGCGCGGGTTGCGTGCAGGGCGTCTTCAACGCGGGCTTTCTTCTCTTTCATTTCAACTTCGGAACCGGCACCGACCTTGATCACTGCAACGCCGCCAGACAGCTTGGCCAGACGCTCTTGCAGTTTTTCCTTGTCGTAGTCCGAGCTGGTGTCGCCGATTTGCTGACGGATCTGGGAGATACGCGAGTCGATATCGGTTTTGACGCCAGCACCATCGATGATGGTGGTGTTTTCTTTGTTCAGGATGACGCGCTTGGCATTACCCAGGTGTTCCAGGGTAGTGGTTTCCAGGCTCAGGCCGATCTCTTCGGAGATAACGGTACCGCCGGTCAGAACAGCGATGTCCTGCAGCATGGCCTTGCGACGATCGCCGAAACCTGGAGCCTTGACAGCTGCAACTTTCACGATACCGCGCATGTTGTTGACAACCAGAGTTGCCAGCGCTTCGCCTTCAACGTCTTCAGCGACGATCAGCAGAGGACGGCCAGCCTTGGCGACTGCTTCCAGAACCGGCAGCATTTCGCGAATGTTGGAGATCTTCTTGTCGACCAGCAACAGCAGCGGGCTGTCCAGCTCGGCAACCATGGTGTCTGGCTTGTTGATGAAGTACGGAGACAGGTAACCGCGGTCAAACTGCATGCCTTCTACAACAGACAGCTCGTTTTCCAGGCCCGAACCTTCTTCAACGGTGATAACGCCGTCTTTGGTCACTTTTTCCATGGCTTCGGCAATGATGTCGCCGATGGAGTGATCAGAGTTGGCCGAAATGGTGCCGACCTGAGCAATTGCCTTGGTGTCGGTGCAAGGCTTGGACAGCTTCTTCAGCTCTGCAACGATGGCGATGGTCGCCTTGTCGATGCCGCGCTTGAGGTCCATCGGGTTCATGCCGGCAGCGACAGCCTTCAGGCCTTCGTTGACGATAGCCTGAGCCAGAACGGTAGCGGTGGTAGTACCGTCACCGGCGTCATCGTTGGCACGGGAGGCAACGTCTTTGACCAGCTGCGCGCCCATGTTTTCGAAACGGTCTTTAAGCTCGATTTCCTTGGCAACCGACACACCGTCTTTGGTGATCAGCGGAGCGCCAAAGCTTTTCTCGATGATAACGTTACGGCCTTTAGGGCCCAGGGTCGCTTTAACTGCGTCAGCCAGGACGTTTACACCGGCGAGCATTTTTTTGCGGCCAGAATCGCCGAATTTAACTTCTTTAGCAGCCATGATCATTATTCCTTGAATACTTTGTAGTAACGGAAATCAGCGGGAGCACTCAGCCTTCGACGACAGCAAGAATCTCGTTCTCGCTCATCACCAGCAGGTCTTCGCCGTCTCCTTTCACTGTGTTGCTGCCGGAATAAGGGCCGAACACAACCTTGTCACCCACTTTCACAGCCAGCGCACGTACTTCGCCGTTGTCCAGCACGCGGCCGGTACCCACAGCAACAATCTCGCCGCGGTTAGGCTTTTCAGCAGCCGAACCTGGCAGAACGATACCGCCGGCAGTTTTCGTTTCTTCTTCACTGCGACGGATTACGACGCGGTCATGCAGAGGACGAAGCTTCATTGTCGATCTCCTGATTATGTTTGTTTGATCGTCCGGTGAGTGCACCGGCCGGTTTAAATCCGGACTTGCCGGTTACGGTTCGACGCGCGAACCGCAGAATACGGTCTGGCCTTCATGCCAGAAACCTTGCGGTGACCCATACATAAGGGCGAGCAAAGTGATTACAAGTCTTGGGCAAAAAAATTTTACAGCCCAATTGCCACCCCAAAACGAGCGCGGCACCCGAAGGTGCCGCGCTGCCGGGGGTGTAACGGCTACTTGTCGCGATGTTCGAACTCGCCTTCGATCACATCCGGCTCGCGGGTCGGCTGGTGAATGGCATTCGGGCGATGGCTGGCAGGTCCCTGATTGGCCTGAGTCTGCAGATCATCGGCGAAGGCGCGCTGACGCATAGCCTGATCCTCTGCACGGCGACGAACCTTGTTGATCAGCAAACGACGAGTAATCGGCAGCAGACAGATCACACCCAGAATGTCACTGATAAAGCCGGGCAACAGCAGTAGACCGCCACCGACGGCGACCATCAGGCCTTCAAGCATTTCCTGGGCAGGCAGCTCGCCACGCGCCAGGCTTTCGCGCGCACGCAGCGCCGTGGCAAAACCGGCTACCCGCATGACGAACAAGCCGAGCATGGACGTCGCGACGACCAGCAAGAAGGTCCAGAGAAAGCCGATGGACATCCCGACACGAACCAGCAGAAACAGCTCAAGTACCGGGAATAATAAAAACAGCAGCAAAAAAACACGCATCAAATGAGTTCCTCAAGGGAAGAATGCCTTCCGAGTAGACCGTATGTGATGTCAGAAGGTCGTTAATTCAAGCTCCCTGCGCTTGGGTAACAGCTCAATTATGCGCATAAGTCAGCTGAACCTGGGCTTCACAAACGTGTATCGGTGTATTTCAGGGCTGGGTGGCAGAGGCGAGACGAACGGGCGAAAACAGCCTATAACGTGCTCTGGCTATGGCATAAGCACTCGCATCAAGCCAGTGATGCCATGGAAACGATCAACTGTGATTGGGCACGCACATGGAATTGAAAGACAAGCTGATAATTATCACCGGCGGATGCCAGGGGCTAGGCAGAGCCATGGCCGAATATCTGGCTGGCAAGGGCGCGAACCTGGCACTGCTGGACCTGAATCAGGACAAGCTTGATCAGGCTGTCGCAGCCTGTGAGGCGCTCGGGGTCAATGCTCGCGCCTATCTATGCAATGTCGCCAATGAAGAACAGGTCGTCGACACAGTCAACAAGGTCGCCGAGGATTTCGGGGCCATTCATGGCCTGGTCAACAACGCCGGTATTTTGCGTGACGGCCTGCTGGTCAAGGTCAAGGATGGCGTGATGACCAAACTGAGCCTGGCGCAATGGCAATCGGTGATTGACGTCAATCTGACCGGCGTATTCCTCTGCACGCGCGAGGTGGCGGCGAAAATGATCGAGCAGAAGAGCCAGGGCGCGATCATCAATATCTCGTCGATTTCACGGGCGGGGAATATCGGACAAACCAACTACTCGGCAGCCAAGGCCGGCGTTGCCGCCGCGACCGTTACCTGGGCAAGGGAACTGGCACGCTACGGAATCCGCGTGGCGGGCGTGGCACCTGGGTTCATTGAAACCGAAATGACCGGCAGCATGCGCCCCGAAGCACTTGAGAAAATGACCTCGGCCATCCCGCTCAAGCGTATGGGCAAGCCCGACGAAATCGCCCACTCGGTGGCTTACATTCTTGAAAACGATTATTTCAGTGGCCGCATACTGGAGCTGGACGGCGCGATGAGAATCTAGTCAACGCATCCTGGCAGAACGATGCACACGGTGTGCATCGCTCGCCACATTGTGTTTACCAGCTCACACCGAAACCGGCGGTGTAGCGGGTCTTGTCCACGTCGCCGTTATCCGAGCCACTGATGATGTTTTTCTCGGCTTTCAGGTTAAGCGACGCCCAGTCGGTAACCTTGTAGCGCAGCCCGGCTTCGACATCCATGGAGTAATCGGCAACGCCGCTTAACGGTTTGCCCAGCTCGCCGTTGCTGAAGAACTCGAACTTCTTGCCGATCAGGTAGCGGTTGTAATCCCAGGTACCTGCGACCGAATAGAAGTTTTCCTTCTGGCCATTGGAGAATTCGAAATCTGTGCGGTTAAGCAGCGCACCGACCTTGAAGGCTCCCAGCTCGTCATCCCACAGCTGGTAACCAGGACCTGTACCGACAACACGCTGACGCGACAGGTCTTCGATCTTGTCGCGCTTGTAGGTGACAAGAATTTCTCGGTCAGGAAGCGATCCAGCGAGTATTCGGCGCTCCAGTTGTCGGTGCCGACCACATCATCGGTCGTTTCGCGGTTGTAATCGCCTTTGGCGTTATGGCGCCATTGGCCGTGACGCGCCGAAGTCTTGAAGGCAATGTTGTAGTCATTGGTGTCGTTTTCTGCCTGCTGGAAATCCAGCGCCGCATCGATATTGCCTTTCCAGACAAGATCAGTGATAACCGGCTTGGGCTTGATGATCTGATGAATGCTTGCCAGTTCGACGGTCTTGGGTGCATCGCTATTAGCCAGTACGACCTTGCCGTCGTCCAAAGCCTGCAACGACTTGGAGACTTCGCCTGTGTGCTCATCCTGCTTTACCAAGAGTGGCTGATCGCTTTGCAGGGTTTTGACCTGCTTCCAGTCCAACGGAATAGCGCCGCCGTATTCGGTCTGCAATAGCAGCTTGCCACCGTCGAACACTTTGATTGTGCCAGTCAGCCTATCACCGTTCTTCAACCAGACAGTGTCGGCAAGCAATGGAGTGGAAACAGTAGTAATTGCGAGGCACAGCAGGGTTCTGGACAACATAAGCGGTAATCAGGCTCTGTTTGGCGGGAAGGCGGGCATCATCCTGCAGAAAAACATCAAGGCGATCTCAATCCATGGACCGCCGGACACGGTGGTAACAGACAGCAGCGATCGACCAAAGTTCCGCGAACGACAATCAATATCGTTTTATACAGGATAAACGCGTGACCGACCCGGACTTGACACTTCTTTACCCTGGCGAGCCGTCAGCTGCCGAAATGCGACGTACGGCCCTCTACCTGACGATGGCGCAAATACCGGAGGGCAAGGTGGTCGCCTACGGTCAACTGGCTGAACTGGCAGGGCTGGGCAAAGCTGCGCGCTGGGTGGGCCGTACATTGAGTCAGTTGCCGGACGGCTCTTCCCTGCCCTGGCATAGGGTGCTGGGGGCCGGTGGTCGGCTCAGTCTGCCCGTTGGCAGTGTGTCCGGTGACGAACAGCGGGCCCGTTTGCGCGCCGAGGGCGTTAACATTCTGAATAATCGGGTGGATATGCAGCGCCATGGCTGGCGTCCCCTATAGCACAGCGGTTAGAGTGCGCCCTTTGTTTTCGTAACCTGAGGCAGATTCCAGCCCATGCCCCGTAAAACCTGGCGCGCCGCGCTCGCCGCATATGCCAGCCCGTCGACATTAGTGTTACTGCTGCTCGGATTCGCTGCGGGCATGCCTTATATGCTGGTCTTTTCGACCTTATCCGTGTGGTTGCGCGAAGCCGGTGTTGCTCGCGAGACCATCGGCTATGCGAGCCTGATCGGTCTTGCCTACGCCTTTAAATGGGTCTGGTCGCCCTTACTCGACCAATGGCGCCTGCCGTTTCTGGGCAAGCTGGGGCGGCGGCGCTCCTGGCTGGTACTGGCACAGAGTCTGGTGATTCTCGGCCTGATCGGGATGGGCTTCTGCGATCCGCAGAAGCATTTATCCTGGCTGATCGCAATTGCCGTGGTGGTGGCCTTCGCCTCCGCAACCCAAGACATCGCCATCGACGCCTATCGCCTTGAAATCGCTCAGGACACCCAGCAGGCCGCCCTCGCCGCCAGCTATATGTCCGGCTATCGGGTGGCCGCACTGTTGGCGACCGCGGGCGCGCTGTACTTCGCTGAAGGTTTCGGCTCCACAGGCTTTGCTTACAAGCATTCGGCGTGGACCGGCACCTATGTGCTGTTTGGCCTGCTGATGCTGCCAGCGCTGGTCACTACGCTGATCATGCGCGAACCACCCGTACCGTTGCGCACCCAGCTGTCGGCAGCGCGCTATGGTTTTACCCACCAGTTGGCCTCGGTGTTCGTGCTCATTGTGCTGCTGGTTTCAGTACCGGCAATGTTTACCCAGCTTTACAACACCGACTTCGCCAGCGTGCTGTTCAACGGCACCAGCTGGATGGACCTGCTGCTGGAAGACCGGGCTTTTCTGCGCGCCATTCTCTACACGCTTCTGACCTTCGCCTGCCTGTCCTCTATGGGGCGCCGCGGGCTGGCACCGGTGCTTACGCCGATCAACGACTTCATCATGCGTTATCGCTGGCAGGCGCTGCTGCTGCTGGGCCTGATTGCAACCTATCGAATGTCGGACACGGTGATGGGCGTCATGGCCAACGTGTTCTACATCGACCAGGGCTTCACCAAGGACCAGATTGCCAGTGTCAGCAAGATCTTCGGCCTGATCATGACCCTGCTGGGCGCTGGCGCCGGTGGTCTGCTGATCGTACGCTTCGGCATCATGCCGATCCTGTTCATCGGCGGCTTCACCTCGGCAGCGACCAACATCCTGTTCCTGTTGCTGGCGGACATGGGCCCGAACGTGAAGATGCTGATCCTGACCATCTCACTGGACAACCTCAGCTCAGGGCTGGCGACATCAGCGTTTGTCGCCTACCTGTCGAGCCTCACCAACCTTAAGTTTTCCGCCACTCAATACGCACTGCTCAGCTCAATCATGCTGCTGTTGCCGCGTTTGCTGGGCGGTTACTCCGGCGTGGTGGTGGAGAAATTCGGTTATCACAATTTCTTCCTGATCACCGCTTTACTGGGCATTCCAACGCTGGTGATGATCATCCTGCAATGGAGCCGCGAGATACGCACCGCGAAGGCCGAGGCGCCGACAGAAGTTTCAGAGATCGAGAAACCCTGATCGCTGGATCACTCATCAAGGAAAAAAAGTGGACACCGAAAACCAAACACGCCCTTTCAACCCCATCCCACTGATTCTTATCAGCCTGGGGATCTGGCTACCCATCATCGGCACCCTGCTGACATATTATCTGTCGCGAGACGCTGATGGCCTGTCCGGATCAATGGCCTTGGGCAGTGCGGTAGTGCTGCTCGCGCAGGTGGAAATCTTTGCGATCATCTTTCTGCTGATTTATGCGTTCGCCGTAAAGCCATGGAGACTGTCCAGAAAGATACGCACAGTGTTCTCCATCAACGCAGTAGCCGCCACTGTCGCGGGCATCGGCATTATCGTCACGCTGGCCAATATAAGCCTGCAGTAAACGCCAACTAAAAAGCCCTGATGCTCGTGAGCCAGGGCTTTTCATAGCACACGCCTCCAGCCCTCTCCAAAAGCAAAGTCTTGCAGCCTGCATGGCTGTGTTCATTGCGCCGTAAGAAACGCACTACAGCTTCTTATGAATTGGACGACGAAATCGTTAGCCATTCCCCACTACCTCAGCGCGCCATGAGGAGTAATGTTGCCCGGTGATGGCCCATTGCAATTTAAGTGTGTGCCCCCGGAAAGAAGTCTATAGACTCACGCCCCTCTCTATATCAGCACTCTCTAGCGGAACGAGCGGCTGGTTTTATATAACGGAGCAACAATGTTAAAGGATCTAACGGCGCTATTTGCGCCACAAAACCGTCGCTTGATCAAGCTGACGACCGTTGCCCGTGACGAACAGGAACTCCTGCTGGAAAGTTTTTCCGGCACTGAAAGCCTGTCCGAGCTGTTCAGTTTCAAGTTGTCGATGATTAGCCGCGACGCCGGCCTGGAACTCAAATCGCAGATCGGCCAGCCTGCACAGCTGGCAATAGAACTCGCCACCGGCGAATCGCGCTACATCAATGGTTATATCAGTGCCTTCAGCCTGGAAGGCAGCGACGGCGGCCTGGCCCGCTACAGCGCCACACTGAGCCCCTGGCTATGGATGCTCTCGCGACGCGTCGACTCGCGCATATTTCAGGAACAGACCATCGAAGCCGTTATCCGTACGGTATTTGCGGCCTACGGCGCGTTGCCCGACTTCGAATTTCAACTCAGCCAGCCACTCAAGAAACACAGTTACATCACCCAGTACCGTGAAAGCGATCTGACCTTTGTATTGAGGTTGCTGGAACACGAAGGTCTGTTCTTCTATTTCGATCACAATCAGGAAAAGCACACGCTGATCATTCTTGATCACTCGCGTGACCTCTCGCCCCTGCCGCAACAGCCAAGCATTCGTTATCACAGCGCATCCGTTACCGAGACAGCGGACTCGATTACCGAATGGCGCAGCCATCGACGCCTGCAATCGGGGCGCATGTCCATTCAGACATTTGACTACAAGCAGCCCCGTAATCAGTTGCCTGTCGGCATGCCGAGCCTCAATGAGCAGGGCAACGTCGACGCGTATGAAGTGTATGACGTGCTCGATCACTACAGTCATGGCACCTTCAAAGACGGTGAACGCCTGGTGCGTCAGCGCCTGGAAGCCATTGAAGTACAGGGCAAGACATTCACCGGCAACAGTACCTGCCGCGCCATGTACCCTGGCCACACCTTTGAGCTGACCCAGCATTTTGATCATGACCGCGGCTCTGCTGAAGATCGCAGTTTTCTGCTGATAACGGTCAAGCATGAGGGCAGCAATAATTACCTGTCGGACGAAAGCGCAGGCTACAAAAACGAGTTCGTGTGCATTCGCCACAAGATCCCCTATCGGCATCCGATCACCGTTGCGCGCCCGAGCATTAACGGCCCGCTGAGCGCCATCGTGGTCGGGCCGGAAGGTGAGGAAGTGTTCACTGACGAGCTGGCGCGGATACAGGTCAGGTTCCATTGGCAGCGTGGCGACAGCCTGCCGCAAGGCACCACCTGGTTAAGGGTGGCGATGCCCAGTGCTGGCAGCGGCTTCGGGCATCAGTTCATGCCACGCATCGGCCAGGAAGTGCTGGTGACATTTCTGGCAGGCGATATCGACCGGCCTCTGGTGACGTCGGGGCTCTACAACAACATTCATCTGCCACCGCGCTTCAGCAAGGCCTCGGGGCTGCCGGGCAACCGCATGCTGTCGGGGATCCGCACCCAGGAACATAAAGGCAGCGGCTTCAACGAATTGCTGTTCGATGACACACCAGGCTCACTGCGCGCGCGCATGGGCACAACCCATCAGGCCACAGCCCTCAACCTGGGCAAACTGACCGACCCGCGTACTGACGGCACCGCCCAGCCACGCGGCAACGGCGCAGAACTGCGCACCGATGCCGCCATCGCCCTGCGTGCCGCGCAGGGCATGTTGCTGACCACCTATGCGCGTACCGACGCAAAAGGCTCACAGCTGGATCGCGAAGAGCTGCTCAAACTGCTGGCCGAGTGCGGCGAGCTGTTCAAATCCCTCGGCGAAACCGCCGCCGCGCGCGGCGGTCAGGCAGTGGATGTTCAAGGCATCGACGCCTTGCGTCAGTCGCTGAATCAATGGCCCGCGCCGGACAGCAACAGCCTGGGCGACCCGGTACTGGCCATGACCGCAGCAGCAGGTATTGCCAGCGCCACGCCGCGCTCGCAGGTTCACTATGCCGGTGAACATCACGACACCACCGCGCAGAACAACCTGCAATTGACCAGCGGCGCGGCCATGCACCTGCAAGCGGGCAAAGGGCTGTCAGCCTTCGCCCAGGATGCTGGGATCAGCGCCATCGCCAACCGCGGCAAAGTGCTGGTGCAGGCCCAGGAAGACGACATCGCCCTCAATGCCCAGAAAAACCTGCACGTCTCGGCCGTCGAAGGCGAAGTGGTCATCACCGCGCCGACCATTCGCCTGGTCGCCGATGACGGCAGTTACATCAAGATTGGCGGCGGCGTCGAAATCGGCTCGCAAGGCAAAGTCACCGTGCACGCCAGCGAACACGACTGGATCGGCCCCAAGACCGACAGCGCTGCGATTCCCTCTTTCGGCCGCGACCCCGCCGCCCAGCAGGTCACCTTCCACTACCCCGGCCACAGCGAAAAAAGCCCGCGGGCAGCAGCGGATCACTCGTATGAAATCAAACTGGAAGATGGCAGCCTGGTGAAAGGAATGACGAACGCAGACGGACTGACGGAGCGCGTGGAACGCGAAATGATGCATCAGGCGCAAGTATCGGCACTACGCAGCGGCACACCGAAAGGAGGTGCGCAATGAACGGCGCCGATGAATACGCCGTTGCCCAAGGCAATACGCGCCTGATCCCCAACCTCAACACCACCTGCAAAATGGAAGTGCCCGCCGACTTGCCCGGCGTAGTGATTGAACCGCCCCGGGTTTCTCGGAGACTCCAACCTTTGAGAGGATGGAGCGATGAAAAAACTACCGAA
>NZ_LKBW01000268.1 GCF_002699855.1 Pseudomonas amygdali | reverse complement strand
TTTGGTCGGCATACATGCACCTCTAGCTACATGTTATGCCCGAACACAAAATTTCTGACAGTCTCGGGTTTGCTCGGCTGGGGTGTTTCTTGGAAAGCCTGTATGACCAGAACCCCCACCACGCTCAAAAACAGTAACCCCCACGCCGAATACACAAGCGTCTTCCTGGTTTTTTCGCCAGGCATAGATTTCATTCCTTTTGAGGTTGTTCAAGGGTGGGCATTCTACGACAACACCCCTTGTTCGACAGCCTTCCAGATCTGCGTATGTGCAGCGGCTGCGGCGCCTCGGGGCATCTTATCAACGATGCATCGCTGACCTGGTCCGGGTACTGCCATGAACAGAAGGCATCCGGACACGCAGCGCAACCAGCAACGCGGCCAACACAGCATCAGGATGGCCGTCTCTACGAATACGCCTGCACTGCCAACGAGGCTGAACATCGCACCGCCAGCCGCTGCGCCTGTTGCGATGGTCGACTGCACAGAGGTGCAACAACTTCCCCCTGCGCCAGCGCCTGCGAAGAATTGAGCTGCGATCTGAACGGCAGTTTTTGGCCGATTCTATTGAAAAGGTCGGTTCTCTCGAATTGTCCGGAAGCTGAGCGGTGAAGGCGCGTACCTTTGGACCATAGGACTGTATCTGACGTGTTCCGCCAGAAACACAAAAGCCGCGCAATGCGCGGCTTTCAAAGGTGGTGGGCCCACACGGACTCGAACCGTGGACCAAAGGATTATGAGTCCTCTGCTCTAACCAACTGAGCTATGGGCCCTCAGTAGGTCGCGGATTATAACGGCGGTTTCGCGGCTGTGCTATCCGAAACGTCCGAAAGATTCATAAGAAGAAATCTCGCGCTGAATTCTTCGGGTTGAAGGGGCAGGCTGATGATGTAGCCCTGGATCTGTTCGCAGCCCTCGCGGGTCAGGAATTGCTGCTGTTCACTGTTCTCCACGCCTTCGGCTATCACGGTCAGTTGCATGCTGCGCCCGAGGGCGATGATGGCGCGGACGATGGCGGCGTCGTGGGTGTCTTCGGGTAGGCCGCGAACGAAGGACTGGTCGATCTTGAGGATGTCCAGCGGCAAGCGTTTGAGGTAGCTCAGGGAGGAATAGCCGGTGCCGAAGTCGTCGATGGCCAGTTGCACGCCGAGTTTCTTCAGTTTGTGCAGCACTGCCAGCGCTTCCTGGGTCTGGCTCATGATGAAGTTTTCGGTGATTTCCAGTTGCAGGCAGTCTGGCTCCAGGCCGTTGTCGGCCAGCAGTTGTTCGATGTGTTCGACAAGGTTCGTCTGGCGCAGTTGAGCGCCTGCCAGGTTGACTGACACTGGGCCGAACGGCTGACAGGTTTTGCGCCATTTGCCCATCTGTTGGCAGGCCTGCTCCAGCACCCATTCGCCGATTTGCAGGATCATGCCGTTTTCTTCGGCCAGCGGTATGAAATGTTCGGGTGGCACGTCGCCGAAGGTCGGGTGGTTCCAGCGGATCAGCGCTTCTGCGCCTATCAGCGCGTGGGTCAGGAGGCTGATTTTGGGCTGGTAGGCCAGGGATAGCTGATTGCGGTCCAGCGCTCTTCTCAATTCCTGTTCAAGGGCAATGCGTTCGCTGGCCTGTGTGGTCAGGTCGCAGGTGTAGCTTTCGACCCGATTACGGCCCTTGGCCTTGGAGCGGTACATGGCGGCGTCGGCGTTTTTGACCAGTGTTGCTACGTCGGTGCCGTCAGTCGGGAAAACACAGCTGCCAATGCTCGGGCTGATGTAGAGCTCATGTTCGCCAGCTTCAAAAGGCGTGTTGAAGCAGGCCAGCAGTTTGTTGGCGATGGCTTGTGCGTCGCTGGGCTGCAGCAGGCCAGGTAACAGAACGATGAACTCGTCACCACCAAGGCGCGCGACCGTGTCGACATCGCGCAGGGTCTCCTTGAGCCGGTGTGCGATGCCCTTGAGCAGCAGATCGCCGACCGGATGGCCCAGGCTGTCGTTGATGTGTTTGAAGCGGTCCAGATCGAGGAACAGCACTGCGCCAAGGCTGCCGGATTCTTCGCTGTGCAGTAATGCCGATTGAAGGCGACTCTCGAACAGGGTTCGGTTGGGCAGGCCGGTGAGCGGGTCGTGGTGGGCCTGGTAGTCGAGACGCGCCTGGGCGTGTTTGAGGCTGGAGATGTCAGCGAAAACGGCGACGAAATGGGTGGTGAGGTTGGCTTTGTTGCGCACTGCATTGATCGTCAGCCAGCTTGGGTAGAGCTCGCCGTTCTTGCGTCGGTTGCTGATCTCGCCCTGCCAGTGGCCATCGGCTGCAAGTTGATGCCACATTGAGGCATAGAACGCGCTGTCATGCTGGCCTGAGGCGAGCAGGCGAGGTGTCTGGCCGATGGCTTCGCTCTCGCTGTAGCCGGTAATCTCAGTGAAGGCACGGTTGACGGCATTGATGCGCTGGTTGGTGTCGGTAATGAGCACGCCCTCGGCTGTGCTCTCGAACACCGTTGCAGCCAAGTGCAGTTTTTCCTGCATTTGTCTGCTTTCGGTTATATCCCGTGCAATCGTCAGCAGGCAGTCGTCGCCTGCGATGACGATCGGGTGCGAGGACAGTTCGCACAGTCTGATACTGCCATCAACATTACGAAGCCGGGCCCTGAAGTCCCGGACGGAGCCGTGCCGCTTCAGTTGCTCAATGAGCCTGGAGCGGTCGCCCAGATCCACCCAGACACCCAGGTCGAATGTCGAGTGTTCAAGGCAGTACGCTTCGCTATACCCCGTGATGCGGCAGAAACCTTCGTTCACCTCTAAAAGCATTCCGTCCTGTTGGCGGGTGATAGCCAGCCCGTCAGGCGAGGCATGAAACGCCTTGGCGAATTTTTCTTCGGAAAGTTGAAGTTGCTGCTGGGCCTGCTTGCGCTGGGTGATATCACGCACTATCACCAGTACGGCTGGCGTCGAGCTCTGGTCGAAAGGCTGGGCGGACATGAGCCCGGAAAAGGTTTCGCCGTTCTTGCGCCGAAAGGGGATCTCCAGATTATGAATGTTGCCTGTCTGCAGTTGCTGCAAAACTTTTGGGCCTATACCTGGCACTGCCCACAAATCCAGTTGGGTGGGCGTTTTCCCAATCACTTCGTCAAGGGTGAGGCCGGTCCGTTCAACGAACGCCGCGTTGGCATCCATGATATGCCCGTCGGCAAGGCTTGCGATAATCATGGCATCCGGGCACTGAGCGAAGACCGAGGCGAATTTTCCCTCGGACAGGCACGACGCTTCCCGGTCATTGGTGTCGATTATTACTTCACGCATATGCGGCTTACGTCCGTGTCTGACTATCGCTGATATTGTTGTGGCGTGAATTTGTAACAATCACTGGCCAAGGCTCGACTGGCAAGCGCTTGTGTCCTGTGTGATACATAGTTGTAGGTCAATTCGCCATGGCCTGCAATTAGACCGACGTCTGACCTCTGTTTGATTTGATCAATTGACGACTGGACCTGCAAATCCGGATTTCTTTTTCCCGGAAACGCAAAACCCCCGGCAGGCCGGGGGTTTTGTTGACTCGCTGGTACGATTACTCGTCGAGGAACGAGCGCAGGTGCTCGCTTCTTGTCGGGTGACGCAGCTTGCGCAGTGCCTTGGCTTCTATCTGACGAATCCGCTCGCGGGTAACGTCAAACTGCTTACCGACCTCTTCAAGCGTGTGATCGGTATTCATGTCGATGCCGAAACGCATGCGCAGAACCTTGGCTTCACGGGCGGTAAGGCCCGACAGCACTTCGCGTGTCGCTTCTTTCAGGCTTTCAACAGTGGCGACATCGATTGGCGACTGCATGGTCGAGTCTTCGATGAATTCACCCAGATGCGAATCTTCGTCGTCGCCGATCGGGGTTTCCATGGAGATCGGCTCTTTTGCGATCTTCAATACCTTGCGGATTTTATCCTCAGGCATTTCCATGCGTTCGCCCAGCTCTTCCGGGGTCGGTTCGCGACCCATTTCCTGCAGCATCTGCCGGGAAATACGGTTGAGCTTGTTGATCGTCTCGATCATGTGCACCGGAATACGGATGGTGCGGGCCTGGTCGGCAATCGAGCGAGTGATCGCCTGACGGATCCACCAGGTGGCATAGGTCGAGAACTTGTAGCCACGACGGTATTCGAACTTGTCCACAGCCTTCATCAAGCCGATGTTGCCTTCCTGGATCAGATCGAGGAATTGCAGACCACGGTTGGTGTACTTCTTGGCGATGGAGATCACGAGACGCAAGTTCGCTTCAACCATCTCTTTCTTCGCGCGGCGGGCCTTGGCCTCACCGATCGACATGCGACGGTTGATGTCCTTGATCTCGGCTATTTTCAGGCCGGTTTCTTCTTCCAATGCCGACAGCTTCTGCTGGCAACGCTGGATGTCAGGCTGCAGACGACCAATGGCTTCGGCGTATTTGCTCTTGCCCTTGGCCAGTGCGTCAGTCCAGCTTTCGTCAACTTCGTTGCCCGGGAACTGGCGAAGGAAGTCGGCGCGCGGCATACGTGCATCACGTACACACAGCTGCATGATGGCGCGTTCCTGAGCACGAAGACGCTCAAGGGCACCCCGCACACGCTCTACCAGACCTTCAAACTGCTTTGGAACCAGTTTGATCGGCATGAACAGTTCGGCAAGTGCTACCATTTCGGCAATGGCATGCTTGTCGTCGCGACCGAATTTCTTCAGCGCCTTGCGGGTGATTTCCATTTGATCGGAAACCGCACCGAAGCGCTGCTGGGCGATGACCGGATCGGGACCGCTTTCGACTTCGTCTTCGTCGTCGCTGGCGTCTGCCGATTCTTCCTCGTCGTCATCGGTGCCTTCGGCCTTGACGGCTTTGGGATCGACAGGCGGAGGTACTTCGGCAGGCGGCGCAATGCCGTCGTCCGGGTCGATATAGCCGCTCAGAACATCGGAGAGGCGACCGCCTTCGCTGGTGACACGTGTGTATTCGGAAAGAATATGGTCAACCGTGCCAGGGAAGTGCGCAATTGCGCCCATCACTTCACGGATGCCTTCTTCGATACGTTTGGCGATTTCGATTTCGCCTTCACGGGTCAGAAGTTCAACGGTACCCATTTCACGCATGTACATACGAACGGGATCGGTGGTACGCCCGATGTCGGTCTCGACCGCTGCCAACGCTGCAGCCGCTTCTTCTGCGGCTGCCTCGTCGGTATCGGCGTCGGCCAGCATCAAGGCGTCCGGATCCGGAGCACTCTCGTGTACCGGGATCCCCATGTCGTTGATCATGCGGATGATGTCTTCCACCTGCTCGGGATCTGAAATATCCTCGGGCAAGTGGTCGTTGACCTCTGCGTAAGTCAGATACTTCTGCTCACGACCCAGGGTGATCAACTCTTTGATACGAGATTGCTGTTGCGCTTTTCCGGACATAACACCCTATCCACTGAAGGTCTTGGCGGGCAAAAAACAAGCCGAGGATTATACCCGAGCTATGACCTCACGCGCCAGTTGAGGTCGGGGTTTGTGCGGGAACATTGCGATTTAGCAGTTCCCTAAGCTGAATTTTCTCTTCTGCGCTCAACTCGGTTTGACGAGCCTTGCTGATCAGATGTTCCAGACTGCGCTCGCGTTGGCGAGCGGATAAGCTAGTTATAGTGTCGAAAAACTGTTGTTCAAGGTTGTCGGCCTCAATCAGCCATTCCTTTTCTGCCAGAGCGCGCAGCAAACGGCCCTGTTCAGTCCCGTGCCACCTCGCTATCAACTGTAACGACCGCAGGTTGGGATTCTTTTGCCTGGCTTCGATAAGGGCGACCAGCAGTTGCGCGTTAGATTGGTCTTCTGCAGCGAAATGGCTGGCATTTTCGACCTTTTCGGCCAGTTCAGGGTGATGCAGCAAGGTTCTCAGTGCGGCCTGCATGGGTGGCTCGACAGCGGTCGGTACACGCGGCGTTCGAGGTTCGAAGTCCTGACGCTTACCTTTTTTGCCCCAGGATTTGTTGTCCCATTTTTTTTGATTCTGACCGCCGGTTTTCTTTGGCGTCCATTCCTGCTGTGGCTCATAACCGCCTTGAGGCTGGTAATCGGCAAAGTCAGGCATGGCGTCGTAATCGACATAGGGGTCGTAGCTCGGTGGCGCATCCACCGGCGCGCTCTGTACCAACTGACTGACGGCCTCGCCGGTAAGCCCGGTAATTTCGGTCAGGCGTTGGCGCATCAGAATGCGCAGGTTCGCCCCAGGCACTTTATCGATGAGTGGCGCCGCGAGGGTGGCCATGTGCGCCTTGCCCTCCAGCGAGCGTGGGTCAGACTCTTTGGTCAGTTGCTCGAAAAAATAATCGGCCAGTGGCTGGGCGTGCTGATTGATGCGTGCCTTGAACGCGTCGGTGCCTTCGGAGCGCACCAGCGTGTCCGGGTCTTCGCCCTCGGGAAGAAACAAAAAGCGCGCCCGACGCCCGTCCTGCAGGTTCGACAGGGTGGCTTCCAGTGCCCGCCACGCGGCATTGCGCCCGGCCTGATCGCCGTCGAAGCAGAACAGCACGTTGGGCACGACCCGGAACAGTCGTTTCAAATGCTCTTCGCTGGTCGCGGTACCCAGCGTGGCCACGGCATTGCGCAAACCTTGCTGCGCCAGGGCGATGACGTCCATGTAGCCTTCAACGACGATGATTTCGTCGAGGTTGCGATTGAATTTGCGGGCTTCGAACAGCCCGTACAGCTCCTGGCCCTTGTGGAAAACCGGTGTTTCCGGCGAGTTCAGGTACTTGGGCTTGTCATCACCCAGCACGCGCCCGCCAAAGGCGATGACGCGTCCGCGCGAGTCGCGTATCGGAAACATCACCCGGTCACGGAAGCGATCATAGCGTTTGCCGGTTTCGGCGTTCTCGATCAGCAGACCGGCATCGATCATGACCTTTTGCTGCAGTGAGTCGCTGCTCAGGTGCTTGTACAGGTTGTCCCAGCCTGGCGGAGCAAAGCCCAGACCAAAGTCTCTAGCGATTTCACCGGACAGCCCGCGGCCTTTGAGGTAATCCACCGCTGCCTTGCGCGATGGATGGCTTTTCAGCGCCTGGCGATAGAACTCGGCGGCGGCGGTCAGCAGTGGGTAGAGCGGGGAATCGGTTGGCTGGCGGGGCTTCTGGCCTTTTACGCCCTGTTCGCGAGGCACTTCCATGCCTGCTGCTTTGGCGAGGTCTTCGACAGCCTGGGGGAAATCCAGATTGTCGTGATCCATGATGAAGCCGAGCGCGTTGCCGCCAGCGCCGCAACCGAAGCAGTAATAGAACTGTTTGTCCGGGCTGACGCTGAAAGAGGGTGATTTCTCTTTGTGGAACGGGCAGCAGGCTGTGTAGTTTTTCCCGGCTTTCTTGAGCTGCACGCGCGAACTGACTACATCGACAATGTCGGTGCGGTTCAGAAGGTCGTCGATAAAGCTCTGGGGAATCAGCCCGGCCATGGCGTTCTCATCATTCAAGCGTGGTGCAAAAGTATCGGGAGACTCTACGAGCGTTCCGTCAGCCTGTCAGCCGTCTTTTTGAAGGCGTGGGCAATCAACGGGCACGTCTTTGCATCCGATGGGCGGTGTGGGCCTGAAAGGGGAATAAACTTGAGCCTGCGGGCAGGTCATAAGGCTTCACGCTGGGTGTCCACCTGAGGGTGACAAAACCAGGATACATAAGCCTGGGTGCACGGAAGACGCTGCCTTGGCTGAGCTTCTTGCGAAGTCATCAAGGCATACTCGTCTTATCATCGACCGGTCTGCTGCCCGAGTGGGCATGGCCGATGTAGCCTGTGAACAGGCTGGACGTGCTTGATTGAATGTCTGAGTCGCATCGGCGGCTTGGACGAGGTCAATCAATCTAGCTAACGCGCAATCCAGTTAACGCAAAAAAGCGAAGCTGGAACTGCCGACAGCCCGGCTGGTTGGCCGGGCAAGGCAGAAGCTTGCGACGAAGGTCTGTAAATTAATACAGACGAACGGCGCGGCGCTGTTCGCGCTGGACTTTCTTGGCGTGGCGTTTGACAGCAGCTGCTGCCTTGCGCTTACGCTCCGAAGTCGGCTTCTCGTAAAATTCGCGGCTACGAACTTCAGCCAGAACACCGGCTTTTTCGCAGGAGCGCTTGAAACGACGCAGAGCTACGTCGAAGGGTTCGTTCTCTTTAACTTTGACGGCTGGCATCCAGAGCTACCTTCATTCATTACCGGGGTCAACGCTTAGTGCAAACACTGCACAAAAGTACGTCGGTTTTTAAGGGTTGCGGATGCTAACCCCTCATTGAGAGGAATGCAAAGCCTCTGATCGAAAACCGCTGGTCGGCACCTCGGTCGACGACTATTATGCGCGCCTTCAAATCTGCCCCCTACAAGGCGCAACCCCATGCTAGTACTGGGATTAGAAACCTCCTGCGACGAAACCGGTGTCGCGTTGTACGACAGCGAACGCGGTTTGCTCGCGGACGCATTATTCAGCCAGATCGACCTGCATCGTGCCTATGGCGGTGTAGTGCCGGAGCTGGCTTCGCGCGATCACGTCAAGCGCATGCTGCCGCTGATTCGCCAGACACTGGCCGAGGCGGACTGCGTGGCCACTGACATCGACGCCATTGCCTACACGGCCGGACCGGGTCTGGTAGGTGCATTGCTGGTCGGCGCCTCGTGCGCTCAGGCGCTGGCATTCGCCTGGGATATCCCGGCGTTGGGCGTTCACCACATGGAAGGCCATTTGCTGGCCCCGATGCTGGAAGAAAACCCGCCGCAGTTCCCGTTCGTCGCGTTGCTGGTGTCCGGTGGGCACACGCAACTGGTACGCGTCGATGGCATCGGTCAGTACGAACTGCTGGGCGAGACGCTGGACGATGCAGCAGGCGAGGCGTTCGACAAGACCGCCAAAATGATGGGCATGCAGTACCCAGGCGGCCCGGAGATTTCCAAAGCGGCGATGCAGGGTGTGGCGGGGCGCTTTGTCTTTCCCCGGCCGATGACTGATCGTCCCGGGCTGGAATTCAGTTTCAGCGGGTTGAAAACTTCTGCGCTCAATACCTGGCAGCAATGTCAGGGCGCTGGAGACGACAGCGAGCAAACCCGCTGCGACATCGCTCTGGCGTTCCAGCAGGCGGTAGTGGAGACTTTGACCATCAAGTGCAAGCGTGCGCTCAAACAGACCGGCCTCAAGAGTCTGGTCATTGCGGGCGGCGTCAGCGCGAATAAGGCGCTGCGGGCTTCGCTGGAAAGCATGCTCGGCGACTTGCGCGGTAATGTTTACTACGCAAGGCCCGAGTTCTGTACCGATAACGGCGCAATGATCGCCTTTGCGGGCTGTCAGCGTTTGCAGGCAGGGCAGAAGGAAGATTTGAGCATCAGCGTGCAGGCGCGTTGGCCCATGGAGCAGTTGCCGGGGCTGTGATGACAGGCGAGGGTGCGATGATTTCAGGTTGCCCTTCAGAAATGTCGTTCGCGCCCGGCGAGCAGGTCGCGTAGATTGCCGCGATGGCGCCAGACGATGAGCAGCGTCAATACGCTCATCGGCAACAGCGCATGAGGTTCTTGCCATGCCAGTAATGGCAGGGTCAGCGGTGTGGCAATCAGGGCGGCGAGCGAGCTGGTACGCGTCAGGTAAAGCGTCAGCAGCCAGGCCGCTATGGCCAGGGCGGCTGCGGGCGGGTACAGCCCCAGCAGCACGCCGGCGGCTGTCGCGACACCTTTGCCACCACGGAAGCGAAAGTACACTGGGAACAGGTGGCCCAGCACTGCGCAGACGCCGATCCAGCCCTGTTGCGCGATGTTCAGGTTCCAGGCGCTGGCGATCAGGATTGGCAGCAGGCCTTTGCAGAGGTCGCCAAGCAGGGTCAGGATGGCCAGTTTTTTTCCGGCCAGACGCAGCATGTTGGTAGCACCGGCATTGCCCGAGCCACTGGCGCGCGGGTCTGGCCTGCCGCTCAGGCGGCTGAGCAGAATGGCGAAGGACAGCGAGCCAAGCAGGTAGGCGAAGGTGGCCAGTAACCAAAACATGCTAACCATTCCGGGCGAGGATGCCCTGATTCTAACGGCGCATCGCGCCCTTGTCGTGCAGTGGAGAGTAGTGCTTGGACAGAGTTTTCATCGAGGGCCTTGAGGTTGATACAGTCATCGGCGCCTATGACTGGGAGCGCGGCATTCGCCAGTGCCTGCGTCTGGACCTCAGCTTCGCCTGGGACAATCGCCCTGCAGCGGCAGGCGACGACCTGAGCAAGGCCCTCGACTACGCCAGTGTTTCGACACGTATTCAGGCTTTCGCCGAGCAGGCTCAGTTTCAGTTGGTAGAGACCTTCGCTGAGCGGCTGGCTGAAGTGCTGATGAGCGAATTCAATATTCCCTGGCTGCGTCTGAAACTGACCAAGCCGGGTGCCGTAGCGGCCGCTGCCGGTGTGGGTGTGGAGATCGAGCGCGGATGTCGCTGACGCGGATTTTCCTCGGCCTGGGGAGCAATATCGAGCGCGAACGTCACCTGCATGCCGGGCTGGATGCGCTGGATGGCTTTCTGACTGGCCTCAGTTGCTCGCCGGTTTTTGAAAGCCATGCGGTGGGTATCAAGAGCGGGCCATTCTTCAATCTGGTGGTGTCGGCGTTGACCGATCTGCCGTTGATGGAGCTTGATCGCCGCCTGAAATTCATCGAGGCCGACAATGGCCGCTATGCCCCGGATCGCAAAGGGCTGCCGCTGGATATCGATGTGCTGTTGTATGGCGAGCAGGTCGGCAATTTTGACGGGCTGATTTTGCCGAGAGCGGAAATTCTGAAGAATGCCTTTGTGCTGTGCCCATTGGCATTGATTGCCCCTGAGCGTCTGCATCCGGGTGTGGGGATTGCATTCAGCAAGCTCTGGGCTGACGCGCAGATCGATCAGCAGCTCTGGCCTGTGGCTTTTGAATGGCGCGGCGTGGGCCTTACGCCTGAGAGTCTGCTGCGTAGCTGAGTGGGTTCGTGTTTCTCGGGTGCTGAAGATCGGACGCAGAGCGTCCAGGGCTGCGCTCCCACGCTGGTGCGTGGGAGCGATAGTAGTCAGTTAGAGTCAGGCGACGTGCTCCGCCTTATAGATTTTCAGCGCCTTGAGCCGTTCGTTCTTTAGCGCGTCGCCCAGTTCCTTGCCCTTGAAGCCCTTCTCCAGCAGCGGCTGTACTGACACCGTTCGAGCGGCCTGTGCTGCACCGCGCAGGTAATCAGCCTGTGGATAACTGCGTTGTTCGAAGCCGTGACGTCCTCGCGCGTCCATCTCGCACGCCGCAATGAACTCTTCAAAACGTTGCGGGCGGCGGTAGACGTCGACACTTTGCAGCAGCTCCAGCAAAGTCGAGGGTTTCAGTTCCAGCGCCCGATGACCGTGGGTGTGGTACTGGCCGACCAGCAGTGCCAGTTCCTGACATTCCCTGGGCACCCGAAAACGCTCGTTGACCGCTTTAATCAGGCGCAGGCCGGTATGTTCATGGGCAATGTGCCTGGGCCATTCGGCTTCTGGCGTCAGCCCTTTGCCCAGATCGTGCAGCAGGCAGGCCCAGCGTACGGTCAGCGGGTGTTTGTGAATCGCAGATTGCTCTAGCACGCTGAGGACGTGTACGCCGGTGTCAATTTCCGGATGATGCGTAGCGGGCTGCGGTACACCAAACAATGCCTCGACCTCAGGCATCAGTTCCTTGAGCGCGCCGCAGTCGTGCAGTACCTGGATGAACACCTGAGGCTGCTCTTCCATGAGGGCGCGTGAGATTTCCTTCCAGCTTCGCTCGGCGGTCAGCGCCTTGAGTTCGCCGGATTCACTGAGCTGGCGCATCAGCCCCAAGGTCTCGGGTGCGATGGTGAAACCGTAACGTGCGTAGCGCGCTGCGAACCGGGCCACGCGCAAGACCCTAAGCGGATCTTCGGCGAATGCGGGGGAAACGTGGCGCAATATTCGCGCTTCAAGGTCTTTCTGACCGTTATACGGGTCGGTCAGGTTTCCGTCCTTGTCTTCGGCCATGGCATTGATCGTCAGGTCGCGCCGAATCAGGTCCTGCTCAAGCGTTACCTCGGGGCTTGCATGAAAAACAAAGCCTCCATAGCCCACGCCGCTTTTGCGCTCGGTGCGCGCCAGCGCGTATTCCTCATTGGTCAGCGGGTGCAGAAACACCGGGAAGTCTGTGCCGACCGGGCGATAGCCCTTGACCAGCATGTCCTCAGTGCTCGCGCCGACCACGACCCAATCAATATCAGTGACAGGTTGACCCAAGAGGCGGTCGCGTACAGCACCGCCCACTTTATAAATCTGCATAAAAAGCCTCCGTAAGCGCGACAGGATAAACCTTGTGCCGTGCTTGCGGAGGCTAAAGCTGCATGAGCAGCCGTTTAAACAGCCTTTACCCTAACGTCTAAAGATGGACGACCGCCATATCAAGCCGGGGATACTCACTGTCGGCATGCTCGCCTTTTGGAGGTACGTGATGGGTCTTGACCACCTGATCGCCCTGCAGGGTTTCGAGATGGATATCAAAGCCCCACAGCCGGTACAGGTGCTTGAGCACCTCGTCTGTCGAATCGCCCAGCGGTTTTCGGTTGTGCTGTTGGTGGCGCAGGGTCAGCGAGCGATCGCCTCGGCGGTCGATGCTGTAGATCTGCACGTTGGGCTCCCGATTGCCCAGGTTGTATTGCGCAGCGAGGATCTCGCGAATGGTCCGATAACCGTTTTCATCATGAATGGCAGGCACCAGCAGGTCTTCCTGCTGGTCGTCGTCCATGATGCTGAACAGCTTGAGGTCGCGAATCACCTTGGGCGACAAGTATTGGAGAATGAAGCTCTCGTCCTTGAAGCTGGTCATCGCAAACTTGATCGCCGTCAGCCAGTCGGTGCCGGCAATTTCCGGAAACCACTGCCGGTCCTCATCGGTAGGGTTTTCGCACATCCGGCGTATGTCCTGATACATGGCAAAGCCCAGCGCGTAGGGATTGATGCCGCTGTAGTAGGGGCTGTCAAAACCGGGCTGGAAAATCACGCTGGTGTGCGACTGCAGAAACTCCATCATGAAGCCGTCGGTGACCAGTCCTTCGTCGTACAGGTCGTTCATCAGCGTGTAATGCCAGAACGTTGCCCAGCCTTCGTTCATCACCTGGGTCTGGCGCTGTGGATAAAAGTACTGCGCGATCTTGCGCACAATGCGCACCACTTCGCGCTGCCAGGGCTCCAGCAGCGGCGCGTGTTTCTCGATGAAATAGAGAATGTTTTCCTGCGGCTCGGCAGGAAAGCGTGCGTTGTCCTCTTTGCTGTTTTTTTCGGCGTTCTTCGGAATAGTGCGCCAAAGATCGTTGATCTGGCGCTGAAGATGTTCTTCCCTATCCTTCTGACGCCGCCGTTCCTCTTCAGCGGAAATCGGATACGGACGCTTGTAGCGGTCCACGCCGTAGTTCATCAACGCGTGGCACGAGTCGAGCAAATCTTCCACGGCGTCGATGCCATGCCGCTCCTCGCATTGCATGATGTACTGCTTGGCGAACACCAGATAATCAATGATCGAGCTGGCGTCGGTCCAGGTGCGGAACAGGTAATTGCCCTTGAAGAAGCTGTTGTGGCCATAGCAGGCGTGCGCAACGACCAGCGCCTGCATGCAGATGGTGTTTTCTTCCATCAGGTAGGCAATGCACGGGTCCGAGTTGATCACAATCTCGTACGCCAGCCCCATCTGGCCACGCGAATAGGATTTTTCAGTGCTGAGGAAGTGTTTGCCGTATGACCAGTGATGGTAGCCCAGGGGCATGCCCACCGAGGCGTAGGCATCCATCATCTGTTCGGCAGTGATCACCTCAATCTGGTTGGGATAGGTGTCCAGAGCATACCGCTCGGCAATTCTGCCGATCTCACGGTCGTAGGCCCGGATCAGTTCAAATGTCCACTCTGACCCCGTGGAAAGGGGTTGGCGCTTCTGCTCTCTGGCGGTCATGACACTAACCTTCGCTGGAAGAGTTCGCGGAATACCGGATAGATATCACCGGCAGAGACCAGCTGCTGCTGGGCGAACGTGTCGGCGTAGTCTTCACCGATACGCTCGTATTCGTACCACAAGGCCTGGTGCTCACGCGGCGTGATCTCCACGTACGTGTAGTACTGCACGAAGGGCATGATCTGTTTGGTCAGGATTTCCCGGCAAATGGGCGAATCGTCGTTCCAGTTGTCTCCGTCCGAGGCCTGTGCCGCGTAAATATTCCAGTCGCTGCTTGGGTAGCGTTCGGCCATGATCTCCTGCATCAGTTTCAATGCGCTGGAAACGATGGTGCCGCCGGTTTCCCGGGAATAGAAAAACTCTTCTTCGTCCACTTCCCGGGCGCTGGTGTGGTGGCGAATGAACACAACATCGATCTTGTCGTAATTACGCTTGAGAAACAGGTACAGCAGGATGAAGAAGCGCTTGGCGATGTCTTTGGTCGCCTGGGTCATGGATCCGGAGACGTCCATCAGGCAAAACATGACCGCTTTGGAACTGGGGTTGGGTTGTTTGACCAGCAGGTTGTACTTGAGGTCGAACGTATCGAGATACGGTACGCGACGAATACGTGCTTTCAGTCGATCGATTTCTACTTCCAGTTCCTGAATATCGCCGAAGTTGTCGGGCTCTTCGCGCTTCATACGCTCAAGCTCGACAGTTGCCTCTTTGAGTTTTGCCCGACTGCTGCCGGACAGCGCAATGCGTCGCGCATGCGCCGAGCGCAGGGTACGGATGATGTTGATGCGTGAAGGGTTGCCTTCGTTGCTGATACCCGCGCGCACGGTCTTGAAGGTGTCGGTACCGGTCAGGTTGCGCTTGACCAGGTTCGGCAGCTCCAGGTCTTCGAACATGAACTCGAGAAACTCTTCCTGAGTAATCTGAAACGAGAACTCATCCATGCCTTCGCCGGAGTTGCCTGCCTTGCCAGGCCCTTTGCCGCCACCGCCGCCTTGAGGGCGGGCGATGTGCTCGCCTGTGGTGAACTCCTTGTTGCCTGGATGAACAACGGTCTGTTTGCCGCCACGACCGTGATGCAACACCGGTTCGTCAATGTCGCGTCCGGGAATACTGATCTGCTCGCCGTGTTCCATGTCAGTAATGGAGCGCCGGCTGACCGCTTCCTCCACTGCCTTTTTAATGTGGTCACGGTAACGACGCAGAAACCGCTGCCGGTTTACCGTGCTCTTGTTCTTGCCGTTGAGACGTCGGTCGATCACATAGCTCATAGGCTCCTCCGGGGAGCTTCAAGTTGTAAGCTTCAAGCTGCAAGCGAGCGCGCCATCGATCCCGAAGCCGGGCCTCGATCGCTTTTCGCTTGCAGCTGATAGCTTGAAGCTTGCAGCTGCTTTATTGCGATTTCCGCACGCGCAGATACCATTCGGACAGCAGACGTACCTGCTTGTCCGTGTAGCCCCTCTCGACCATTCGTGTGACGAAGTCGTTGTGCTTCTGCTGATCCTCCTTGCTGGCCTTGGCATTGAAGCTGATGACGGGCAGTAGGTCCTCGGTGTTGGAGAACATTTTCTTCTCGATCACCACGCGCAGCTTCTCGTAGCTGAGCCAGGTCGGATTCTTGCCGTTGTTGTTGGCGCGGGCACGCAGCACGAAGTTGACTATTTCGTTGCGGAAGTCTTTCGGGTTGCTGATGCCGGCCGGTTTCTCGATCTTTTCCAGCTCCTCGTTCAAGGCCACGCGGTTGAGAATCTCGCCGGTTTCCGGATCGCGGTATTCCTGATCCTGAATCCAGAAGTCTGCATACAGCACGTAGCGGTCGAAAATGTTCTGACCGTACTCGCTGTAGGATTCCAGGTACGCCGTCTGGATTTCCTTGCCGATAAACTCGATGTAGCGGGGTGCCAGGTATTCCTTGATGAAGCGCAGGTAGCGTTCACGCGTTTCGGCCGGAAATTGCTCCTGTTCGATCTGCTGTTCCAGTACGTACAGCAGGTGCACCGGGTTGGCAGCAATTTCGTGTGGATCGAAGTTGAAGACCTTGGACAGAATCTTGAACGCGAAGCGGGTAGAGAGACCGTTCATGCCTTCGTCGACGCCCGCACTGTCGCGGTATTCCTGGATCGACTTGGCTTTGGGGTCGGTATCTTTCAGGTTCTCGCCGTCATACACGCGCATCTTGGAGTAGATGTTGGAGTTGTCCGGCTCTTTGAGGCGCGACAGCGTGGTGAATTGTGCGAGCATCTTCAAGGTGTCAGGTGCGCAATGCGCTTTGGACAGCGAGCTGTTGAAAAGCAGTTTGTCGTAAATCTTGATCTCGTCGCTGACACGCAGGCAGTACGGCACCTTCACGATGTAGATACGGTCGATGAAGGCTTCGTTGTTCTTGTTGTTGCGGAAGCTGTGCCATTCCGATTCGTTGGAGTGCGCCAGCAGAATACCGGTGAACGGGATGGCACCCAGCCCCTCGGTACTGTTGTAGTTACCTTCCTGGGTCGCGGTCAGCAACGGGTGAAGGACCTTGATCGGTGCCTTGAACATCTCGACGAATTCCATCAGGCCCTGGTTGGCCCGGCACAGTGCGCCCGAGTAGCTGTACGCGTCGGCGTCGTTCTGTGGGAATTCTTCCAGTTTTCGAATATCGACCTTGCCGACCAGCGCGGAAATATCCTGGTTGTTTTCGTCGCCGGGCTCGGTTTTCGCTACGGCGATCTGGTTGAGAATCGAAGGGTAGAGCTTCACAACCTTGAACTGGCTGATGTCACCACCGAACTCGGCCAGGCGCTTGGTCGCCCAAGGCGACATGATAGTGCTCAGGTAGCGTCGCGGAATTCCGAAGTCTTCTTCCAGAATCGCGCCGTCCTCAGTGGCGTTGAACAGGCCCAGAGGCGACTCGAAGACTGGCGAGCCCTTGATGGCGTAGAACGGGACTCTTTCGATCAGTTGCTTGAGCTTTTCAGCCAGGGACGACTTACCGCCGCCAACCGGGCCGAGCAGGTAAAGGATTTGCTTCTTCTCTTCCAGGCCTTGGGCGGCATGGCGGAAATACGAAACAATCTGGTCGATGCATTCTTCCATTCCGTGGAAGTCGGCAAAGGCTGGATAGCGGCGTATCACCTTGTTGGAGAATATTCGCGAGAGCCTGGAGTTGGTAGAGGTATCCACCAGTTCGGGCTCGCCAATGGCCAGCAGAAGACGTTCTGCGGCAGAGGCGTAAGCGCTGCGGTCCTGTTTGCAGAGCTCCAGATACTCCTGTAGCGAGAGCTCTTCTTGCCGTGTGCTTTCGAAGCGTTGTTGGAAGTGGCTGAATATACTCATGACGTCACCTCGCTCGATACGTGGAGCCGGCGGCGGATCGTCAGTCGATGCTGGCAGCAACCACAATGCGGCTGCTGTTTCCCCCCAGAACACCTTAAAAGTAACTACCGATGACCCACGCGCCGGTGTACCGGCTCTCCCCTGAATACGGATGGCCTAGGCTAAGGATAGTTCGGATTCGGAAAGATAAAGAAGGGATGCGCGAGAAGACGGGCTGACCGTTCGTCAGATGGCTCGCGAGCCCGCGTAAAACGCGGGATCAGCTGTCATAAAAATATTTTTTATCAGCCTTGCGCGGTTTCGTCAGGGTAAGTAGCGCGCCACAGCTCAAAGCCGCCGTCCACGCTGTATACGTCGGAGAAACCCTGGCCCACCAGGTAGGCTGCAGCGCTCTGGCTGGAGTTGCCGTGGTAGCAGACAACGACCAGCGGCTTGTCCAGATCGGCCTTGGCGATGAAGTCGGCAATCGAGTGATTGTCCAGATGCACGGAGTCAGGAATGTGATTGCTTTGAAAGGTCTGCGCATCACGAACATCGACCAGCACTGCACCTTGCTCGCGCAGTGCCTGTGCCTGTTCAGGTGGAATACGTTTGAATTCGGTCATTGCCTGGGCTCCTGAGCCTGGGGGTTAGTGGCGGTGCCGGCCTGTGCGCTTGTAACAAGCCCGTTGGCGGCCTGGCCGACAGCATCGCAATTGCATTGGTGACGTTCAAGGGTATCAACGTTGAGGAGCGTCATCGAGCCGCCCCAGACACATCCGCTGTCGAGGGCAAAGACGCCAGGCTCGTTGCAGCGACCCTCAAGCGCCGCCCAGTGGCCAAAAATGATTTTCAGCTCACGGGTCTTGCGTTTCGGGTGGCTGAACCAGGGCGCATAGCCAGGTATGGCGGTTTCAACGCCTTCCTTGCTCTTCATGTCGAGCTTGCCGTCGCTGGTGCAGAAGCGCATACGGGTGAAGTAGTTGGTAATCACCCGCAAACGCGTGACGCCTTGCAGGTCGTTGTCCCACTTGGCCGGCTCATTGCCGTACATGCCGTCGAGAAAAGCGCCATACAGCTGGTCGTCCTGAAGTGCATGCTCGACTTCGGCTGCGTGCTTCAAGGCCTTTTTCAGCGACCACTGCGGCGCGATACCGGCATGCACCATGGCGACGTTGCGCTCTGCATCGTAGTGCATCAGCTTTTGCCGACGCACCCAGCCGAGCAATTCGTCACGATCCGGCGCTTCAAGGATTTCGCGCAGCGTATCGCCTTTTTTGAGCAGTTCGTGTTTACGGGCGACGGCAAGCAGGTGCAGGTCATGATTGCCCAGCACGCACACCAGCGATTCACGGAGGCCGTACAGGTAGCGAAGTGTTTCCAGCGATTGCGGGCCACGATTGACCAAATCGCCCACCAGCCAGAGTCGATCATGCTCGGGGTTGAAGTGGACGTGCTCGAGCAGGCATTGCAGAGGTTCAAGGCAACCTTGCAGGTCACCAACGGCGTACACCGCCATCAGTGCAGCGAACCCGGGACGGCCAGACGAAAGGGCTTTATGACCGCATCAAAGCGTTTACCGTCTTCAGCCAGCATCTGATAAGAACCCTGCATATTGCCCACGCGGGTGGTCATTACCGTACCGCTGCTGTAGGTATGGCTTTTACCGACCTCGATCAACGGTTGCTGACCGACCACGCCCTCGCCGCGCACCTCTTCGACATGGCCGTCGCCGTCGGTGATGACCCAGTGACGCGACAGCAGCCTGGCAGGTAATTTACCGTTGTTGTGCACGGTGATGGTATAGGCGAAAGCGAAGCGATTCTGCTCGGGTTGCGACTGTTCCGAGAGAAAGCGTGTGACGACGCTGACGTCGACCTGGTAACGAGAATCGGGCATGCAATAGGCCTTGAAATCCATAACGAAAAAATGGCGTGTGCGGCAGGTAGACAAGTCTAGGACAAGTAAGCGGGAAATGACGACTGGCAGTGCCGTTTACTTGTCCTCAGGGTTCACTCTGTCACAACTTTCTCGCTGAGAGTGTCTGCCAGACGGACGAATGCAGCCAGGTCGAGTTGCTCGGGACGCAAGCTGCCGTCTACTCCGGAAGCGGTAATCTCGTCGCTGGTCAACAGCAACTTGAGCGTGTTGCGCAGGGTCTTGCGACGCTGGTTGAACGCTTCACGCACGATGCGCTCCAGCACGCGGTGATCCTTGGCAGGGTGCGGCAATGTTTCGTAAGGGACGAGACGCACAATGGCCGAGTCCACTTTCGGCGGCGGGTTGAACGCCCCCGGCCCGACGTTGAACAGATGCTCCACGCGGCAATGGTACTGGACCATGATCGACAGGCGACCCCAGTCACCGCCGCCGGGACCGGCAGCCATGCGCTCGACCACCTCCTTCTGCAACATGAAGTGCATGTCGCGGATCAGGCTGGCGTTTTGCAACAGATGAAAAATCAACGGCGTCGAGATGTTGTACGGCAGGTTGCCCACGACACGCAGGCTGTGCGGTTCGGCACCCAGGCTGTTGAAGTCGAACTTCAGTGCATCACCCTGATGCAGGTTGAAATTTGGCTTGTTGCCGAACTGGCCGGTGAGGATCGGGATCAGGTCCTTGTCCAGCTCGACCACATCCAGCTGTGCGCCGCTGTTGAGCAGCCCTTCGGTCAGCGCGCCCTGGCCCGGTCCGATTTCCAGCAGCCGGTCTTCAGGTTTGGCACGAATGGCGCGCAGGATTTTGTCGATAACGCCTGCGTCGTGCAGGAAGTTCTGCCCGAAACGCTTGCGCGCCCGGTGTTGGTATTGCTCGGTCATGAATGGGTCTCGGCCATCTGGTAGGCGGTTTGCAGTGCAACGTGCAGGCTGCCGGTGTCAATGTTCGCGCTGCCAGCCAGCTCCAGCGCCGTGCCGTGATCGACAGAAGTGCGGATAATCGGCAGGCCGAGCGTCACATTGACTGCTGCGCCGAAACCTTTGTATTTCAGCACGGGCAAGCCTTGATCGTGGTACATCGCCAGCACTGCGTCGCAGTGCTCCAGATATTTGGGGGTAAACAGAGTGTCGGCAGGCAGTGGGCCGCGTAAGTCCAGGCCCTCGCTGCGCAGGCGCTCCAGAGTCGGTTCGATGATGTCGATTTCTTCACGGCCCAGATGCCCGCTTTCGCCTGCATGAGGGTTGAGGCCGCAGACCAGAATACGCGGGCGGGCAATGCCGAACTTGTTCACCAGATCGGCATGCAGGATGCGTGTCACGCGCTCCAGTCGGTCTGGCGTGATGGCATCGGCCACTTCGCGCAACGGCAGGTGCGTGGTCACCAGCGCCACGCGCAGGTCGCCGGTCGCCAGCATCATCACCACCTGTTCGGTGTGAGTCAGTTCAGCGAGAAATTCGGTGTGTCCGGAAAACGCGATACCGCCGTCGTTGATCACGCCTTTGTGCACCGGGGCGGTGATCATGCCGCTGAACAGCCCATCCAGGCAGCCCTGGCCCGCGCGAATCAGGGTTTCCAGGACGAATGCAGCATTGGCCTTGTTCAGCACGCCGGTTTCCACCGGAGCGGCCAGTGGCGTATCCCAGACGTACAAACTGCCGGCAGGCGCAGGCAGGTCGGGAAGCGTATCAGGGGTGACGTCAAGCAGACTGACCGCCACACCCAGTTGCGCGGCCCGCTTAAGGAGCAGGTCACGGCTGGTGATGGCGATCAGGGGGTATGGCTGAGGCTGCGTGGCGAGCAGCAGGCAAAGGTCAGGGCCTATGCCGGCCGGCTCACCGGGTGTCAGGGCGAAACGCTTGGGTTTCACTGCGCAGCCTGGGTCGCGCCAGGGAGTTTGATTTCAACGTAGGCTTCGTCACGGATCTGACGCAGCCAGGTTTGCAGCTCTTCGTCGTACTTGCGGTTACGCAGTACGTTCAACGCCTGCTGTTCACGCGCCTGATCGGTAGCATCCGTGGAACGACGACCGAGAACTTCCAGAACGTGCCAGCCATAAGCGGTCTTGAACGGTTTGGACAATTCGCCTTGTGGCGTCTCGTTCATGACCTGACGGAATTCCGGAACCAGAGAGTTCGGATCAACCCAGTTCAGATCGCCGCCATTGAGTGCCGAGCCTGGATCTTCCGAAAAGCTTTTCGCCAGTTCGGCGAAGTCTTCGCCATTCTGGATGCGGTCGTAGATTTTCTCGGCAAGACGCTTGGTCTCTTCTTCGTTACGGATTTCGCTTGGTTTGATCAGGATATGACGCACATGCACTTCATCACGCATTTGTGCCTGCCCCTGGCCGCCACGTTTTTCCAGTAACTTGAGGATGATGAAACCGCCCGGCGTGCGCGCTGGAGGCGTCACGTCGCCGACAGGCATTGCGCTGAGCATGTCACCGAATGGCGGTGACAGTTGCGCAGCCTTGCGCCAGCCCATGTCGCCGCCTTCCAGTGCGTTTTCGCTGGAGGAGGTGGTGGCTGCGAGTCGGGTGAAGTCAGCACCTTTCTTCAGCTGGTCATAAATGCCCTTGGCTTTGACCGCAGCAGCCTGGATGGCATCCGAAGAGGCGCTGTCAGGCGTTGCGATCAGAATGTTGGCCAGGTGGAACTCTTCAGACAACTGAGCCTTGCCCTGATCAGAGGCGAGGAAGTTTTTCACTTCCTGCTGGGATACCTGGATACGTTCGGCCACCCGGCGCTGACGCACACGGCTGATGATCATTTCCCGGCGCACCTGCTCGCGTGCATCGTTATAGGACAAGCCGTCATGAGCCAGTGCGGCGCGGAATTGCTCTACGCTCATGTTGTTGCGCTGGGCAATGGTGCCAATGGCCTGATTCAGCTCGTCGTCGGAGACACGAATACCGGACCGTTCGCCCATCTGCAACTGCAGGTTTTCCAGGATCAGACGATCCAGAACCTGTGGTTGCAGGGCTTCTGCAGGCGGCACACCAGAGCCACGCTTGGCAATGGTCTGCTGAACTTCACGTACACGCTGGTCCATCTGGCTTTTCATGATCACATCGTTGTCGACGATAGCCACGACACTGTCCAGAGGTTGAACCGCAGCATGCACTGCACCGCTCAGGAGTAACGCGCCCAGCATCAGCGGGCGCAGACAATCAGAAAGCTTGGTCTTCACGTTCACGATAACCTTGAATGCCTTTGTCGAGGAAGCTGTCTACCTTGGCGCCAGTTACACCGCCGAGCCCCTTCAACACAATTTGTAGGAATATGCCGCGGTCGCCTTTCTCGTTCTGAGGCGCTGCCTGACTGAACTCGTCGTAGTCGACCCAATAGCGGTTGACCAGACGCATTTTCCAGCAGCAGTTGTCGTACTCGAACCCGCCGAAAGCTTCGATGGTGCGCTCACGGTTGTAGTCATACTGCCAGCGGCTGATCAGGCTCCACTGCGGCACGATTGGCCAGATGACCGAGAAATCGTGCTGCTGGATCTTGTAGTAGTCCTTCACGTAGTTGGCATCGCCCGGACGTCCGTAGTCGCCACCGCCCACGATCCAGCGGCCAGTGCTTTCGTCGTAACGAATCTGGTCGTTGCGATAGCGATAGCCGAGGTTGACGATCTTGTTCGGGTTGTCTTCAGGCTGGTAATGGAACATTGCGCTGCCCGAACGGGTGCTCTTGCTGTCCGGATCCCAGTTGAAATCGGAGTTGAAGCGCCAGTCGCGGTTGAAGCGGTATTCGTATTCCAGCGCGTAAGGCGAAACGTTGGCGCGCGCATCATCACGATCAGCGAACACTACGCCAGGCAACTGCACCTTACGGTCTTCGAAATACAGCGCCTGACCGATGCTGAAGCGTTGACGTTCAAAGCCGTTGCTTTCAATCCAGCGGTTGGTGATACCCAGCGACAGCTTGTTCTCGTCGCCGATGCGGTCGGAACCGGTGAAGCGGTTGTCACGGAATAGCGAGGCATAATTGAATGTGCTTTCGCTGGTGTCGAATACCGGGATGTCGGTCTGGTCTTTCTCGGGTACATAGAGATAGAACAGGCGCGGTTCCAGGGTTTGACGGTAATCCTTGCCGAACCAGTTGGTGTTGCGGTCGAAGTACAGGCCGCTGTCGACGCTGAAGATCGGCACGCTGCGGCTTTGACTACTGCTGTATTCCTCGCCAGCCAGAAGCGAGCTTTTGCCCTGACTGTCCAGGTCCAACGCGTACTGGGTGTAGACGTACTTAAGCTTCGGTGTCAGGAAACCATAGGTCCAGTTCATTGGCAGGCTGACGGACGGCGCCAGATTCAGGCGGTCCCCGTTTGCCCGGGCAAGGCCGGAGATGTTGTTGTCCAGTCGTGTCTCGGAGTTGCCATCTTCATCGATGAACGCGCCGCTGCGCAGGTCACGTTCGAAGCGAACGGCTTCAGTCTGATAATCAAACTTCAGACCACCCGGGTTGTAAGGCAACGTACCGTTGAGCGTCAACTGTGGCAGGCGGTTGTAAGGCGTAACGTTCGCAACCGTAGCCAGCTTGTAAGCCTGAGCGTTGAGCACTGCCGAGTAGCTGTCGCCACGGTAGGTCAAAGAGCCCTGCTGGTTGAGGAAGTCCGTCCGTTTAACGCCGATCTGATCGGTTTCCAGATCCTGGAAGTAATACGGGTCGCTGATGTCGGTGTAATCAACCTGGGTCAGCCAGCGCGTATCAAGCCCGCCCTTGTGCTGCCAGTTGATCATCCAGCGAGTCTTGTCGTAGTCCGACTGCAGCTTGCGGTCGTCGTTCTCGTCGTTCAGGTACGCGCCGCCAAACTGGCCTTCGCTGCCTTTGGTCAGGTAGCGGAACTCGCCTTCCATCAGCAGGCCGCGGTCGGCCATGTAACGCGGGTACAACGTGGCGTCGTAGTTCGGTGCCAGGTTGAAGTAGTACGGAGTAACGAGTGTGAAACTGTTATCGCCGCCTGCCGCAATGGTCGGCGGCAGGAAGCCGGACTGGCGACGGTCGTCGATCGGGAAGTAGATATACGGCGTGTACAGAACCGGTATGTCCTTGACCCGCAGGGTAACGTTGGTCGCTGTACCAAAGCCGGTGGCCGGGTTCAGCGTGATGTTGTTGCCTTTGAGCGTCCAAGCGTTGCTGTTCGGCTCACACGAGGTGTATGTACCGTCCTTGAGCCGGATGATCGCGTTCTCTGCACGCTTGGCGTACAGGGCGTTACCGCGAATGTTCGACTTGTGCAGGACGTACTCGGCATTGTCGACACGGGCTTCGCCGGTATCGAGTTGCAGCTCGGCCTTGTCACCGACGATCAGCGCGCCGTTGTCGCGCAGACGGACATCGCCGTTCAGCTCGCCACGGTTTTCGGCCTGATGCAGTGCTGCCTCTTGAGCCTGTACCTGCATGCTGCCCTGGCGCAATACGACATCACCTGCCAGCGTCGCGACCTGCGCTTCCTGTTCGTAACGCGAAGCCTTGGATCCGACGAACATAGGCGCGTCTTTCATCGGCGTCTTGTCGTCCATGCCTGGGCGGATCGGCTCGACGTAGGCACCCGAGCAATACGGACCGGTCTCGGCCAGTTGTGCTGCGGTCAGCTTTTCGCGAGGAACCCAATCAAGGTGGCTGTAGTCAGCACTACGCGACCTGAGACCTTTGCCCTTGGCTTCGGTAACCAGTTGCGTACCTGCAACCTGCTCACCCGAAGAGGTGCCTTGCGAGGTAACTGTGCCGTTGGAACTGACCGACGTCGTGTCATGCACGGGGCGCGGAGGCAGATCCACTGCAGCAGCATTGGATTTCGGCGCACAGTTCCAGGCACCCGAAGCAGAGACTGAGCAGTCATACTGTTCCGCGGCGACCACGAACTGAGTGGCCAGAGGTTGCATCGCCAGCAGACTGCCGGTTACGAGCAACGGAAATTTTTTACGAAACGCGGCGGATTTCAATGCCATCTTATTAGTCCGGGCTTCCTGCGTGCCATCTGCCCGCGGGGGGGCCGCACGCCTCTCGATGGGCTGAAAAAGATTCCGGATAATAAAGCATGACCCGCTTGACGGCTAGCGCCGTCGGAGACCCTTGTAATGTCAGATCAAGATATACGCCTGCAATCCCTGAAAGTTTGGCTCGATGAGCAGTTGCCAGCGCTGTTTGCGGCACAAAATTGGGGCGCTGTACCCCCGGCCACATTGACTGCGGCCAGTAGTGACGCAAGTTTTCGTCGTTATTTTCGCTGGGAGGGCGCTGGCCGAACTTTTATTGTGATGGACGCGCCGCCACCGCAGGAAAACTGCAAACCGTTTGTGGATATCGCCCATTTACTGAAAAAGTCGGGCATTAATGTTCCGGAAATTTATGCCGAAGACCTGACGCAAGGCTTTTTGCTGCTCAATGATCTTGGCCGTCAGACCTATCTGGATGTGATTGACGCTGACAATGCCGATGCCTTGTTCGCCGATGCAATCCAGGCGCTGCTGGCCTATCAGCAATTGCCGATGGACGCGCCGCTGCCCAGCTATGACGTCGCGTTGCTGCGCCGTGAACTGGAGCTTTTCCCCGAGTGGTACGTAAAGCGCCACCTGGGTATCGAGATGGACGAGGCGCAACTGAGCGATTGGCGGCAGGCCAGCGAGTTGTTGATCAACAGCGCTCTGGCGCAGCCCAAAGTGCTGGTGCATCGCGACTACATGCCGCGAAACCTGATGATCAGCGAGCCCAATCCAGGTGTGCTGGATTTTCAGGACGCTGTCTACGGCCCGGTCACCTATGACGTGACTTGTCTGTTCAAGGACGCGTTCCTGAGCTGGCCACAAGAACGCGTCAGCGACTGGCTCAGAATCTACTGGGATCAGGCGCGTGCCGTTGGTATCCCGGTGCAGGAAGATTTTGCCGCCTTTGAGCGCGCCAGTGATCTGATGGGTGTTCAGCGCCATTTGAAGGTGATCGGTATTTTTGCCCGCATCTGCCACCGCGATGGAAAACCGCGTTATCTGCAAGACGTCCCGCGCTTTTTCGCTTATATAGAGGCAGTTTTGTCGCGTCGCCCCGAGCTGGCTCAACTCGGGCAGTTGCTCGCCAGTCTGCAGCAACCGGTAGAGACCGCTGTCTGATACGCCAGCGACGGCCTGAAAATGGCTATTTTGAAAGAAACCTGATTGTGTTGAAGAGGACTGCATGAAAGCCATGATTCTCGCCGCCGGTAAAGGCGAGCGAATGCGCCCGTTGACCCTGCACACGCCCAAACCGTTGGTGCGTGCCGGGGGGATGCCGTTGATCGAGTACCACCTGAACGCCTTGCGCGCAGCCGGGTTTCACCAGCTGGTCATCAACCATGCCTGGCTGGGGCAGCAGATCGAGGATTATCTGGGCGACGGTCAGCGTTTCGACCTGAGCATCCGTTATTCTCCCGAAGGCCAGCCGCTGGAAACAGGCGGCGGGATTCATCGGGCCTTGCCATTGCTGGGCGTTGAGCCGTTTGTGGTGATCAATGGGGATATCTGGACGGACTATGACTTCAGCGCTTTGCGCGTGCCGCTAGCCGGTCTCGCGCATCTGGTGCTGGTCGATAACCCGGCACATCACCCCACTGGCGATTTCTCGTTGGTCGACGGTCAGGTACGCGATGACGATTCGGCAGGTCAGCGGCTCACCTACAGCGGTATCGCTATCCTGCATCCACAGTTGTTTGCCAACTGTGAGCCCGGTGCGTTCAAGCTTGCGCCGTTGTTGCGTGAGGCCATGCATCAAGGCCTAGTAACGGGAGAGCACCACAGAGGGCGGTGGGTCGATGTCGGCACGCACGAGCGTCTGGCTGAAGTCGAGCAGTTGCTTGCGGAGACCCGCTGAATGCTTTGGCCTGGCACATTGATCGGCGCGGGTGTCGGCTATGCAATTGCCAGCATCCCGGGCGCAATGCTGGGTGCTCTATTGGGGCAGGCGCTGGACCGGCGCCTGAAGCTGCAGAGCTGGGCGCACCTGCGCGAGCGTCTGGGAGGGCGGGCGGCGATACCCGCCGATGGGCTGCTGTTTGTGTTGCTGGGCCGTCTGGCCAAGAGTGACGGACGTGTCCTGGCCAGTCATATTAATCAGGCCCGTACCGAAATGCGCCGTCTGAACCTGAACGAGGCGGATCAGTTGCGCGCCATCAACGCCTTCAAACGCGGTCGTGACGGTGCCGACGGCCTGCGCAGTTATTTGCGCGGTCTGCACGGGCAGCCGGACACCGCCGAGGAGTTGTTGTGTGCCTGCTGGCGCATGGCCTGGGCGGATGGCAAGGCTTCCCGGGTCGAGCGTGAGTTGATCGGGGTATGGGGCATGTGGCTGGGTTGGACAGGCCCACAAGTCGAAGCGCTGGCTGCCGATCACGACCCGATGAAGCGTTCGCCGGTCAGTAGTGGTGATGACTACAAAAGCGCGATGACGCTTCTGGGAATAAAACCGGACACCGATCCTTTAAGCATCAAGCGCGCCTACCGTCGGCTGCTCAGTCGGCATCATCCTGACAAGGTTGCCGGTTCGGGTGCCAACCCTCAGCAAGTGCGGGTGGCTACCGACAAGACCAGCCAGCTGCATAACGCCTATCGGGTGGTAAAGGCCCGACGCGGGTTCAACTGAGCCTGCTGTGCGTCGGGCGCTCGGGGTGAAGCTTATTTTTCTTCCTTGGCGTCTATCCAGCCACGAACCCTGCGGAACAGTTGTTCTTGCTCGGTATGTTCATTGCCCACGATATTGATCAGACCAATCTGCGTAAAACCGGGGCCTTTGGCGCGTTTGCTGGCCTGCAGACGTGCTTTGGCGGCCTGGTCCGGCGAGTTTTTGTAGATGAAGTCGGCGGTCTTTATTTTCAGCTGAGGCACCATGTCCAGCAGCGAAGGCGCAGCACTGACCGGCTCGCGCGCAGCAAGCATCACCAGCTTCTGCACGGCAGGCGATGTGCGTTCATTGAGGAATCTGGCTGCCCAATAGGCACCGCTGCTATGGCCGATCAATACGATGCTGCGAGCCTTGTTCTGCTGCGCAAAGCTGATCGCGCTTTCGATCCGCGCGAAGATGCGCTCGGCCTGAGCCTTGTTGAGTTCCTCGTCGGCAGCTGCCTTTGCGGTTGCTGCGGCAGCCAGAGCCTCGGCTTCAGCTGCCGGGTCTTGCGCTTTCGCACTGGCGTCCTTGAGGGATTCCTTGGGTTTGGCAGCGTTCGCGTCGGTCGAGGCGGCGTCGGGCTCGCGTGGCACCAGGCTGTTGTCTATCGCATCCGGCAGGGTGATGCTCAGGCTTGACCAGCCGACATCCGGAAATTTTCTGCGCAGCGGGCCGACGGCATCCGGCCAGTCCGGTGACTCGGCGTCGCCAGGCACAATGATCACCGCGCCCTGGGGCTCGTCACTGTTTGCAGGCTTCCAGAGCGCGAGAAAGCTTTCGTCACCCGCCTGAAGTTGCTGCTGATCCTCGCGAGGCAATTGACGCTCCAGCGCTATCGCGTCTTCCTGCGAGCGGCTGAGCAGCGGTGCCCGTTCTACCGGCGCTTCGGCAGCCGCGTCCTTGGCCGGGGCCGGATCGGCTGCGAGCACAGGCAATGCGCAAGGCAGGACCAATGACAGAAACAATGCAGGAAACGTTGCGCGAAAGGTGTAGGACATCGGATATTCCAAGCCAGAAACTATCCCGGCAGCCTAATGGGTTGATCGGCTTTTGTCAGGCCTGAGCCTGCGCGGCATATGGCCGTCATACGAACACACGAGAGCGACACATTGATGATTGGTCTTCTGCGCACCGGCTTTATCGGCTGCCTGGCTTTGCTCTTGATGGTTCAGATGGCGAATACGCAGGCCGACGAGCCACAAACGCCTGAACCTGCGCAGTTGAGTTCAGCACAGCGTAGCTGGCTCGATCAGCATGGCCCGTTGCGGATTGGCCTGGTACTGCGCGCGCCTTACGCCCAGTTCGATCAGCGTTTGCAGCAGTTGTCCGGGGCCAATGTTGACCTGATGAATGCGCTGGCTTCGACGCTGCCGGTCGAGTTGCTGTGGCGAAACTTTCCTGATCAGGCGGCGCTTGAGAAGGCCTTGGCCAATGGTGAAATCGATGTTGCGCCTGGCTTGATGCAGACCCCGGCGGGCCTGCGTCTGTGGTTGTTTTCCGATCCGTATCTGCGTGTTTCGCAACTGTTGATCGGCGAACGCGATGGCAGCACTGCCGTGGACCTCGAGAAACTCGACAGCTTTTCGCGGGTTGCTGTACGCATGCCAGGCCCTGCCGCCGATTACCTGCGCAGCAACTTTCCGCACCTGAACCTGCAAGGCGTGCCGCTGGAGCGTCAGGCGCTGCAATTGTTACTCAGTCAGCAGGCACGGTATGCCGTGGTGGACGAGGCGCAGCTCAGCCGTTTGCTCCGCGAGCCGGAGTTTGCCGGGCTTGCGATAGTGGGGGATATCGGGCTGCCGCAATTGTTGCGCGTGGCTTCACGCCGTGACATGCCGGAGCTGGCCGCCATTGTCAGCGAAGCGTTGCGCGCGATTCCTGCCAAAGAGCTGGAGCAACTGCACGCGCGCTGGATGCCACTCACCCCATCGCATTTCATCGAGTCGACCAAGCTCTGGAAAAACCTATGCATTCTGCTGCTGGTAATGTTGCTGGCCTGTTTCGCCATCGTGGTCTGGCAGCGTCGCCAGCAGCAGGCGCAGGAGCAGGAGTTGCTTTGCGCGCGAGAAGAACTCGCCCGTCGCGTCGAGGGGGAGGAGGCGCTGCGTCTGGCGCAATTCTCCATCGACCAGAGCACTGTCGGCATCCTTTGGGTCAATTGGGACAGTCGTGTGCGTTACGCCAACCGGGCGGCGGAATCCATGCTCGGCTACGCGCCGGGACAGGTGGTCGAGCGCCCGTTGATTGATTTCGAGCCCGGTCTGCACATGGACCGCTGGCTCAACCTGTGGAAAAACGCGCGTTCCCGCGAAGACAGCCCGCAGGTGTTCGAGGCCCATTGTCTGCGCGCTGATGGCAGTCTTCGGCCTGCCGATGTCTCGTTGAGCTTCCTGCGCTTTCACGAGGCGGAATACCTGGTGGTGTTTCTCAGCGACGCCAGCGAACGACGCCGTGCGCATGATCAGTTACGTGAATTATCAGCGCATCTGGAAAGCGTGCGTGAAGAAGAGAAGGCGCGTATTGCTCGCGAGGTGCATGACGAGCTGGGGCAGATGCTGACGGTGCTGAAGCTGGAAACATCAATGTGCGAACTGGCCTATGCTGACCTGGACCCCGGCCTTGGTGAGCGACTGGACAGCATGAAGCGTCTCATCGCTCAGCTGTTTCAACTGGTGCGTGATGTTGCCACGGCATTGCGGCCACCGATTCTCGACGCCGGCATTGCGTCGGCCATCGAGTGGCAGGCACGCCGTTTCGAGGCGCGCACGCAAATCCCTTGCCTGGTGCAGGTGCCGGACAACCTCCCGGTGCTTAGCGATGCCAGAGCCACTGGCATGTTCCGGATTCTCCAGAAAGCGCTGACCAACGTCATGCGCCACGCCCAGGCGCACACGGTGGAAATCAGTCTGACGTTGCAGGATGGCATGATGTGCATGAGCATCGCCGATGACGGGCAGGGGTTTGTCGTCGAGTCGGGCAGGGTGGTTTCATTCGGTCTGGTCGGGATGCGCGAGCGGGTGCTGATGCTCGGCGGCAGACTGGAGCTGGACAGCGATGCCGGTGAGGGCACAACCTTGCGCGCCTACATCCCGTTGGACCCCGTCGCACAGGAGCGAAGCCAGTGATTCGTGTTTTGGTAGCCGAAGACCACACCATCGTGCGTGAAGGGATCAAGCAGTTGATTGGTCTGGCCAGAGACCTGCAAGTGGTCGGTGAGGCCAGCAATGGCGAGCAGCTGCTCGAAACCTTGCGTCATGTGGCCTGCGAAGTGGTGTTGCTGGATATCTCCATGCCCGGCGTCAATGGTCTTGAGGCGATTCCGCGAATTCGCGCACTGGCCAGTCCGCCCGCCATTCTGGTGCTGTCGATGCACAATGAAGCACAGATGGCGGCACGTGCGCTGAAAGTCGGCGCCGCAGGTTATGCCACCAAGGACAGCGACCCGGCGCTGCTGCTGACGGCAATTCGTCGGGTAGCGGCAGGCGGGCGCTATATCGACCCGGACCTCGCCGACCGCATGGTCTTTGAAGTGGGCCTGACCGATAGCCGGCCTTTGCACTCATTGTTGTCGGAGCGCGAGTTCTCGGTGTTCGAGCGCTTGGCGCAGGGCGCCAACGTTAACGACATCGCCCAGCAACTGGCACTGAGCAGCAAAACCATCAGTACCCACAAGGCGCGGCTGATGCAGAAAATGAAACTCAACTCACTGGCCGATCTCGTCAAATACGCGATGGAGCACAAACTGCTCTGAGTCTGAAAACGACACTCCAGTTGAGTGTCGGGTCGGTGCCTTACTCACAACTATCGTGCGACGCTCCGCGTCGGCATGCCGTTCTGGACGCTCTGCGTCCTCTTTTGTGACGCAGAGCGTCACGCACTGCATTCCCACGCTGGGGCGTGCGCAACGATCAGGCTCACTCACATACTCAATCGCGCCATCTCTGTAGGGCAATCCCTACCCCTGGCCTTCCAGCCAGCCTAGGCGATTCTCTCCCGGCTGCCGATTTGCGGGGCATTCAGGCTGCTCTAGGCTTGAGCCCACGCAGACAAAACAAAGGTGTGGGTAATGAGCGACGTCGATACAAGCGCTGGAGCAAATGATGTTCTGGTCAGCTTTCGTGGTGTGCAGAAGAGCTACGACGGCGAAGCACTGATCGTCAAAGACCTTAACCTGGATATTCGCAAGGGTGAGTTCCTGACGCTGCTCGGTCCGTCCGGCTCGGGCAAGACCACCAGCCTGATGATGCTGGCCGGTTTCGAAACCCCGACTGCCGGCGAAATTCTTCTCGGCGGGCGCGCTATCAACAATGTGCCGCCGCACAAGCGCGATATCGGCATGGTGTTCCAGAACTACGCATTGTTTCCACACATGACGGTGGCCGAGAACCTGGCGTTCCCGTTGTCGGTGCGTGGCATGAGCAAGACCGATGTTGGCGAGAAAGTGAAAAAGGCGCTGGGCATGGTCCAGCTGGACACCTTTGCACATCGTTACCCGGCGCAGTTGTCCGGTGGCCAGCAGCAGCGTGTGGCGCTGGCGCGTGCGCTGGTGTTCGAACCGCAACTGGTGCTGATGGACGAACCGCTCGGCGCGCTCGACAAACAGCTGCGCGAGCACATGCAGATGGAGATCAAGCACCTGCATCAGCGTCTGGGTGTGACCGTGGTCTACGTGACCCACGACCAGGGCGAAGCCCTGACCATGTCCGACCGGGTAGCCGTCTTCCATCAGGGCGAGATCCAGCAGATCGCACCGCCCCGCAGCCTGTACGAAGAGCCGAAGAACACCTTCGTGGCCAACTTCATCGGTGAGAACAACCGCCTCAATGGACGTCTGGTCAGTCAGGATGGCGACCGCTGTGTCGTCGAGCTTGAGCGCGGCGAAAAAGTGCATGCGCTGGCGATCAACGTCGGCCAGCCTGGCGGCCCGGTGACCCTGTCTATCCGCCCTGAGCGCATCAACCTCAATGGTCGCAGCGAGAATTGTGCAAACCGTTTTTCCGGCCGCGTGGCCGAGTTCATCTACCTGGGCGACCACGTTCGCGTGCGTCTGGAGGTAGCCGGCAAGAACGACTTCTTCGTCAAACAGCCGATTGCCGAACTGGACCCCGGCCTGAGTGTGGGCGACGTGGTGCCCATCGGCTGGCAAGTCGAGCACGTTCGCGCGCTCGACCCCTTGCAGCAAGTGCATTGATCTACCGATAAAAGCAATAACAGAGGCGACCTGATCGCCCATCCCAATCGCTTACCAACACTGCTCGTGGAGAAAAGAACCTATGTTGAAGTCTTTGAAGTTCACCGCCATCACGTTGGGCCTGATGTGCGCCGCGCAGGCCATGGCTGCCACCGACCTGACCGTCATCTCCTTTGGCGGTGCCAACAAGGCCGCTCAGGAAAAGGCGTTCTACGCGCCGTGGGAAAAGGCCGGTAACGGCAAGATCATCGCCGGTGAATACAACGGTGAAATGGCCAAGGTCAAAACCATGGTCGACACCAAGAGCGTTTCCTGGGACCTGGTAGAAGTCGAATCGCCGGAACTGGCCCGTGGTTGCGATGAGGACATGTTTGAGGAGCTGGACCCGAAACAACTGGGCAATGCCGCTGATTTCGTGCCTGGCGCCATCACCACCTGCGGTGCCGGTTTCTTCGTCTGGTCCACCGTGCTGGCCTACAACGCCGACAAGGTCGCCACAGCTCCAAACGGCTGGGCCGATTTCTGGGACACCAAGAAATTCCCAGGCAAGCGCGGTCTGCGTAAAGGCGCCAAGTACACCCTGGAATTCGCCCTGATGGCTGACGGCGTTGCGCCGAAAGACGTTTATAAAGTGCTGGCCAGCAAAGACGGCCAGGACCGCGCGTTCAAGAAGCTCGATGAACTCAAGCCAAACATTCAGTGGTGGGAAGCAGGCGCACAGCCGCCGCAGTACCTCGCTTCCGGCGACGTGGTGATGAGCTCGGCCTACAACGGCCGGATCGCTGCTGTGCAGAAGGAAAGCAACCTCAAGGTCGTGTGGACCGGTGGCGTATATGACTTCGATGCCTGGGCCATCCCGAAGGGCTCGAAAAACGCCGATGCCGCGAAGAAGTTCATCGCCTACATGCTGAGCCCCGAGCAGCAGAAGACCTATTCGCAGAATATCGCCTACGGCCCGGCCAATACCCAGGCGGTCAAGCTGCTGGACAAGGAAACCCTGCAGAACCTGCCGACCACGCCTGAGAACATCAAGGATCAGGTGCAGATGGACGTAGCGTTCTGGACCGACAACGGCGAATCCCTTGAGCAGCGTTTCACTGCCTGGGCTGCCAAGTAAACAGGCTGCATCACGTCAGATCCGGGCGCTCTCTGCTGTAGGGAGCGCCCTCTCGTTGAAAGATTCCGGAGTTCGCTATGGCCATCGCCGTGCCCCTGACTGAAGGCGCCAGCCCTAACTTGAAGCAACGTCTCGCTCGCGCGGAGCGGGTCAACCGCTGGAAGGCTCAGGCATTGATCGCTCCGCTGGTGATTTTCCTGCTGTTGGTGTTTCTGGTGCCCATCGCCGCGCTGCTCTACAAGAGTGTTGGCAACCCGGAAGTTGTGACTGCACTGCCGACCACTGTGGTCGAAGTGCAAAAGTGGGATGGAAAAGGGCTGCCGCCCGAGTCGGTCTACAAGGCAATGAGCCTGGACCTGGCCGAAACACGCAAGAATTCCACGCTGGGCGATCTGTCCAAGCGTTTGAACATGGAACTGGCCGGTTATCGCAGCCTGCTGAGCAAGACCGCCCGCGCGCTGCCGTTCAAGACTGAGCCGGCCTCTTATAAAGAAGCGCTTGAAGGGCTGGACGAGCGCTGGGGTGACCCGGCCTATTGGCAGGCGGTACGCCGCAATACCAGCAGCATTACCCCGTATTACCTGCTGGCGGCGGTAGACCATCGTATCGACGATCTCGGCGAAGTCGCCCCGGCGACCCCGGACCAGGCGATCTATCTGGATATCTTCGCCCGTACCTTCTGGATGGGCCTGGTGATTACCGCGATCTGTCTGGTGCTGGCTTATCCGCTGGCTTACCTGCTGGCCAGCCTGCCTGCGCGGCAGAGCAACCTGCTGATGATTCTGGTGCTATTGCCGTTCTGGACCTCGATTCTGGTACGTGTGGCTGCCTGGATCGTGTTGTTGCAGTCGAGCGGTCTGATCAACAGCGCGTTGCTGGCGATGGGCATTATCGACAAGCCGCTGGAACTGGTCTTCAACCGCGTCGGCGTGTACATCTCGATGGTGCACATCATGCTGCCGTTCATGATCCTGCCGATCTACAGCGTGATGAAGAACATCTCCCCGACCTACATGCGCGCTGCGATTTCGCTGGGCTGCCACCCGTTTGCGAGCTTCTGGCGCGTGTACTTCCCGCAGACTTACGCCGGGATCGGCGCCGGCTGCCTGCTGGTGTTCATTCTGTCGATCGGCTACTACATCACCCCGGCCTTGCTGGGCAGTCCGAACGACCAGATGGTCAGTTACTTCGTCGCCTTCTATACCAACACCAGCATCAACTGGGGCATGGCCACCGCGCTCGGCGGGTTACTGCTGTTGGCGACCATCGTGCTGTACCTGATTTATAGCTGGCTGGTCGGCGCCAGCCGCCTGCGTCTGAGCTGAGGAGTGTCACCATGTTGAACCCCTACACATCGCCGATCGAACGCATCTGGTATTACGCCCTGCGCATCATCTGTGCGCTGGTGCTGCTCTTTCTCGTGCTTCCGGTATTGGTCATCGTGCCGCTGTCATTCAACTCCGGCAGCTTTCTGGTCTACCCGCTGCAAGGCTTCTCGTTGCAGTGGTATCAGGACTTCTTCAACTCCGCCGAGTGGATGCGCGCGCTGAAGAACAGCATGATCGTCGCCCCGGCCGCGACCCTGCTGGCGATGGGCTTCGGCACGCTGGCAGCGATCGGCCTGACCCGCGGCAACTTCCCTGGCAAGGCGCTGGTCATGGCCTTGGTGATTTCGCCGATGGTGGTGCCGGTGGTGATTGTCGGCGTCGCCAGTTACCTGTTCTTCGCGCCGCTGGGCCTTGGCAACAGCTACACCTCGCTGATTCTGGTCCATGCGGTGCTGGGTGTGCCGTTCGTGATCATTACCGTGTCGGCGACCTTGCAGGGTTTCAATCACAATCTGGTGCGTGCGGCTGCCAGCCTTGGTGCCTCGCCACTGACCGCCTTCCGGCGCGTGACCCTGCCACTGATTGCGCCGGGGGTGATTTCCGGCGCGCTGTTCGCCTTCGCGACCTCGTTCGACGAAGTGGTGGTCACGCTGTTCCTCGCCGGGCCGGAACAAGCCACCTTGCCTCGGCAGATGTTCAGCGGCATTCGCGAAAACCTCAGCCCGACCATCGCCGCCGCTGCGACCTTGCTGATCGGTTTTTCGGTGGTCTTGCTGCTGGTGCTCGAGTGGTTACGCGGGCGCAGCGAAAAACTCAGAACGGCTCAGTAACCGAGCGCGACAAGTCTCAAGCGGCCAGCCAGGGCGAATCCATTGGCGTGCAGCTTGAGGCTTACCGCTCCGGGCGAAGCTTGGCGTACAATCCGCGCACCGTGATTCTGCTCAAACAGGTGCGTCATGCAGCCCTTCGTTATTGCCCCATCGATTCTTTCCGCTGACTTCGCCCGTCTGGGTGAGGAAGTCGACAATGTGCTGTCCAGCGGCGCCGACTTCGTTCACTTCGACGTGATGGACAATCATTACGTCCCGAACCTGACCATTGGTCCGATGGTGTGCAGCGCGTTGCGCAAATATGGCGTTACTGCACCGATCGATGTGCATTTGATGGTCAGCCCGGTGGATCGCATCATCGGTGATTTCATCGAGGCCGGTGCCACCTACATTACCTTTCACCCGGAAGCGACCCAGCACATTGATCGTTCGTTGCAACTGATCCGTGAAGGCGGCTGCAAGGCGGGGCTGGTGTTCAACCCGGCAACTCCGCTGAACCTGCTGGAGTACGTGATGGATAAGGTCGACATGATCCTGCTCATGAGCGTCAACCCGGGTTTCGGCGGGCAGAAGTTCATTCCCGGTACGCTCAACAAGCTGCGCGAAGCGCGGGCGTTGATCGATGCGTCGGGCCGTGACATCCGTCTGGAAATCGACGGCGGCGTAAACGTCAACAACATCCGTGAGATCGCAGCGGCAGGTGCTGATACCTTCGTTGCCGGTTCGGCCATTTTCAACGCACCGGACTACCGGGAAGTGATCGAGAAAATGCGTGCAGAACTGGCAGCATCCCGCGCATGAGCGGCTTTGAGCAGCTATTTGCAGGCAAGTTGCCCAAGCTGATCATGTTCGACCTGGACGGGACCCTGGTGGACTCGGTCCCTGATCTGGCAGTAGCGGTGGATACCATGCTGGCTGAACTTGGCCGGCCAATAGCCGGGCTTGAGTCGGTCCGCGCCTGGGTCGGCAATGGCGCACCGGTGCTGGTACGCCGCGCGCTGGCCAACCACCTCGACCACAGTGGCGTCGATGATGAACTGGCTGAGCAGGGTCTGGAGATCTTCATGCGTGCCTACGCTCAGAAGCACGAGTTCACCGTGGTCTACCCCGGCGTGCGTGAAACCCTGAAATGGCTGCAGAAGATGGGCGTCGAAATGGCCCTCATCACCAACAAACCGGAGCGCTTTGTCGCGCCGCTGCTGGATGAAATGAAACTGGGGCGTTTCTTTCGCTGGATCATCGGTGGCGACACCATGCCGCAGAAAAAACCTGACCCTGCCGCGCTGTTTTTTGTAATGAAAATGGCGGGTGTGCCTGCCTCGCAAGCGCTGTTCGTTGGCGATTCGCGCAGTGATGTACAGGCTGCCAAGGCTGCCGGTGTGGCCTGCGTCGCGCTGAGCTATGGCTACAACCATGGGCGGCCGATTGCCGAGGAAAACCCGGCGATGGTCATCGATGATCTGCGCAGGCTGATTCCCGGTTGCCTGGACATGGACGCTGAGATACTGTTGCCCGACATCAAACGTCCCTCCCCAAGAGAATCCATCGTGGTGGTCACTCGCAAGCTCTGGATGAAAGTCATCAAGGCCCTGGCCCGCTGGCGTTGGCGCGCCTGACTTGATCCTGGCCGACCTGCCGGCACGTTTGCCTGACTGACCGTTTTTCCTCAAACCACGAGGTTGCTCATGAACCGTGAAGAATTCCTGCGTTTGGCCGCCGAAGGCTACAACCGCATCCCGCTTGCCCGCGAAACCCTGGCCGACTTCGATACGCCGCTGTCGATCTACCTCAAGCTTGCCGATCAGCCCAACTCCTACTTGCTGGAGTCGGTTCAGGGCGGCGAGAAGTGGGGGCGCTATTCGATCATCGGCCTGCCATGCCGCACCGTGATGCGCGTTCATGGCCATCACGTCAGCGTGACCCACGATGGCGTCGAGATCGAAAGCCTGGATGTCGAAGACCCGCTGGACTTCGTCGAGACCTTCAAGGCGCGCTACAACGTACCGACGATTGCCGGGCTGCCACGCTTCAACGGCGGGCTGGTGGGCTACTTTGGCTACGACTGTGTGCGTTATGTCGAGAAGCGTCTGGCCAACTGCCCGAACCCTGACCCGCTGGGCGTGCCGGATATCCTGTTGATGGTTTCTGACGCGGTCGTGGTGTTCGACAACCTGGCGGGCAAGATGCACGCCATCGTGCTGGTCGATCCGGCGCAGCAGGATGCCTACGCACGTGGCGTCGCGCAGCTTGATGAACTGATGCACAAGCTGCGTCAGCCGATCACTCCGCGTCGCGGTCTGGACCTGGACCGGCCTCCGGCTGCCGACCCGGTGTTTCGCTCCAGCTTTACTCAGGGCGATTACGAGGCTGCGGTCGACACGATCAAGCAGTACATCCTCGCGGGTGACGTCATGCAGGTTGTGCCGTCGCAACGCATGTCCATCGATTTCAAGGCCGCGCCCATCGATCTGTATCGGGCGCTGCGCTGCTTCAACCCGACGCCTTACATGTACTTCTTCAACTTCGGCGACTTCCATGTCGTCGGCAGTTCGCCGGAAGTGCTGGTAAGGGTCGAGGACAACCTGATTACGGTGCGTCCAATCGCCGGTACTCGCCCTCGCGGTGCCACCGAAGAGGCCGATCTTGCGCTGGAAGAAGACCTGCTGTCCGATCACAAGGAAATCGCCGAGCACCTGATGCTCATCGATCTGGGCCGTAATGACGTTGGGCGGGTGTCCGAGATCGGTACGGTCAAACTGACCGAGAAGATGGTTATCGAGCGTTATTCCAACGTGATGCACATTGTTTCCAACGTCACCGGTCAATTGAAAAACGGGCTGACGGCAATGGACGCACTGCGGGCGATTCTGCCGGCTGGCACGTTGTCCGGTGCGCCGAAAATTCGCGCCATGGAAATCATCGATGAGCTGGAGCCGGTCAAGCGCGGTGTCTATGGCGGCGCCGTGGGGTATATGGCCTGGAATGGCAACATGGACACGGCTATCGCGATTCGTACTGCGGTTATCAAGAACGGCGAACTGCATGTACAGGCCGGTGGCGGCATTGTTGCCGACTCCGTGCCAGTGCTGGAATGGGAAGAAACCCTGAACAAACGCCGCGCCATGTTCCGCGCCGTGGCCCTGGCCTCGCAGACTGCCGAGGGTTGAGCAGGCTTGCTGCTCTGGTAGTTAGATAGCTATCGTTCCTCACGCTCCAGCGTGGGAATGCCGTGGGTGACGCTCCGCGTCACAGATTTGCACCGCGCCGCAGTTCTCAGGAGAGGACGCGGAGCGTCCAGAACGGCATGCGACGCGGAGCGTCGCACGATAG